>JBIJDJ010000243.1:0-3944 GCA_044344175.1 Sulfuritalea sp.
CCGCCCACCACCATCGCCGCGGCGGCAAAAAAGTGCAGGCTGGGCTGGTCATTCATCAGCAGCATGCCGAACCCGACGCCGAACAATGGCGTGAGGAAGGAGAACACCAGCAAGCGGCCCGCAAGATAGCGTGTCAGCAGCCAGAACCATGCCAGATAACTGACGAAGGCGACGATCACGATCTGGTAGGCCATGGCCCACAAAGTCGGCGCTGACAACACGCCGATGCCGCGCTCGCCGACCAGCCAGGAGAGCGGAAACATGACGGCAGCCGACACGACCAGTTGATACAGCAGCACCTTGGTCGCCGTTATCTTCGTCAATGCGGTGGCGCGGATCACCACCGTCGTCGCGGCCCAGAACAGGGCTGCCAGCACGCCGAGGGCATCCCCCAGCAAGCTGCCGCCCGCGGCCTTGTCGATGAACGCAAGTATCAGTCCGCCAAAAGCCAGCAGCACTCCGGCCCCCTGCCGCCATCCCATGCGCTCGCCGGGCACGAAGAAGTGCAGTCCGAGCACGGTAAAGCAGGGCCCGGCGTAGAGGAACACCACCATGCGCGATACCGTGGTGTGATCGATGCCGACGAAGATGAAGACGAATTCGAGCCCGAACAGAAGACCCGCCAGCAGGCCCGGCTTGAGCGACCGATCGGGCGAAAACAGGGCCATGCCGCGCCAGCGCGCCCAGGCATAAACCAGCACGGCACCCAATCCGGAACGCAGGCCGGCCTGCAGAATCGGACTGATCTCGGCGGTGGCGAACTTGATGGCGACTTGCTGCAGGCTCCAGATGGCGCATAGCAGCACCATCAGGCCGAATGCCGCCGGGCCGGGAGCAATGCGGGAATTCATGCGGCCCGGAGATCAGTGGCGGCCGGCTCGTGCGCCGCCGCAGCTCACAGCAGAAACTGCCCCAGCCACCAGGCGACAGCGGCAATCAGCGCACTGGCCGGGATGGTCAGCACCCAGGCCCAGACGATGCTGCCGGCGACACCCCAGCGCACGTTGCTCGGCCCTTTGGAAGTACCGACGCCGACGATGGCGCCGGTGATGGTGTGCGTGGTGGACACGGGAATACCCAGCATGGTGGCCATGAACAAGGTAATCGCGCCACCGGTCTCGGCGCAGAAGCCGCCCACCGGACGCAACTTGGTAATGCGCTGGCCCATGGTCTTTACGATGCGCCAGCCGCCGAACATGGTGCCGAGACCCATTGCCGTGTAGCAGGAGATCACCACCCAAATCGGCACCGATTCGTCGGTCTTCAAGATGCCGGCGGCGAGCAACAGCATCCAGATGATGCCAATGGTCTTCTGCGCGTCGTTGCCGCCGTGGCCGAGGCTGTAGGCAGCCGCCGACACCAGTTGCAGGCGGCGAAAACTCTTGTCCACCTTGCGCGGCGTGCTTCGGTTACACAGCCAGGACACCACCACCATCAGGGCTCCGCCGAGGAGGAAGCCGAGCAGTGGCGCGATCAGGATGAAGGCCACTACCTTGCCGATGCCGGCCCATACCAGGGATCCGGTGCCGGCCTTGGCCATCGCGGCGCCGGCCAGCCCGCCGATCAGGGCGTGGGACGAACTGGAAGGAATGCCGTAGTACCAGGTGATGATGTTCCAGGCGATGGCGCCGATCAATGCACCGAATACCACATAGTGGTCGACGACGGCCGGATCGATGGTGCCCTTGCCGATGGTGCTGGCCACCTTGAGCTGGAACACCGCAATGGCGACGACGTTAAAGAAAGCCGCCCATGCGACCGCATGCTGCGGTTTGAGGACGCCGGTGGAAACAATCGTGGCGATGGAATTTGCCGCGTCGTGAAAACCGTTCATGAAGTCGAAGGCGAGTGCCAGCAGCACCAGCACCACGATCACCGTCAGACTCATCTCGACCGCTTGCATGACGGTCGCTCAGGAGTTCTCGAGGATGATGCCCTCGATGATATTCGCCACGTCCTCGCAACGATCGGTCACCGACTCGAGCAGCTCGTAGATGCCCTTCAGCTTGATCAACTGGCGCACATCCACTTCTTCGCGGAACAGCTTGGTGATGCCGGTGCGCATGGCGCGGTCGGCATCGGATTCGAGCTGGTCGATTTCGCGGCACAGCTTGAGCATGGCCGGCGCATTATCCATCTTGTTGAGCAGGATCACGGCGGATCGCACCCGCTCGCAACTGGAGGCGACTATGTCCGAGAGCTGCGTTGCTTCAGGCGTCAGCTGACGGATGTCGTAGAGATACATCGCCTCGGCGAAATCCTGGATCAGGTCGAGGATATCGTCCATGCGCATGATCAGCTGATGTATCTCGTCGCGATCCAGCGGCGTGTTGAAGGAGGTATGCAGCAGGGCGATGGTTTCGTGGGTAATCTTGTCGGCCGACGTCTCGATCTCGTCGATGGCCTGCACATGCTGCGCCAGCACTTCATGGCCTTTCCCGAGATCATCCACCAGAGCCACCAGTTGCCGGCCACCCTTGACTATGAGGTCGGCGTGAGCATTGAATAAATCGAAGAACTTGGCCTCTCTGGGCATCAACTTGGAGAACATCGGGCACCACCGCTGGCAAAAAAACACGAGGAGTTTATCAGCTTATCGCCGCAAATCCGGCCTGCGGCCAACTGGTAGAATTCGCGGCTACTGTCCCTGCCGATCGCTTTTTCGGCCCCTTCCGCCATGAAACGCACCCGACTTCCACGCCGCGCCCGCCAGACGCCAGACTCCGAGCTTCTTACCCGCCTTGCAACCCGGCTCAGCCAGTCTTCGAACCGGATCGAGGACACCTGGTGGGAAACCCGTCTTGCGGCTCACATAGACCATTTGCTGGCCGACAACGGCGAAGAAACCCTGATCGCCGTGCTCGATCACTTGTATAACGGCGGCTCGCGTGCCTATGACGAACTGGCCGACATGATCGAATCCTGCGCCGAAACGCGGCGTACGGAAGGCAGCAGCGGACTCGATGTCGTCATGATTGCCGTGCCTCTCCTGGCCTGGTCGCGTTTCCAGATTCCATCGGGCAGCATTCCGGCGGCACAAATGGAAGCGGTCCGGGTTCATCTGCAGGCCCATGTGCTCGCCGCCGATGCCAAGCTCGGGCTTGCCGACATCCTCTACAGCCCCGACCAGTTGCCGCAAAACTACGTCGATACGGCGCAATTGGCGGAAAAGTTGGCCAAGGCAGCGGTCCACGGCCGCAATTTGAAAGTTGACCCCGCGCAACTCTCCGAAACCATGAGTTTCCTCTCCGATACACGCTACCTGCTGGGTGCCGTCGCCGCGCCGCGCGGGGCAGCGCTGTTCCGCTGGCAGGAAGACGACGGCGATCCGGCGGAATCGTTTCGGCAATGGGCGCAACAGGGTGGCGACGCCTTGCGTCCACTGCTGCCCGCCTGCGCCCTCGAATTCATTCCGGTGCTGGCCTACCACGCCGCCGTGCGCGATGCCGACCGCGCCTCGCGCCCCTGGTCGCTGCGGGCGGCCGTGGCCTTCCTGCAGACCGTGCTGAATCAGCCGGCGTCCGAACTGCGCGCCGTGGTTGCTCCTTTCCATGATCGTCAGTTGGAAGAATTTCGCATCGGCTTCACCCAGCGCGGCAGCAGCGACGTGGTGCATGGCGTGGTCTGGCCCTTACTGGAACACGAGGACGAAAACAACGAAGCCCCGGCGCAGATCGAAGCCACCCTGCGCGAGGCCGGCGTCACCAGCGTGCTGATGCTCGACCAGCGCTTTCCGCTGGAGTTCTGCGACGATTGCGGCGCGCCGCTGTATCCGAACCCCGAAGGCGAACCCGTGCACGCCGAACTGCCCGAAGAACAGGCCGAAAGCGCGCCCCGCCACCTGCACTGAAAAAACCCGAAGGTCGGCGCTGGCGGCGACCCGAAGGAAGTGCAGAGCAAGGCGATATTCAGAAGCGGTAAGGCTTTGCTTCCATGCCCGGATC
>JBIJDJ010000071.1:0-13531 GCA_044344175.1 Sulfuritalea sp.
TGGTCGAAGATGCATTCGACCAACTGGGCAAGACCAAGGGCCTGAAAGAGAAGCATGAAGGCTTTGCCGCCAAGAAGGATTGGGAAAATGCCAACCTCTGGGCCGAGCAGATCTGGCAATACCAGGTCAAGACCGCCGACCTCGGTCTGCGCGCCAAGACCTACCTTGAGCAGAACGGAGCCAAGAAGGTCAAGTAAGTTGTATTAGATCAAGGCAGGTCCCGGGGGGCAGAATTATTCTGCCCCCTGTTCATTTACGAAAAGGAATAGCCATGAAACTCTCATTGATTCTCACCACAGGCCTCACCCTCATCGCAGCTTCCTTCGCTACCCCGGCTCTGGCCGACGGCAAGGCGCTCTACCTGGAAAAAACCTGCGTCGCCTGTCACGGCAAGGACGCCAAGAAGCCGCTGACGCCGGAATATCCGCGGCTGGCCGGACAGAATGCCAAGTACGCCGAAAATCAGATGCTGGACATCAAGAGCGGCAAGCGCGCCAATGGCAATGCGGCGGCGATGAAGGGCGTCATGCATCTGGTTTCTGACGAGGAAATCAAGGAAATCGCCAAGTACCTCTCCGAGATCAAATAGCGGGCTGTCGCGGCGTTTTTTGGCAGGCAATCGGATCCTATTGACCAGTATCAATGAATGCTGATGTACGAGGTGCCATGATGCTTCATGAGGCAGCCCCTACACACTTATGAGGAAACAAACATGTACAAGGCACTGACACTGGCGCTCTCGATTGCGCTGATCCCGGCATTCGTCCACGCCGGTCCGCCGCCAGAAAAGAAGGCCGGCATCGAGTCCAAGGATTACCAATGGAACGCGCAGGAAGGCGAGAAGATCGAGGCGCTCAAGTTCAAGGGCACGGCCAAGGCCGGCAAGGAGGGCTACGAGGTCTGCGGCGCCTGCCACCTGCCTTCCGGCGCCGGTCGTCCCGATGGCACCTTTCCGCAATTAGCCGGCCAGCACACCACGGTGCTGATCAAGCAGATGGCCGACATCCGCGCCGGCCTGCGTGACAACCCGACCATGTATCCCTTCGCCAAGGAACTGACCGACGCGCAGGAACTGGCCAATGTCTCGGCTTACATCGAGAGCCTGTGCATTCCGGTTGACCATGGCAAGTACGAGGGTCCTGACGCCGCCAAGCAAATTGCGGATGGCAAGACCATGTACGAGAAGGAGTGCATCGAATGCCACAAGGCCAACGGCGAGGGCGTCAAGGACAAGTTCTATCCGGTACTGGCCGGCCAGCACTACAAGTATCTGCTGCGCCAGATGACTGATATCCGTGACGGCAAGCGCCGCAATGCCAATCCGGACATGGTCAAGATCATCAAGAAATACGATGACAAGCAGCTCGTCGCCATCTCGGCCTATCAGGCGAGCCTGACCATGCCAGGTTCCATGTGCAAGGCCGGTGCCGCTCCCGCCAAGGGCGCCAAGAAGAAATAGGCTTTTGCTCCGGGGCTCCGCATTCCGGCCTGTGCCGGGTTGCGGGCCGCTTCCGGCCGGGTCTACCCCAAAAGCAGGCAGAGAACAAAATGCAAGACCAAAAAAAACAGAACAGATTGATCACCGCATTGACCCTGGTGGCCACGGTGGCGCTGATCGTCGCCTACTTCTCACCGATCTGGTGGGTTTCGCTGACGGCGCCCAATTACCCCAAGGATGCTTTCCCGGACGGCATTCGCATCCACTTCCACTTCAACGGCGTGTTCAACGGCTGCACGGCGGTAGGCAAGGGCACCCGCATGGGCAGCGAAACCCTGCAGGCCGACGTGGGCGAAGACACGCCGCGCTACAACCCGATCCTCGACAAGAACAAGGACGTGAATCAGGACGCGAAGAGCCTCGATTGCGTCCATGAAATGAACACCATCAACCACTATGTCGGGATGTATCCGATCGATACCGGGTCGCCCGTCGAGTTGCGTTTGTCGAAGTTCATCTTCGGCTGGTTTACCGTCATGCTGCTGGGCTTCATGGCGACGCAACGCAAGAATCAACTGAAGGTTCTGGGTGCGGGGTTTACCGCGGTTGCCGTCTGGATGGTGGTCGATCAGATCGTCCTGGGCCAATTGGATGTCTTTGCGGCCCACTACTACCATGAGGCGAGCACTTTCTTCAATCAGCCCGAGGTGCTGGACAAATGGAAGGCCAACCTGATACTCGCGACCAAGGTGTCGATGGCCGGCATGGTGGTGGCAATGGCGATCATCATGCTCGGCGTCTGGAAAATCCGCAGCTTCTCGCTGCTGCTGGCACTGGTCCCGGCGTTGCTGCCAATTTTCTTCGTCATTGACTACGCCGGTTGGCTCTGGTTCTTCGGCCACAACATGCACCCCTGGGGCGCCTTCACGGTCAAGCCATTCATGCCGACGGTATTTGGCGAAGGCAAGGTGGCGCAGTTCTCGACTTTCTCCTATCCCTATTGGGGCTACGGGCTGCTGCTCGTTGCGTTTGGCTGCCTGATGATGGCGGTACTGCTGCGCCGCAGGCAGATGCGCGAGTCAGCGGCAAGCTGAAGCGACCATGAGGCTGAAACGCTGGCTGGCTCTGCTGCCGGCTCTGCTGCTCGGTGTCTCATCGTTGCTGGTGGCGCGACCGGCTGACCGCGACGATGACAAGCCTCCCAGCCTTGGTGCGACGGCGGATTTGTCTACCGCACCGCGGGTCGGCGTCGATCGGCCCAAGCCCACCTACATGTTGCACGAACGCGACAAGCGCGTGCATGGCTTGACGCCGTTCCAGAATCTGGTCGATGCGGCGCCTGCCGGGTCCACCCTGCGTCCGCCACCGGGCAGCTATTCCGGTCCCGTGGTGATGACCAGGCCGCTGATCATCGAAGGCAACGGGCAAGTGACCATCGATGCCGGCGACCGGGGCACCGTGTTTTCGCTGCAAACCGATGGTGCTGTTTTGCGCGGACTGCATCTGACCGGCTCCGGCGATTCGCACGACACGGATGACTCCTGCCTCGACGTGCGCGGCCACCGCAACGTGATCGAAAACCTGGTGATCGACAACTGCCTGTTCGGCATCGATCTCAAGCAGTCGAGCGACAGCATTGTCAGGAACAACAAGGTGCGCTCCAAGCCGCGCGATCTGGGCGTGCGCGGTGACGGCTTGCGCCTGTGGTACAGCGACCGCAACCTGATCGAAGGGAATGAGGTCGTCGATTCGCGCGACATGGTGGCCTGGTATTCAAACGACAATATCTTTCGCAAGAACGTCGGCAAGCGCAGCCGTTACTCGATCCATTTCATGTTCGCCAACAACAATGTGGTCGAAGGCAACAGCTTTTACGACAATGCGGTCGGCGTGTACTTCATGTACACCGAAGGCGGCGTGATGCGCAACAACCTGATCTCCCACGCGACAGGGGCGTCCGGCATGGCGATCGGCTTCAAGGAAGCCAGCAATGCGGTCATCGAGGGCAACGAGATCATCTACTGCGCGGTCGGCATCGGCTCCGACCTGTCACCGTTCCAGCCCGACAGCAAGATCTGGGTGCGCGGCAATCGCTTCGCTTATAACGGTATCGCGGTAAAGTTGGCCAGCGAACTGGGCGGCAACGTGGTCACCGACAATATTTTTGAAGGCAATCTGACCAACGTGGTGCAGGCGGGTCGCGGCAAGTCGGGGCTCAACGAGTGGTTGGGCAATTACTGGGATGACTATCAGGGCTTCGATCGGGATCACAACGGAATTGGCGATACCCCTTACGAGCTCTATGCCTATGCTGATCAGATATGGATCGAACTGCCGCCGGCGCGCTTCTTCAAAACCGCGCCGGTGATGGAACTGCTGGATTTTCTTGAACGACTGGCGCCCTTCTCATCGCCCGAAATGACATTGAAGGACGAAAAACCACGCTTCATCAAGCCGGAGCTGGCCAAAAGCAAAGTGACCACATGAGCGAACCGACATCACCGGAAACAGCCAAGCCGCCGCTTTCGCGCGAACGCAGGCAGCAGGCGCGTCGTCGCTGGCTGCGCACCATCCTGCTTACCGGCGGGGTCATGGGCGCGGCGCTGTCGGGCTTCCTGCCGCTGGTCTACGCCCGCACCAAGCGTCTGCGGCCGCCCGGGGCGCTGGATGAAAAGGATTTCCTGTCGTCCTGCATCAAGTGCGGCCAATGTGTCCAGGTCTGCCCGGTGCAGGCGATCAAGCTGGCCGATCTGGTTGACGGCGTCGGGGTCGGCACACCCTACATCGATGCGCGCGAGCAGGCCTGCGATTTTTCTTGCGACGCGGTGCAATGCATCCTCGCCTGTCCGACCGGATCGCTGGTGTACAAGAAGCCGGCCTTTCTCGGCGTGCGCAAAGGGGCGCAGTTCGTTGCGGCACCCATCCTCAAGGCCAAGGAAAAGGACGCCGAGCCGGCCCTGAACCTCAGCGAGCGCATCGGCGTCGCGCGCCTGACCCGGCCGGAGGCCTGTCTGGCGATTCAGGGCAAGGGTTTCAAGGGGCAGGTACGCGGCGCATCGTTCAAGGGCCGCATGCGCTACATGGATGTCGACCGCTGGAAACCGATCCGCATTGCCGATCATCCCTATGATCTCGCCGAATGCGACCTGTGCGTGCGCGAATGTCCGGTCAAGGGGGCGATTTCCATCGAAACCGTGTTCGCGCCGAATGGCTCGAAGCGCAAATCGCCGGTGGTGCACGAGCCCTGCGTCGGTTGCGGTGTCTGCGAGATGGTCTGCCCGGTCGAACCGACGTGCATCGTGATCGACGCGCGCGAAGTGTGGAATACATGAACGCGATTCTGCGCAAGCGCTTCTTCGACCAGATCGCGGTGATGTTCGGTCGCGAGGCGAGGACGCCGACAGCGATAGCTCCCGAAGCGCAAACAATTCATTTGTACAAGCGCGGCAACCGTGACTTGATCGCCGAAAAGCTGCATGCCCGCGCCCACGCGGTCCATACCAACAAGTGGCGCAAGCGGCGCTGGGCGGTGCTGATCGTCGCGAACCTGATGTTCACCTTCTCGTTCTGGTGGGATATCCAGATCCTCGAAGGTGCGCTGACCGCCTCGCGCTTCGTCGGTTTCCACCTGATCGATCTCAACTCCGCGCTGCAGGTGATGTTGGCGCACAAGCACATCATCGTCAATCTGGTCATCGGCACGGCCACGGTTTTCGTGCTCTGGCTGATCCTCGGCGGGCGCACGTTCTGTTCCTGGGTCTGCCCCTACCATCTGCTGGCCGAATGGGCCGAATACATCCACCTCTACCTGGTAAAGAAGAAACTGGTGACCGATCAGAACATCGACCGTCGGCTGCGCACGCTGTCCTGGATCGTTTTTGCCGTGCTGGCACTGGCCACGGGCTACACGGTGTTCGAGGCGATTTCACCCACGGGCATCCTGTCGCGGGCACTGATCTATGGGCCGGGGCTGGCCTTGCTCTGGGTCCTGGCACTGCTGGTGTTCGAGGTTTTCTTCTCGCGTCGCGCCTGGTGCAGGTATGCCTGCCCGATCGGCCTTACTTACGGGGTGGTAGGCATTTTTTCGCCGGTGCGCATCAAGTACAAGCTCGATGGTTGTTTCCACGAGGGTGACTGCCGCAAGGTTTGCCTGGTGCCCCATGTGCTCGATACCGTGATCAAGGGCCGTGCGGTGGCTACCGAAATACCGATCGGTCCCGACTGCACCCGCTGCGGACTGTGCGTCGACACCTGCCCCACGGGCTCGCTGAGCTTCGACGTCAAGGGGCTGTCGAAGCTGCTCTGAACCTGGATACTGAATACCATGATCCGTTTTTCGAGTGTGACAAAACGCTTTCGCAAGACATGCGTGCTTGACGACGTCAGTCTCGAGATCGGACTGTCGGAGCGGGTTGCGCTGATCGGCTCCAACGGCGCCGGCAAGACTACCCTGATCCGTTGCCTGCTCGGCGAATACACCTTTGACGGCGAGGTCACCATCGACGGCCGTGATCCTCGCAAGGAGCGCACCGCGGTGCTGGGCACGATCGGTTTTGTGCCGCAATTGCCGCCGCCGCTGAAAATGCCGGTTGCGCAGTTGATTGATTTTTCTGCAGCGCTGTGCGGGACCGATCCGACGCACATTTACGAACTGGCGCAACGTCTGGGCCTTGATCTGGCACCGATCCTGACGCGGGCTTTCGTCAAGCTGTCCGGCGGCATGAAGCAGAAGCTGCTGATCGCGATTGCCCTTGGCCGTGATGCCAAGGTACTGGTGATGGACGAGCCGGCGGCCAACCTGGATCCTGAAGCGCGCAAGATATTTTTCGAACTCCTCGCCGAGCGGCAGGAGGACGTCACCATGCTGATTTCCAGCCATCGCCTGAACGAGGTATCGGCGCTGGTGAATCGGGTCGTCGAAATGGACATGGGCAAGGTGGTGCTGGACGATCGCGTCGCCGACGATGTTTCGCTGTCCGGGCAGTTCGCCTGCCGCCTATCGATCAAACGCAGCGAAGCCGCATTTGCCAAGGCCATGCAAGCCTGGAAGTTTCGCGATCTGGGCGAAGGCCTCGAATGGGAAGGCGAGGTGCCCGGACCCGACCGGCTGCGTTTCATGGGCATGACCTCGCGCTACGTGGCGCTGATCAGTGACTTTACGCTTCAGGAAGCAAGAGTCGGCGCTGGCGATACGGTGAATTGATGGACCGGCGCCGCTTCATCGCTGCAGGTTTCGCGCTGACACCATTGGCGGCAGCGCTGTCCGCCTGCGGAAAATCCGGCGCATGGCCTGAAGGCATGGCCGAGATCAAGTGGGATCGCGATACCTGCGCCCGCTGCAGCATGGTGATTTCGGACCGTCGCTTTGCCGCCGAAATGCGCGGCGGCGAGAAGGACATCGTGTTCAAGTTCGATGACATCGGCTGTGCAGCGTTCTGGATGCGCGACAGGCAGAACGACTATCCGTGGATGACCGCCGCCGCTACCCGAATCTGGGTCTCCGACTCCGGCGCCAACGGAGACAAGTGGCTTGACGCGCGCAAGGCCCATTACTCGGGCGGCAAGATGTCACCGATGGGCTACAACTACGGTGCGCGGAGCTATGCGGAGGCGGGTTCGCAGGATTTTGAAGAAATGCGCCAGCACGTGCTGGCCAAAGGGAAATGAAAGCATGAAAAGGCAAGGCTTCACCACAGAGGCACAGAGACACAGAGAAATGCGAAAAAGGACGGGATGGTCGTTCTTACCGCAAGCGGAATGGCCTTTTCTTTGTGAAAGGTTTTCTCTGTGCCTCTGTGTCTCTGTGGTTCAAGAGGGTTTCTCAAGATGAATCAACTCTGGCTCACCGCCAAACTGGACATCGTTGAATCCCTGCATGCGCGCTGGTTCCAGGTCTACACCCTGGTCTTCGGCGGCATCGTCGCCCTGCTGTTCCTCTTCGGCCTGACCGAATCGCGGGTGCTGGGTTTCATCGGCCTCTCGCGCCTGCTGGTCACCTACATTCAACTGACCATGGCCATCCTGCCGATTTTCGTTTTGATCACCACCGTGCGCTCGGTGGCGGGCGATCGCGAGGCCGGCGTCTATGAATATCTGCTGTCGCTGCCGGTGTCGCTGGCGGCATGGTTCTGGGGCAAGATTCTCGGCCGTTACATCGTGATCTTCCTGCCGGTGTTCGGCGCCATGGTGCTGGCTGTGCTGATCGCGCTGGTGCGCGGCATTGAAGTGCCGTGGGGCATGTTCGGTTACTACACCGCATTGCTGGCAGTGATGGCGGCCTGCTTCCTCGGTATCGGCATGCTGATCTCGGCCCTGGCGCGCAGTACCGACATGGCACAGGGCGCCGCCTTCGTGGTCTGGCTGACGCTGCTGCTGTTCCTCGACCTGATCCTGCTCGGCGTCATGATCCAGGGCAAGGTGTCGCCGGAAGTCGCGGTGACCATGGCGCTGGCCAATCCGCTGCAGGTCTTCCGCACCGCCGCCCTGGCGCTGTTCGATCCGCAACTCATCGTGCTCGGGCCCTCGGCCTACGTCATCCTCGACCTTTTCGGTGTCACCGGCTACAAGGTGTTCGCCCTGGTCTATCCGACCGTGGTCGGCGTGGCGGCGGCGACATTGGGCTACCAGATATTCCGCCGCGGCGATCTGCCGTGAAACATCTGGATGAAAAGTTATGCCTCCGGCGGAGCCGGTGGCGGTATCCCCCGCGGACGGCGCTGGCGAGACGGCAATGGTTCGCTGCTGTGTTGCTGCTGGCGGCCGGAATGGTTCATGCTGCCGGAGGCGATGCACTGTTTGTGACCACCCTGAGCGGAACCGACGATCAACCCGTTGCTCTGGAGACGCTTCGCGGCAAGCCGTTGATCGTGAATTTCTGGGCGCGCTGGTGCGCTCCCTGCCGTGTCGAAATTCCGGAACTGATCAAGACCCAGGAAAAATATCGCAAGCGCGGGCTGCTGGTGATCGGCATCGGGCTCGAAGACAAGGCAGAATCCGTACGCGACTTCATGAAGGCCTACGAGATGGATTACACCGTGCTGCTGGCAAAGAATGGCGGCATCGAACTGATGCAGGCGCTCGGCAATACGCGCGCAGGACTGCCCTTCACCGTGGCCATCGGTCGTCGTGGCGAAATCGTCGCCAGCAAGCTGGGCGCGATGAATCGCGCCGAACTGGATGCCGCCAGCGAGGCGGCCCTCAAATGACATGGATTTGAACAAGGAAGCGCTCATGCCGAAGCCGCTGGAACCTACCCTGGATTCAATGCCGAACCCTTTCTTGCGCTACTTCGCGGCAACGCGGCCGGCCTTCCTTTCCGTAACTTTTGTTGGCTGCCTGCTCGGTCTTGCCACGGCGGCATTTTCCGGCATTCCGGTCGGCCCCGCGCTGGCTACGGCGACGCTGTTCTTTGCCCTGGTGGCACATGCCGGTGCCAATGTCATCAACGACTACTACGACTCGCTATCCGGCTGCGACGGGGCCAACACCGAGCGCCAGTTCCCCTTCACCGGCGGCAGCCGCTTCATCCAGAACGGCGTGCTCAGCGTGCGCGCCACCGGCATCTTCGGCTACGCACTGCTTGCGGCGGTGGTTCCTGCAGGTTTGTGGCTGACGGCGGTCAGCGCTTCGGGCCTGATCCTGATCGGCCTGGCCGGCCTGGTCGTCGGCTGGTCCTATTCGGCGCCGCCGCTGAAGCTGCAAAGCCGCGGCCTCGGCGAATTCGCCATTACCGCCGGTTGGCTGCTGGTGGTGGTCGGCAGCGACTTCGTGCAGCGCCATGGTTTCGCTTTTGTTCCCGTTGCGGCCGGCCTCGGCTTTGCGCTGCTGGTAGCCAATGTGCTCTACATCAACCAGTTCCCCGACGTCAAGGCCGATGCCAGCGCCGGCAAGAACACCGTCGTGGTGCGCCTTGGCGTAGCGCGGGCGCGTTGGGGCTACGTGCTGATCGCGGGACTGGCATATGGCTGGCCCTTGCTGATGGTGCTCTCGGGCCGTCTGCCTGTGCTGGCGGTGATCGCGTTGCTGCCGGCACTGGCCAGCATCGGTGCCGCGCGCCAGCTCTGGGCCAATGCGGCAAAGCCGGCTGAACTCACCCCGGCGTTGAAGCTGACGATACTTTCCGCCAGCGTGCATGGCCTGCTGCTGGCCATTGTTCTTGCCACGCCATTGGGTCGGATACTCTGACGGGCGGTCGCTGGTCTGGCGCAAGGAATGGACTCGTGCTTGTCATTTCCAGATGTTGGTGGCTCACCTGTTTCCTCGCGCTCACGGTCCGCGCCGCGCCGGTTATACCCCTGCAGCCCCTGATCGATGCCACCCCGGCCGGCGCCACGCTGCGCCTCGCGCCGGGTTCCTATGCGGGGCCCGCCACCATCGGCAGGCCAATGACGCTGGAGGGCAGTCGCCAGGCCGTCATCGTCGGCGACGGCAAAAGCACCGTGCTCTCGGTTGCCGCCAACGGCGTGACGCTGCGCGGCTTGCGCCTGACCGGTAGCGGCGACTCGCATGACCGGATCGACGCCGGCATCCTGCTCGAAGGCGACGACCATCGCGTCGAGGACAACGAGATCGACGACGTGCTGTTCGGCATCCACCTCAAGCAGGTCAATCGCTCGCGGATTACCGGCAACCGCGTCACCGGCAAGAAACTCGATCCGGGCATGCGCGGCGACGCGATCCGCGTCTGGTACAGCCGGCTCAATCTGATTGAGGGCAACCGTTTCACTCGCGCTCGCGATCTGACCTTCATCAACTCGGCGGACAACCGGATTGTCGGCAACCAGTTCGCCGATGGCCGCTATGGCATGCACATCATCTTTTCGCCGCGCCTGCTGATAGAGAACAACCGGCTTACGAATACCGGCACCGGCATCATCGTGCTGTATTCGCCGGAGCTGGTCCTGCGCGGCAACCACGTCGCCCATGCCTTGACCGACGGCGGTGGCGGCATCGTGTTCAAGGAGAGCAGCGACGCCCTGGTCGAGAACAACGAAGTGCTGCACTGCTCGGTGGGCCTCAAGGTCGACGCGCCGCCAGCTTCGGTCGGCGCGCTGACGGTGAAGAACAACCGCTTTGCCCACAACGTCATCGGCCTGTTCTTCTACGGCGAGGAGGGCGGCCACCGCTTCTTCGACAACCGTTTCGAGAACAACCTCAACACGGTGGCGATCAGTGCGCCGGGCGCGGGCGCCGCCAACGTCTGGCGCGGCAACGCCTGGGACGACTACCAGGGCTTCGACCGCAACGGCGACGGCATCGGCGACACGCCGCACGAGGTCTACCTGTTCGCCGACCGCATCTGGATGGAAACGCCGATGGCGACCTTCTTTCGCAATTCGCCGGTGCTGGAGATGCTGGATTTTCTCGAACGCCTGGCACCGTTTTCTTCTCCGCATCTCGTGCTGCGCGATTCCGCGCCGCGGATGAAGTAGCGCCCGGTTGTTCCGCCTACAATCGCAACTTGTCATTCAAGGAACCTGCATGAAACCACTTCGATACCTTTTCCCGCTTCTATTCGCCGTGCTGCCGGCGCCGACTTTCGCTGCTGACGCCGAGGCCGGATTGCTGGCGATCAAGGCCCTGGGCAGCGTCAATGGCCAGGCCTTGGCCTGCGCCGAGACCAAACTCGCCGGCCGGGCCAAGGCGTTGATGCTGGCGCACGCACCGAAGACGCAACGCTTCGGCGCCGCCTACGAGGAAGCTACGCAGGAAGCCTTCCTCGCGCAGACGCGCGCGGCCGGCACCTGTCCCGATGCCACGATTCTCACCGACCGCCTCAACCAGTTGGCGCTGCAGCTCGCCGATACGCTGCCTGTTGTTGCGCCCGCGGCGAAGTGACATGAGGCGCCGGACGGCCGGTGTGTTGTTCGTCATGGTGCTGCTCGTCGCCGGCGCCCCGGCGCTTGCCCAGCCGGTCTCCGGTGCTCGCCATGCCCCGGCGCCGCAGGATGCCGCGCCGCTCCTGCCGCGCTACCTCCTGACGGATCCGCAGGGCAGGGCGGTGACCATCGATGATTTTCGCGGCCGCTACCAGCTCGTCACCTTCGGCTTCATCTCCTGCCCCGACGTCTGCCCGACCACGCTGCTGGAATTCAAGCAGGTGCTCGAACTTCTCGGCAGCGAAGCGAAGCGCCTGCAGCCGATTTTCATCACCGTCGATCCGGAACGCGATACCCGCGAAATCCTGCGCGAATACACCGGCGCCTTCGACGCACGCATTCTCGGCCTGACCGGTTCGCCCGAACTGGTGCGGCGGGCCGCCGACAGCTTTCGCATCCAGTACGAGAAGGTGCGCGAACCAGGTGCGAAGGCCGAGAACTACACCATGAACCACACCGCCGGGATGGTCCTGCTCGACACGCAGGGCCGCTTTCTTGCCCGCTTCGCCTACGCCATGCCGGCCGCCGAAATCGCGCAACGCATCCGTGCGGCGATGGGCGCCGACGGCGGACGCTAGGGTCTGACGCCAGGGCCGGCACATGGTCAGCCGCCGCCGCTTTCTTGCTGCGGGCGCCGCGCTCGGTGCCGCCCGTTCCTTTGGCCAGTCAACTCCCGACTTGCTGCCGGCCTCCGGCGGGCGTCGTGTCGTCATCGTCGGCGGCGGCTGGGGCGGCCTCACGGCGGCCCGCCACCTGCGCCGGCTGGCGCCCGAACTCGAGGTGGTGCTGATCGACCGCGACGCGATTTTCCGCTCGCTGCCGCTGTCCAACCAGTGGCTGGTCGAACGCACGCCCGATGCCTTGGTGCAGCAGGACTACGTCAAAGCCGCGCGGGCCTGGGGCTACCGGGCGATCCAGGCCGAAGTCACGGCGATCGACCGCGAGCGGCGCCGCCTGCACAGCGCGCAGGGCGCGCTCGGCTACGACTGGCTGATTCTCGCCGCCGGCATCCGCTACGACTACAGCCCTTGGTTGGGCGACGATGTCCGCGCCATCGACGCCACGCGCCGGCTCTACCCGGCCGGTTTCCTTGCCAATGAACTGGATGCGTTGAAGCGCAAACTGGCCGAATTCAAGGGCGGCGAGCTGCTGATGACTGTTCCACCGCCGCCCTTGCGTTGTCCGCCGGCGCCCTATGAGCGCGCGGTGATGATCGCCTGGCTGCTGAAGACGCGCCGAATTAAGGGGCGCCTGATCCTGGTCGATGCCGGCGGCGGCATGCAGCGCTTCAATCGCATGTTCGCCGAGCGCTACAAGGATCAGATCCTGCATCTGACCCATGCCACGGTGAAGGCGATCGATCCCTTCAAGAAGACCCTGAGCACCGGGTTCGACGAACTGAAGTTCGATGATGCAATCATAATCCCGCCGCAACAGGCGGCGGACCTAGTTTGGCAGGCGGGGTTGATCGAGATGGATGCCGCGGGCAGGCCGAGCGCCTGGACCGCCTTCGATCCGTTGCGCCTGCATGCCATCGGCGACGAACGGGTGTTTCTCATTGGCGACCTGCTAGGTCGGGCTTCGCCCCTGTTCGGGCACTACCCGAAAAGCGCGCACATGGCCAGCCGGCTCGGCCGCATCGCCGCCGGGGAAATTGCCGCGCGCTCGCGCGGACAGCTGCCGCCACCGGCGTTGCCGGACAGCGTCTGCCATGTCTACACGGATGTCGATCCGCTGGAGATGATGCGCATCGACGCCCAGTACCGCCTGCGCGGCGACGGCCTGATCACGCAGGCCGTGCGCCAGCACGAAGACCCGCAGCCGCGCGGCGAGGAAGTCGCCTGGGCCAGGGGCCTGCTGGCGGAGATGTTCGCGCCAAACTGAACTGCCCAGCTCTTGATCGGCCACGAACGGGTGCAACTCGCAGGTTCGATGGCAGCAATGCAGCTTGGGAACGGTCATTGACGATGCTTTGAGCATGCGTTATGAGCGGCCGGTTACCGGAGCTGTCGTTAAAGCCTCGTGCGGATAGAATGATCAGGACGATGGCTCGGAGGCCGTGTAGCCTCGCCTCACCTAACCCAGGGGTTTCGATGCCCGCCAAATTTAATCCTGCACAGTCTGCGGAACTGAGGGATGAAGCCGAAGCCCGCCTTGCGCTGATCACGCCGGATAGATCATCTCCTCGGTCCGCCCAGGAAATTCTGCACGAACT
>JBIJDJ010000011.1:0-34069 GCA_044344175.1 Sulfuritalea sp.
CAATTTCATCCGCGACCGCCTGGTTGTACGTGTGTGACGTGAGGTTTCTGCTCTGTAGCATTTCCATCCATCCTTCGCCGTCGTCCAACAACCCCTTGCTGAACGCTTCTCGCACCGCATCACGGGAACCGGTGATGGCGGTATTTCCCTGATAGACGAAGTAATCGCGCATAACGTTCCAAGCGAGTTCGTGGGTAAATTCGAACGCCTGAATAAGGCCCTGCTTTTCGAGGTCTGACAACGGGCGTGTACGGGCGAGCCCTACGGCAGCGGCCAGGCTGGCGAAGGCGCGCTGAAAATTCGAACAACGCTGCTGCCAACGGATATCAGGATTATTTGTCATGCGCCAAGGTCCGTTACGAAACCGTGTTAAAGCTTATCACGCACCCGCAGGTAACGCGGGAAGCGCGGCATGCCGTTTTGCGTCAGTTCGCGATAGCGGTAGGTCACGAGCGTGCCGACCGGCGGCGGGTTGCGACGCAGGGCGTCGCTCAGGCCGCTGCCCAGGGAAAAGCGACGGCCGTCGGGCATTTCCATTTGCAGCGCGCCGAGCATGCCGGCGTATTTGCCTTTGCCGGGCAGATGGGCGATGACCGTGGCCTCGGCATCCAACCATGGGGTCAGCTTGAGCAAGGCGCTGGAGCGGCCGGTTTCGTAGGCAGCATCGGCGCGATGCAGCATGAGTCCTTCGCCACCGCTGCGGACAATATCGCGCAGTTTTTTCTGCAGTCCGGCCGCATCGGGCAGGCGGAATTGATGCACGGCTTGCAGCCAGGGCAAGTTGGTTGCGACAGTGATGGCCTTGATCTGTTCGACGCGGTCGGTGAAAGTGCCGGGAGCATCCGGCAACTCGAAGATCATGTAGCGCACACGGCGCCATTCCGCGTCGTCGGGCGTCTGGCGGCGGACGATAGCCGAGAGTTGGTCGAAGCTGCCGCGCCCGAGCCAGAGTTCGCCGTCCAGCGGCTGTTTGGGCAAGGCGTCGAGAAACCATTGCGGGGCGGGCACCGGGTTGCCGCTGCGAAACTGCAGGGCCCTGCCATCCCAGATGGCGCGCACGCCGTCGAGCTTTTCACTGATCCAGTAGCGCGAGACATCGATGTCTTCGCGATGACGCTCGGCGAGCAGCAAAGTCGGCGCTGGCGGCACGGCGGCTGGCGCCAGTGTGGACGCGCCGACGGCAAGCAGGGCGAAAAACAGGCGAACGACTGGCCGCAAGGACTTGCGTCGATATCGGCTGTCAGCCGCCATGCCTTGCCATGAAATCCCGGTAGGCCAGCGCGATACCTTCACGCAGCGGAGTCCGTGCCTGCCAGCCGATGTGGCGCAGGCGACTGACATCAAGCAGCTTGCGCGGAGTGCCGTCCGGCTTGGTGGCGTCGAACACGATGCGCCCCGCGAAGCCGACGACGGACATGACGGTCTCGGCAAGTTCGCGAATTGTGACGTCCGTGCCGGTACCGATGTTGTAGAAGCCATCGGTGACGCCCCGCTCCATCAGGAAAACGCAGGCATCGGCCAGATCATCGACATAGAGGAATTCCCGCATGGGTTTGCCGCTGCCCCACACCACGTACTCGCTGTCGCCGCGCTGCTTCGCTTCGTGTGCCTTGCGGATCAGCGCCGGCAGGACATGACTGTTGGCCAAGTCGTAGTGATCGTTGGGGCCGTAGAGATTGGTCGGCATGACGGAGAAGTAACGCGTGCCGTACTGGCGGTTGTAGCTTTCGCAGAGCTTGATGCCGGCGATCTTCGCGACGGCGTAGGGCTCGTTGGTCTGTTCCAGCGGGCCGGTGAGGAGATAGTCTTCCTTGATCGGCTGCGGGCAGTCACGCGGATAGATGCAGCTCGACCCGAGAAAACACAAACACTGAACGCCGGCGAGCCAAGCGCCGTGGATCAGGTTGGCCTCGACCATCAGGTTCTGGTAAATAAAGTCGGCGCGAAACGTGTTGTTGGCATGGATGCCGCCGACGATGGCCGCGGCGATGAAAATGAAGTCGGGCTTTTCCTGCGCCAGAAAGGCCTGCGTTGCCGCTTGGTCCAGCAGGTCCAGTTCCGCGCGCGTGCGGGTGAGGATGTTCGTATAGCCGGCTTGCTCCAAGCGGCGAACCAGCGCAGAGCCCACCATTCCGCGATGGCCGGCGACGTAGATCTTTGCCGAAGTTTCCATCATCGATCCATTATTCGTGACGATCCATGGCCTTGAAGCCATGCTTCTTGACCAGCTCGTCGCGCTCGGCTGCCTTGAGGTCCTCGCGCACCATTTCAGCGACGAGTTCGGCGAATGTAATTTTCGGCGTCCAGCCCAGCTTCTCGCGCGCCTTGGTCGCATCACCGAGCAGGGTTTCGACTTCCGTCGGCCGGAAGTAGCGCGGATCGACCTGGACAATGCATTTGCCCTGGGCATCGTAGCCTTTTTCGTCCACGCCCGTGCCGCGCCAGTCCACCGTGATGCCAATCTCTGCGCCGGCGGCATTGACGAAATCGCGCACGCTGTACTGCACGCCGGTGGCGATGACGAAATCCTCGGGCTTCTCCTGCTGCAGCATCAGCCATTGCATTTCAATGTAGTCCCTGGCATGGCCCCAGTCGCGCTTGGAGTCCAGGTTGCCGAGGAACAGGCAATCCTGCAGGCCGAGCTTGATGCGCGCCAGGGCGCGGGTGATCTTGCGCGTGACGAAGGTTTCACCGCGAATCGGGCTCTCGTGGTTGAACAGGATGCCGTTGCAGGCATACATGCCGTAGGCCTCACGGTAGTTGACCGTGATCCAGTAGGCGTAGAGCTTGGCCACGGCGTAGGGGCTGCGCGGGTAGAAGGGCGTGGTTTCCTTCTGCGGCGTTTCCTGCACCAGACCGAAGAGTTCCGAGGTGCTGGCCTGATAGAAGCGGGTCTTCTTCTCCATGCCGAGTATGCGCATCGCCTCGAGGATGCGCAGTGCGCCCAGGGCATCCGAGTTGGCGGTGTATTCGGGTTCCTCGAAGCTCACCGCGACATGGCTCTGCGCCGCGAGGTTGTAGATTTCGTCGGGTTGCACCTGCTGGATGATGCGTACCAGGCTCGAGCTGTCGGTCATGTCGCCGTGGTGAAGAACGAAACGGCGGTTCTTCTCGTGCGGATCCTGATACAGATGATCGATGCGATCAGTGTTGAACAAGGATGTGCGGCGCTTGATGCCATGCACATCGTAGCCCTTGTCGAGCAGGAACTCGGCGAGATAGGCGCCGTCCTGCCCGGTAACACCGGTGATCAATGCGATTTTCTTGGTCATTGCTTGCGTCCGTAGTTGTCTTCAAAGCGTACGATGTCGTCCTCGCCGAGGTAGCTGCCCGACTGTACCTCGATGATCTCGAGCGGGATCTGGCCCGGGTTTTCCAGGCGATGCTTTACACCCAGCGGGATGTAGGTCGACTCGTTCTCGCCAAGCAGGATGACTTCGTCGCCGCGCGTCACCTTGGCGGTACCGCATACCACCACCCAGTGCTCGGCGCGGTGGTGATGCATCTGCAGCGACAGCGTGGCGCCGGGGCGCACCACAATGCGCTTGACCTGAAAGCGCTCGCCGTTATCGACGCTGTCGTACCAGCCCCAGGGTCGATGCACCTTGCGATGCAGTTCGGCTTCGCTGCGTCCGGCCGCCTTGAGCCGGCTGACGATGGTCTTGACCTCCTGGGTGCGGGCCTTGGGTGCGATCAGCACCGCGTCTGCGGTTTCGACGACGACCATGTCCTCGCAGCCGATGCAAGCGACGAGGCCGTGCTCGGCGATCACCAGGTTGCCGTGCGAATCCTCGAGCCAGACATCGCCCTTCACGGCATTGTCATCGGCGTCGCGGCCTATCGCCTGCCACAGCGCATCCCAGGCGCCGACGTCAGACCAGCCGACATCGAGCGGCACGACGCGAGCCGGAATGTCCAGCCCGGCGGCGGCAGGCAGCTTTTCCATCACGGCATAATCGATGGAATCTGCGGGAGACGCAGCGAATGCGTCTGCATCAAGCCGCACGAAATCACCATCATCTTTCGCGCCCGCAACCGCCTGGGTGCAGGCCGCCAGAATCTTCGGAGCGAAATGACCGATGGCCTTGAGCCAGACGGAAGCACGCAGCATGAAAATGCCGCTGTTCCAGAAATGCCGTCCGCCGGTCACATAGACCTGGGCCGTTGCCACATCAGGCTTCTCGCGGAAGGCCAACAGGTCGATGGGGGTGCCACGCGCCGTGTCACCAGCGCCGACTTCTGCTTCTATGTAACCGTAACCGATCTCGGGTCGATCCGGAACAATGCCGAAGGTCACCACGGCTCCGGCCTCGGCCTCGACCAAGCCGCACCGCACCGCGGCGCGGAAGGCCGCGGCATCGCGCACATGATGGTCTGCAGGAGTGGTCAGCAACACCGGGTCGGCACCGTCACGTGTTGCGTAGAGTGCGGCAGCCGTCAAGGCAGGCGCGGTATTGCGGCCGGCCGGCTCCAGCAGCAGGGTCCATTTCGCCAGTCCGAGCTGCCGCAGTTGCTCGGCGGTGATGAAGCGGTATTCCTGGTTGCTGACGACGATCGGCGCCCCCAGCGGCAGGCCTTCCAGGCGCTGCAGGGTGTTCTGCAGCAAACTTTCGTCACCCAGCAGGGGCTGCAACTGCTTCGGATGCTTCTCGCGCGACACTGGCCACAGGCGCGTGCCGGAACCACCGCTGAGAACCACCGGAATTATTCGCGCATCAGGCATGGTAGCTCCGATACCACTCGACGAAGCGGCGTACACCTTCGGTCACCGGTGTCGCCGGCGAGAAGCCGGTGACGCGCTTGAGTTCGGAAGTATCGGCATAGGTCGCCGTCACATCGCCGTCCTGCAGTGGCAGGAAATTCTTTTTCGCGGTCTTGCCCAGGGCCTGCTCCAGCGCTTCGATGTAGGCCATCAGCTCGACCGGTTGATGGTTGCCGATGTTGAACACACGATACGGCGCCCAACTGCTTGCCGGATCGGGCACCTGCTTGTCGAAGCCCGGATCGGCCTGCGGCGGACGATCCAGGACGCGGATCACGCCTTCGGCAATGTCGTCGATGTAGGTGAAATCGCGCCTCATCTTGCCGTGGTTGAAGACGTCGATAGGCCGGTCTTCGAGGATGGCCCTGGCGAACAGGAACAGCGCCATGTCGGGGCGGCCCCAAGGTCCATACACGGTAAAGAAGCGCAGGCCGGTGGTAGGCAGCGCGAACAGGTGGCTGTAGGTGTGCGCCATCAGCTCGTTGGCCTTCTTGGTCGCGGCGTAGAGGCTGACCGGATGATCGACGTTGTCGTGTTCCGAGAAGGGCATGCGTTCGTTGCCGCCGTAGATGCTCGAACTGCTGGCATAGACGAAGTGCTCGACACCGTGATGGCGGCAGCCTTCGAGAATATTCACGAAGCCGACCACGTTGCTGTCGACATAGGCATGCGGGTTCTGCAGCGAGTAGCGCACGCCGGCCTGGGCCGCAAGATTGATCACGCGCTGCGGGCGCTCCTTGGCAAACAGTGCGGCAATCCCTTCGCGGTCGGCGATATCCAGACGGGAAAGACTGAAGCGCGGATTGGGTGTAAGCCGCGCCAGGCGCGCTTCCTTCAGGGCCACATCGTAATAGTCGTTGAGGTTGTCGACCCCGACGACTTCGTCACCGCGCGCCAGCAGAAGCTGGCAGACGTGCATGCCGATAAACCCGGCCGCGCCGGTGACCAGAACTTTCATGGGCCGCTTCCCGGAAAAACCAGCATTTTCGCATACTTGACCAAGCCGGCCGCAGCCGCCTCAAGACGGAACTTTCATGCCGCACCCGCCATGCATGGAAAAAGCCGGATCCGGGTTGTGCCTTCCATTCAACAATGCCGGATAATTGCGCGACTCATGCGCATCCTTCTCGTCAAGACCTCGTCGCTGGGCGATGTCATCCACAATTTGCCCGTCGTGACCGACTTGTGCGCGCATTTTCCCGGTGCGGCTATCGACTGGGTGGTGGAAGAGGGATTCGCCGAAATTCCCCGCCTGCACCCCGGCGTGCGGCGGGTGATTCCGGTGGCGCTGCGCCGCTGGCGCAAGTCCTTGCTCAGTCCCGCTGCCTGGAAGGAAATGAGTACCTTTCGCGCCGCACTCCGTGAGCAAAGCTACGATCTGGTGATCGACACGCAAGGCCTGCTGAAGAGTGCGCTGATCGCCCGCATGGCGCGCGGCAAACGCTGCGGCTACGCGGCGACGGCGGCGCGCGAACCGCTTGCGGCACGCTTTTACGGCGCTACGTTCGACGTGCCGAAAAACTTTCACGCCGTGCTGCGCAACTGCCAATTGGCGGCGCTGGCCGCCGGCTATGCGGCCGCGCCGGCGCCGGACTATGGCATCGCCGCGCCGCCAGCGCCGACTTTTGACCGGGTCAGCGCGATACTGCTCACCGCCACCTCGCGCGACGACAAGCTGTGGCCACAGGAACGCTGGATCGAGCTCGGTCGCGCCTTGCACGCGCGCGGACTGACATGCCTGCTGCCGGCGGGCAGCACACCTGAACGCGAGCGCGCCGCACAAATCGCGCAAGCCATTCCCGGTGCCAGCGTTTTGCCGCCCATGAGCCTGGCGGACCTCGCCGGGCAACTTGCCGCGGCGCGCATCGTGATCGGTGTCGATACCGGCCTGGTGCATCTCGCCGCGGCACTCGGACGGCCTGTAATAGCCCTTTTCAGCGCCTCCGATCCGGCGCTGACCGGTGTTCTGGCAAGCACGCCGGCCTTCAACCTCGGTTCGCGTGGCCAGCCGCCGGATGTCGACGCCGTTCTGACGGCGGCCATACCCCTGCTCTGATGGCACGCTTTATCTATTCCCTCGCCGCGCTGGCTATGCTGCCCTGGGCCGCCCTGCACCTCCGCTGGCGCGCCCGCCGCCAGCCGGAATATCTGCGGCACTGGGCCGAGCGTTTCGGATTTTTCCCCGCAACGAGTGACCGGAATCCGGCTCGCCCGACGATCTGGCTGCATGCGGTATCGGTCGGCGAGACACGCGCCGCACAGCCGCTGGTGGCTGCCTTGCAGAAGTGCTATCCCGCTCACCGCATCCTGTTCACCCACATGACGCCCACCGGGCGCGCCACATCGAAGGCGCTGTTCGGCGACAGCGTGGAGCGCATCTATCTGCCCTACGACACGCCCTGGGCGATGCGGGGTTTTCTGCGCCATTACCGGCCGGAGTTCGGCCTGATCATGGAAACCGAGTTGTGGCCGAACCTGATCGCGGCCTGCAGGCAGGCCAGGGTGCCGCTGTCGCTGGTCAACGCCCGGCTGTCGGAACGCTCGGCGAAACGCTACGCGGCCTTCCCCGCGCTGACGCGCGACGCGTTGCAGGGCCTGGCGGCCATCGGCGCTCAGTCAGCCGCCGATGCGGCACGCCTGACAGCACTCGGCGCGCCGTTCATCACTGTCACCGGCAACATCAAGTTCGACATCGAGGCACCGCCCGCGCAGCTCGAACTCGGCCGCGAGTTTCGTGCTCGTTGCGGCGAGCGGCCGGTATGGCTGGCGGCCAGCACGCGTGAAGGCGAAGAGGCGCTGATCCTGGGGGCCTGGAAGATAACAATGCAAAAGGTCGGCTCTGGCGCAACGGCATTGATGGTCATCGTGCCGCGCCACCCGCAGCGATTCGATGCAGTGGCGCGGCTCGTGACCGAACAGGGCTTTGTGCTGCAGCGACGCAGCGGGAATGCGGCGGTCGACGCGACGACCGGGGTGCTGCTCGGCGACAGCATGGGCGAGATGTTCGCCTTCTATGCCGCGGCCGACATCGCCTTCATCGGTGGCAGCCTGCTCGATTTCGGTAGCCAGAACCTGATCGAAGCGGCGGCCTGCGGCACGCCGATTCTGATCGGCCCTTCAACTCGGAATTTTGCCGAGGCCGCACATGAAGCCATTGCCTGTGGTGCCGCGCTGGCCATTCGCGACGCCGATGACCTGGTGGCCCAAGTCACTGCCCTGCTGTCAGATACAGAGCGCCGGCAGCGCATGGGCGAGGCCGGCCGTGCTTTCGCTGGACGCCATCGCGGCGCGACCGCGCGCACTCTGGATTTGCTTACTCCAGCAAAGCGTTGATGGCCGCCACATCCTCTTCCGCAAGGCTGCCGGCAGCGGCCTTGAGCCTGAGCAGCGCGATCAGCGTGTCCATCCGGGCCTTTACCAGCTTCTGGCGGGTTTCATAGAGCTGGCTCTGGGCATTGAGTACGTCGATGTTGATACGCACCCCGACTTCGTAGCCGAGCTTGTTCGAATCGACCGATGACTGCGATGAAATCAGGGCCGCTTCAAAAGCCCTGACCTGTGCCTGGCCCGCGTGCACACCCAGATAGCCCTGGCGCGCGTTGAGCGCCGCCGTGCGACGGGCATTTTCCAGGTCGGCGGCGGCCTTTTCCTTGAGGGCGACGGCTTCGCGAGTCCGGGATGAAGTGGCGCCGCCGGCGAAGATCGGGATCGACAGTTGCAGACCGATGGTGTTTGTATTGGTGTCACTGCCAACATTCAGGCCGATTCCAGCGCTGGTCGCCGTGGTTTCGCTGATCGAACTGCGGCCCCGCGTCGCCACCAGATCCACGGTCGGGTAATGGCCGGCGCGCTGCCTTTCTATTTCGCGCATGGCAATCTCGTACTGGGCCTGGAAGATCTGCACATTGGCGCTGCCTGATTCGGCCATCTCCGCCCACTTTTCGATGTCGGCGGGCTGCGGGCTTGTCAGGTGCACCCCGGATTTGACAGGTTTCAGACCTTCCGGCTCCTTGCCGATCACCGTGCGCAATACCTGGCGCTTGACGTTCAGGTCGTTCTGCGCGGCGATTTCCTGGGCGATGGCGAGGTCAAAGCGCGACTGGGCCTCCTGGCTGTCCGTGATCGTGGCGGTGCCGACCTCGAAATTGCGCTTGGCCGATTCGAGCTGTTCGGCAATCGCCACCTTCTGCGCCTGCGTCGTCGCCAGCACATCCTGCGCCACCAGCACATCAAAGTAGGCTACCACCGTGCGTATGATCAGGTCCTGCCTGGCCAGGCTGAACTGCGCTTCGGCCTGCACCACGGCGAGTTCCGACTGCGTATAGGCGACCCAGTTCTGCCAGCGGAACACCGGCTGGGTGAGGGATACCGTCCAGCCGTTGGTGTTGTACTGGGACTCGCGCGAGGGGAAACGCGGATCGCGGAGCTTGGTATCCGACTCGGTCCACACCGTGCTTCCGGTGAGGCCGACATTCGGCAGCAAACCCGCCCTTCCTTGGGGCAGCTTCTCGCGACCGGCGTCGAGCGCCGCCCGCGCCGCGGCAAATTGCGCATCGTAGGCCACCGCGTCGCGATACACGGCCATCAGGTCGGCGCCACGGGCGGGTTGGACCAACCCGCCGGCGAGTCCGGCGGACAGGCAGCCCGCAGACATCAGGGAAATCATCTTCTTCATCTTCATCGTAAACTCCGCGTTACGTCCGGGTTTCATTTCAATACGTCGGCATGGCCGGATCGACATCCCGTGCCCAGGCGGCCACGCCGCCCTGCAGGTTGGTGATGCTGCTGAAGCCCATCTGTTCCAGAAACATTCCGGCCTGAAAACTGCGCGCGCCGTGATGGCAAACCATGACGATATCCTCGTCGCGCTTCAACTCATGATAGCGGGCGGGGATGCCGCGCATGGGCATCGACAGCGAACCGGCGATGCGGCAGGTCTCGAACTCCCACGGCTCGCGCACATCAAGCAGCACCGGCCGGGTCCGCTCTGTATCGGCGAGCCAGTCCTTGAGCTGGGAAGCGGACAGCTGGCGCATCCTTTCAGAAAACAAACACCGGCGCAGGCTCGGCGTCGCGCAAGGAATCCACCACGGTTTCGAACACTGCCCGACGCTTGAAGGCGTTTTCCGCCCGGGTATAGAGCACCGCTTCCATGGCCGGTGCGGCGCCTTCGATGGCGAACAGGCGCCCGCCCGGCTTGAGCTGGTCGAGCAAAACCTGCGGCACCTTGGCGACGGCGCCCGACACCATGACGGCATCAAAGGGTGCATGCGCCGGCAAGCCGGAGAGGCCGTTGCCGACCTCCACCGAGACATTGGTCACGCCGGCGCGACGCAGGTTCTCGACGGCCGCAGCGGCCAGTTGCGGATCGATCTCGACTGACCACACATGATCGGCATGAGCGCCCAGAAGCGCGGCCATGTAGCCGGAACCGGTGCCGACCTCCAGCACGTTTTCATGCTTTTTCATCGCCAGCGCCTGCAGGGCGAGGGCTTCGACGATGGGTGCAAACATGCGGGCGCCGGCATCTCCGCCGAGCGGAATCTGCGTGTCGGCGAAGGCCAGCCGGCGATGCGCCGGCGGAACGAACTCTTCGCGCTTGACCATGAACAACATGTCCAGCACATCGGGGTTCAGTACCTTGCCGGGGCGCAGTTGCTGCTCGACCATGTTGAACCGGGCTTGTTCGAAATTCATCATATCTCCAGGAAATCTATATTAGCATGACCTAATATTTAGGCAACGCCGGAAGAGGCAGGATTCTACGCTTCAACGCCTGGGTCGGTGCCCGGTTCCCTCACCCTGAACCACGCGGCATAGAGGGCCGGCAGGAACAGGCAGGTCAATACCGTGGCGACGATCAGTCCGCCCATGATGGCCACGGCCATCGGGCCCCAGAACACCTGCCGGGTCAGCGGAATCATGGCGAGAACCGAGGCTGCCGCGGTCAGGGTGATGGGGCGGAAACGGCGCACGGTCGAACTCACGATCGCCTCCCAGGCGCTCTTGCCCTCGGCTTCGTCCTGTTCGATCTGGTCGACCAGAATCACCGAGTTGCGCAGGATCATGCCCATCAGCGCGATCACGCCGAGGTTGGCGACAAAGCCGTAGGGCACCTGGAATACCAGCAGTGCCAGCGTCACCCCGATCAGTCCCAACGGCGCCGTCAGCAAAACCATGATCGTGCGGCTGATGCTTTGCAACTGGATCATCAGCAGGGTGATGACGCCGACGATCATCAGCGGCACCACGGCCTTGATCGAGTCCTCGCCCTTGGCCGATTCCTCAATCGAACCGCCCACTTCGATGCGGAAGCCCGGCGGCAGCTTGGCCCGCAAGTCGCCCAACTGCTCGTCGATCTGCACCGAAGCCGCCTGGGGCTGCAGGCTGCCGACGATGTCGGCACGGACGGTAATTGCCGGCAGGCGATCACGGCGCCAGATCAGGCCTTCTTCGAGCACCGGCACCAGACGCGCGACCTGGGCCAGCGGGATATGGCGGCCGCTGGCCGCCACGATATCGAGATCAGGCAGGCGCTGCAGCGAGCGCGGATCGGCAAAACTATCCGCGGCAGTTGCGCCGCGCTCCGCCCCGGCGCGCCAGACCACGTCGATCAACTGGTCGTTCTCGCGGAACTGGGTCACGGTGGCGCCCACCAGCCAGCCCTGCAAAGTCAGCGCCACGTCCTGGCTGGAGACGCCCAGCGCACGGGCGCGCGCCTGGTCGATCTCGACCCTGACCGACTTGACCCTATCATTCCAGTCGAAATTCACATTGCGCAGATTGGGATGGGCGCGCATCAGAGTCGAGATGCTTTCCGCGCCGTCGCGCAATGCCGCGAGGTCTTCGCCGAGGATGCGGAACTGCACCGGATAGCCGACCGGCGGCCCGTTCTCCAGGCGCACCACGCGCAGGCGCAGATGCGACCACGAACCGTCGGCGGTGTCGAATGCCGCCTCCAGCCGGTTCTTGAGAGCTTCACGCTCCTTCAGGCCCTTGGTCACAATCACCATCTGCCCGAAGTTGTCAGCGAACAACTGCTGGTCGAGCGAGAGGAAAAAGCGTGGCGCGCCGTTGCCGATGTAGGACGACCACGAGACGATGTTGTCGTCCTTGTCCAGCAGGGCCTCGACGCGCTTGACCTCGCGCTCGGTGGCCTTCAGCGAAGCGCCCTGCGGCAGCCAGATGTCGATCATGATTTCGGGCCGGCTGGCGGCGGGGAAAAATTGCTTCTGCACGCCCTTGTTGAAGGCCACCAGCGACAACCCGAAGAAGCCGACCGTGGCAAAAATCACCAGCCAGCGATGGCGCAAACACCACTCGACAAGGACGCGGAAACGGCGATAGAAAGGGGAATCGTAGACGTCACCGCCATGCTTCTCGCCGATCGCGCGCAGGCTGGCCGGATCGAGCAGCTTGTAACCCAGCCAGGGCGTGAACACCACGGCGACGATCCACGACACCAGCAGCGCGATGGTGACTACCTGGAAGATGGAGATGGTGTACTCGCCGGCGCCGGACTTGGCGAAACCGACCGGGGTGAAGCCCGCCGCCGTGATCAGCGTGCCGGTCAGCATCGGGAAAGCGGTCGAGGTATAGGCGAAGGTAGCGGCTTTGAAGCGGTCCCACCCCTGCTCCATTTTCACCACCATCATCTCCGCGGTAATGATTGCATCATCGACCAGCAGGCCGAGCGCGATCACCAGCGCGCCCAGCGAAATGCGCTGCAGGTCGATGCCGAAGATCTTCATGGCGATGAAGGTCATCGCCAGCACCAGCGGGATCGACAACGCCACCACGGTGCCGGTGCGCCAGCCCAGGCTGAGGAAGGACACGGCGAGCACGATGAGCACGGCTTCGCCCAGGGTGCGCACGAACAGGTTGAGCGAGGTCTTGACCACCTGCGGCTGGTCGGCCACCACGTGCACGTCGATGCCGGCCGGCAGGTCCTGCTGCAGTCGCGCCATCGCCGCGCTGAGTTTTTCGCCGAGGTCGATGACATTGCCGCCTTTGGCCATGACGACACCGAGGCCGATCGCGTCGCGCCCGGCCACGCGCATGCGTGGCTGCGGCGGATCGGCGAGTCCGCGCGTGACTCGCGCAATGTCGCCCAGGCGGAAGGATCTTCCGCCCACCGCCAGCGTGGCTTCGCGCAGCGCGTCGACGCTGTCGAAGGGACCGGAGACGCGCAGGCGCACGCGATCGGTCTCGGTCTCGACATGCCCCGCCGGCGCCACGGCGTTCTGCCGCTGCAGGGCGTCGAACACCTGGCTCGGCACCAGCCCCATGGCGGCGAGTCGCGCCGGACTGACATCGATGTAGATCTTTTCGTCCTGCACGCCGATCAGTTCGATCTTCTTCACATCGTCCACTCGGCGCAGTTCGCGCGCCAGGCGATCAGCCTCGCGGCGCAAATCACCCATGGTGTAGCCGGTCTTGTCGTCCTTCGCGGTCAGGGCGAAGATCTTGATCTGGATATCGCCGAACTCATCGTTGGGGAAGGGACCCTGGACGCCGGGAGGCAGCGTGTGATGGATGTCGTCGAGCTTCTTGCGCACCTGGCGCCAGGCTTCCGACACCTCGGTCTTGGGTGTGTAGTCCTTGAGCAGGACAACGGTGAGCGATTCGCCCGGCCGGGAGGCCGTGCGCAACACATCGACCCAGGGCGTCTCGGCCAGCTTCTTCTCGATGCGCTCGGTGAGTTGCTGCTCGACCTGTTGTGCGCTGGCCCCGGGCCATAGCGTTCGCACCACCATGACCTTGAAGGTGAAGTCGGGATCTTCGGCGCGACCGAGCTGAAAGTAGGAAATGACGCCCCCGATCATGAAGACGACGATCATGTAGAGCACCATCTGCTGATGCCGCAGCGCCCACTCGGAAAGATTGGGTGGCTTCACTTGCCGGTGGCCTGCGGCGACACGCGAACCTTCTCGCCGGTTGTAAGCAGATTCACACCGGCGGCAACGATCTGCTCACCGCCGGCAAGTCCGCCCGTCACCACCGCACCGCTGTCGGTATAGGCCGTTACGCTCACCGTCTGCAGTTTTACCGTACTGTCAGCGCCGACTATCCACACCGCCGGCTGATTGCCCTGTTGGAAGATCGCCGTCAGCGGCACGATCAGTCTCGTGGCGCCAGCCGCGCCGGCCGGGAAGCGCACGGTCGCCGTCATGCCCAGGGGCAACAGCGGATCGGCGTCCTTGAGGCTGACGCGCGCGGTAAAGGTGCGAGTGACAGGATCGGCCACCGGCGATATCTCCCGCAGACGCCCCACGAGCGGCTTGGCAGCCTGGCCCGAGCCGGCCCAGAACGTAACAGTGGCGGCCTGGCCCAGCTTGAAGCCGGCGACCTCGCCTTCCGGCAATGCGATCGCGATTTCGCGCTCGCCATCCGGCGCCAGGCGAAACACCGCCTGACCGACGCTGACCACCTGACCCGGTTCAGCCAGCACCTGGCCGATGACGCCGGCACGGTCTGCCACCAGCGTGGTGTATGCAGCCTGGTTCTTCGCCAGCGCAGCCTGCGCCGCGGCCGCCTTGAAGGTGGTTTCGCGTGCTTCGAGCGCCGAGGCACTGATGTAGTTCCGCGCTTTCAGGTCGCGGTAGCGCGCCAAGTCGGCCTCCGCCAGCACCCGCTGCGCCTCGGCCTGTGTCAATTGCAAGCCGGCATCGGCCGGATCGAGTCGCGCCAGTACCTGCCCGGCCTTGACCGCCGCTCCGACATCGACGCGGCGCTCGACAAGCTTGCCGGCAACGCGAAAGCCCAGCGTGGTTTCGATGCGCGCGCGCACTTCGCCGCTGTAGCTTCGGTCGGCGCCGTCAAGCGCCGTGTCGCCAACACCGACTTTCAGGGTCCGCACCAGTTTGGGCGCGGCCGGAGGTGGCGGCGCCTCGGTGCAGGCGGCCAGCAGGAACGGCAGAAGAAAGAAAGAGGCAAGCTTCATGCGAAGTCTCCAGATGCGACCGGCATCGCCAGCCCGCGCAGAGCCAGATCGAGGTGGGTTTGCAGATAAACCTGCGGATCGTGCGTCGTGCCGCAGCAGACACCCAGCGAATAGCGCCAGATCACCATCATCAGCACCGGGGCGAAGATCACGTCGATCGCCGTCTCGACGTCGACGGCGCGGAATTCGCCGGAAGCGATGCCCCGCTGCAGGGTGCGCCGCATCAGGTCGCGGCCACGCATGATCACGGCATCGTGGTAGTAGACGGCCAGTTCGGGGAAGTTGCGCGCCTCGCTGATCATCAGCTTGGGCACGCCGCCCAGGTGCGTGTTGCCGATGCGCTGCCACCACTCGTTGATCAACAGGCGCAAGAGTTCACCGGCGCGGCCCTGGAAGGCGTCGATAATCCCGGCACCCTGCTCCAGAATCGGCACGATGCCTTCCTGGATCACCGCCTTGAACAGGGCTTCCTTGCTGTCGAAGTAGAGATACAGCGTTCCCTTCGACGCCCCGGCGCGCGTCGCGACATCCTCCAACCGGGTGCCGGCGAATCCCTTTTCGACAAACAGCTCCAACGCCGCCGCCATGAGTTCGGCGGGACGCGCTTGCTTGCGGCGTTGACGGGGATGAACAATAGTTTCCAAGAGAACAATTACTTACTGACCAGTCAGTCAGTATATAGAAGTGGATGGCAAGATCAAGCTTGGCAGATGCTCCAGGATTAGCCGCGGGGTTTACGCGGTAAGCTTGCCGTTCAATCCAAAAGCAATGTCACATCTGAGGCCGGAAGGGTTCAAGGCGGCATCAGCCAATGTCACCCGACATTCGAGGAAGGAAGCCCTCATGCGTATCGAAGAAGAGCTCAAGCTCGATTTTCAGGACGTCCTCATACGCCCCAAGCGCTCGACGCTGACCTCGCGCTCCGGGGTCGATATTTCGCGCGAGTTCGTCTTCCGCCATTCCGGGCGCAGCTATCACGGCGTGCCGATCATCGCCGCCAACATGGATACGGTCGGCACTTTCGAGATGGCGCAGGCACTGGGCAGACACCAACTGGCGACGGCACTGCACAAGCACTACGCGGAGGCCGATCTGGTCAGCTATTTCAAGTCCCTGCCGGCAAGTGCGACGGTGTTCTACTCGATGGGCATCACGCCCGAGGACTACGAGAAATTCTGCCGCGTCAAGCAGGAGGCCGGCGACGCCATTTCGTATGTCTGTGTCGATGTCGCCAACGGCTATACCAAATCCTTCGTCGATTTCCTGCAGCGCCTGCGCCAGACCTGGCCGGACATCACGATCATGGCTGGCAATGTCGTCACCGGCGAGATGGCCGAAGAACTGATTCTCGACGGCGCCGACATCGTCAAGGTCGGCATCGGTCCCGGCTCGGTGTGCACCACGCGCAAGATGACCGGCATCGGCTATCCGCAACTCTCCGCCATCATCGAATGCGCCGACGCCGCCCACGGTCTGGGCGGCCTGATCTGCGCCGACGGCGGCTGCACCTCGCCGGGTGATCTGGCCAAGGCCTTCGGCGGCGGCGCCGACTTCATCATGCTCGGCGGCATGCTGGCCGGCCACGACGAATGCATGGGCGAGACCGTCGAACAGGACGGCGTGAAAAAGCTGCGCTTCTACGGCATGAGTTCGCGCGCGGCGATGGACAAGCACGCCGGCGGCGTCGCCAACTACCGCGCCGCGGAGGGCAAGGAAGTGCTGCTTGAAGCTCGCGGCCCGGTCGACAACACGCTGCAGGAAATCCTCGGCGGGGTACGTTCGGCCTGCACCTATGTCGGCGCGCACAAGTTGCGGGAGTTGTCGAAGCGCACCACCTTCATCCGCGTCGCGCGGCAGTTGAACGAAGTCTTCGGTCAGTCGTGACGCCGTGCACACACCGACCCGGATCGCTCGCGTACTTCTCGCCCTGCTCGTCCTGCTGCTCGCCGTCGCCTGCGGCGGCACAAAGAAGGAAGCCGCCCTCCCGGCGGGAAGCAGGGTGCTGGCACTCGGCGACAGCCTCACCGCACCGCACGGCGTCAAGCCCGGCGAAGACTGGCCGACGCTGCTGGCGCAGAAAACCGGCTGGGTGGTGATCAATGCCGGCGTCAGCGGCGACACCAGTGCCGGCGCATTGGCCCGGCTGCCCGGACTGCTCGACGAACACAATCCGCAACTGGTGCTGGTCAGCTTGGGCGGCAACGACATGCTGCGCAAAGTGCCGCAGGCCCAGACCGTCGCCAACCTCGGCAGCATTCTGGATCTGGTCAAGGCGCGCGGCGCGAAGGCGGTGTTGCTGGCGACGCCGAAACCCAGCATCGCCGGCGCCGTGTTCAACAGCCTGTCACCCGCCGATTTCTATGCCGAAGTGGCGAAGGACAAGAAAGTGCCTTTGATCGCCGAAGCATTGTCCGAGGTGCTTTCCGACACCGCGCTCAAGGGCGACCAGTTGCACCCGAACGCCGCCGGCCACGCCCGACTCGGCGAGAAGATCCACGCCGACCTGAAGAAAATCGGCTACGCCGGCTAGATTCGGCGCAATTCGGCGCAATTCGGCGCGAGTGTCCTTTCTCGGCGACGGGTTGCATTCGGCCGGCCTTTCCAGTAGTTTCAAGCCCCTGTCCCACCCCCAACAGAATCGAGTTTGCCCCATGAATGCCAATGAACATTTCATCGCCGCCGACGCCCACGTCGATGCGGCCGCCATCGCCCCCCTGCCCAACTCGCGCAAGGTCTATGTCAGCGGCAGCCGCCCGGACATTCGCGTGCCGATGCGCGAAATCGCCCAGAGCCCGACCGGCGATATTCCCAACCCGCCGGTCACCGTGTATGACTGCTCCGGCCTCTACACCGACCCGACCGCCGCCATCGACATTCGCCGCGGCCTGCCGGCGCTGCGTGCCGGCTGGATCGCCGAACGCGGCGATACCGAGGAACTGCCCGACCTTTCTTCCGAGTATGGCCGCCAGCGTGCGATCGACGCGGAACTGGCCGGCCTGCGCTTCGACCTCGCGCGCAAGCCGCGCCGCGCGCTGCCCGGGAAAAACGTGTCGCAGATGCACTACGCACGAGCCGGCATCATCACGCCGGAAATGGAATACGTCGCCATCCGCGAAAACCAGAAGCTCGACGGGCTGGACGATCTGCTGCGCAGCCAGCACCCCGGCCAGAACTTCGGCGCATCGATCCCGCGCATCATCACCGCCGAGTTCGTCCGCGACGAAATCGCCCGCGGCCGCGCCATCATCCCCAACAACATCAACCATCCCGAGTCCGAGCCGATGATCATCGGCCGCAACTTCCTGACCAAGATCAACTGCAACATCGGCAATTCGCCGCTGGCCTCGACCATCCAGGACGAAGTGGACAAGATGACTTGGGCCATCCGCTGGGGCGGCGACACGGTGATGGACCTGTCGACCGGCAACAACATCCATGAAACGCGCGAATGGATCGTGCGCAACTCGCCGGTGGCGATCGGCACGGTACCGATCTACCAGGCGCTGGAAAAGGTCAATGGCAAGGCTGAGGACCTGACCTGGGAAATCTTCAGGGACACCCTGATCGAGCAGGCCGAGCAGGGCGTCGACTACTTCACCATCCATGCCGGCGTGCTGCTGCGCTATGTGCCGATGACGGCGAAGCGCATGACCGGCATCGTCAGCCGCGGCGGCTCGATCCTCGCCAAGTGGTGTCTGTCGCACCACAAGGAGAACTTCCTCTACACGCATTTCGAGGACATCTGCGAAATCATGAAGGCCTACGACGTCGCCTTCAGCCTCGGCGACGGCTTGCGTCCCGGCTCGATCTACGACGCCAACGACGCGGCGCAGATGGGCGAACTGGAAACCCTAGGGGAACTCACCAAGATCGCCTGGAAGCACGATGTGCAGGTGATGATCGAGGGCCCCGGCCACGTGCCGATGCACATGATCAAGTTCAACATGGACGAGCAGTTGCGTCTCTGCGGCGAAGCGCCCTTCTACACCCTGGGGCCGCTGACCACCGACATCGCGCCGGGCTACGACCACATCACCAGCGCCATTGGTGCCGCCATGATCGGCTGGTACGGCACCGCCATGCTCTGTTATGTCACGCCGAAGGAACACCTCGGACTGCCGGACAAGAACGACGTCAAGGACGGCATCATGGCTTACAAGATCGCCGCCCACGCCGCCGACCTGGCGAAGGGGCACCCCGGCGCCCAGATGCGCGACAACGCGCTGTCCAAGGCGCGCTTCGAGTTCCGCTGGGAAGACCAGTTCAACCTCGGGCTGGACCCCGACAAGGCCCGTGAATTCCACGACGAGACGCTGCCGCAGCACGGCGCCAAGCTGGCCCATTTCTGCTCCATGTGCGGACCGCATTTCTGCTCCATGAAAATCACCCAGGACGTGCGCGAGTACGCGGCCAAGCTGGGCGTCTCCGAGCAGGAGGCGTTGAACAAGGGCATGGAGGTCAAATCCGTCGAGTTCGTCAAGGCGGGCAGCGAGATTTACAAGGCGTCGTAACTTGCATGCAGCGGATACTCGCACCCCTGATGATGAAACAATGCAAATACGGCAAATGGGCCCGCCCCTCCCATCCTCCCCTCACGGGGAGGCTTCTGCTCAGCTCGCTTCGCTCGACTGTCACCCGTCGCTCCGGACGGGTTATGTCACGCTAAGAGTCGGCGCTGGCGACACGGCGATTTCCGGATCATGACCTGCCGACCCGGCTGCGGCGCCTGCTGCATTGCGCCTTCGATCAGTACCCTGGACAAGCCGGCCGGCGAGCCCTGCGTGCACCTGACGCCCGACTATCGCTGCACGCTGTTCGGCAGCTCGCGGCGTCCGGCCTGCTGCAGCGGCCTGCAGCCTTCCGCCGAGATGTGCGGCGCGGACCGCGATGCGGCTCTGATCTGGCTGGCGCAACTGGAGGCGGACACTGCGGCATGCTAGACTCGGCGCCCCTATCCGGCGCCAATTTATTCCTCCGACATGGATTTCCACCCGCTGCTGCAGGCGCTGATTCTCGGCCTGGTCGAAGGCTTCACCGAGTTCCTTCCCGTCTCGTCCACCGGCCACCTGATCCTCGCCGGCGACCTGCTGCATTTCAACGACGAGAAGGGCAAGCTGTTCGAAATCGTGATCCAGTCCGGCGCGATTTTCGCCCTCTGCTGGGAATACCGCGCACGCATCGTGCGCGTCATCAGCGGCCTCGCCAGCGATCGCGCCGCACAGCGCTTCACGCTCAACATCGCCATCGCCTTCATGCCACTGGCCGTGCTGGGCCTGCTCTTCGGCAAGGCGATCAAGGCCAACCTGTTCAACCCGGTCACGGTGGCGAGCACCTTTATCCTTGGCGGCTTCATCATCCTCTGGGCCGAGCGGCGCGAGCACCGGATTCGTGTCGAAGAGGTGGAAGATCTGGATGTCATCGATGCCTTCAAGCTCGGCCTGGCGCAAGCCTGCGCGTTGATCCCCGGCACCTCGCGTTCCGGCGCGACCATCATCGGCGGCCTGCTGTTCGGCCTCTCGCGCAAGGCGGCCACCGAGTTTTCCTTTTTCCTCGCCATCCCCACGCTGCTGGCGGCGACCGCCTACCAGATGTACAAGGAACGCCACCTGCTGGTCATCGACGACCTCGGCATGTGGACCGTCGGCTTCGTCGCCTCCTTCGTCTCCGCCTTCCTCTGCGTGCGCTGGCTGCTGCGCTTCATTTCGACCCACGACTTCAGCGTTTTCGCCTGGTATCGCATCGCCTTCGGCATCGTGGTGCTGGCGACGTGGCAGTTCGGACTGGTGGATTGGAGCAGTCCATGATCCGCGCCTGCCGCCGAGCCGCCTCAAGGCAGGCGCAGCCAATAGCGCGGAGTCGTCGCAAGACGGCGAACCGCAGTCACCCCCTTTCCCGGAAAACGCAGCGAAGCGGAGTTTCAGTGGAGGCTAATGCCCGCTTTGGCGGGCGTTATGCCGTAACTAAAGGGGGTCGGGGGGAATGATCTTATACCTCCACGGCTTTACCAGCGGCCCGCAGTCGCATAAGGCGCAGGCGCTCGGTGCACGCATGCGCGAACGCGGTCTCGACGACAGATTCCTCAGCCCGCAACTGCCCGCCTCGCCGCGCGCGGCGATCACACTGGCCACGGATCTGATCGACCGCCACGGCGTCACCACCGTGATCGGCTCCTCGCTCGGCGGCTACTACGCGACGTATCTGGCGGAGACCTTCGACCTCAAGGGCGTGCTGGTCAATCCCGCCGTGGTCGCGCATCTTTCGCTGCAGCAGTATGTCGGTCCGCAGCGCTGGCTCTATACCGGCGAGAGCTTCGACTTCACCCTGGACCACGTCGAGGAATTGCGCGCCATCGAGGTGCCGGTGCTGACCAATCCGCAGCGTTTCTGGCTGCTGGTGGAACAAGGCGACGAGACGCTCGACTACCGCGACGCCGTGCGCCGCTATCTCGGCGCGCGGCAAACCGTGCTTGCCGGCGGCGACCACAGTTTCACGCGCTGGGACGACACCCTCGACCTGATCATCGAGTTCGCCGGGTTGGCGACCTCGCTGTGAGTGCAACGCTGCCCGCGGCCACACACGAGAATACCCGGCTCGGCATCTTCGCCGGAATCCTCGCCTTCCTCACCTGGGGCCTGGTACCGATCTTCTTCAAGCAGATCGCCGAGGTGCCTGCGCTCGAAATCATCGCTCATCGCGCGCTCTGGTCCATGCTGCTGATGACCGCCCTGATCGGCTTTGGCCGCGGCTTCGGCGACGCCCTGCGGGTTGCGCGAATTCCGGCGCAACTGGCGAAGATTGCGCTGGCAGCGGCACTGGTGCTGGCCAACTGGCTGACCTTCGTCTGGGGCGTAAACAACGGCCACATCATCGAAGCCAGCCTCGGTTATTTCATCCTGCCACTGCTCAATGTCGCGCTCGGCGTGCTGGTGCTCAGGGAACGCATGCGCAAGCTGCAATGGATCGCCGTGCTGTGCGCCGCAATCGGTGTCGCCATCGAGGCCGCCCGTGCCGGCGGGCTGCCCTGGATCGCGCTGGTGCTGGCCGGCACCTTCGCCATCTACGGCCTGCTGCGCAAGCAGTTGCCGCTGGATGCCGCCAGCGGCCTGTTTCTGGAAGCCGTCTGCATGACGCCCCTGGCCTTGGGCTGGGTGCTCTGGCTGATCCATTCCGGGCAGAACCACTTCGCTACAGGGGCGACGCCGCTCGGTGCGCGCGACCTGATGCTGATCGCCACCGGCCCGATCACGGCGATTCCGCTGTTGCTGTTTGCCGTCGCGGCGCGACGCCTGCCACTTTCCATGATGGCGTTCCTGCAGTATCTGGCGCCTTCGATCGCCTTCCTGCTCGCCGTACTGGTGTACCACGAGCCACTGGACCTGAAGCGCTTGCTGACCTTTGCCGCGATCTGGCTCGGTCTCGTGATTTATACTTTTGATCTCCTCAAATCGGCCGCCGCCAGGGTGGCTCCACCTCTGCCATGAGCTTCGACCCCGCCCAGTTCAAGCGTCTCGAACGCGCCGGCTATAACCGCATCGGTCCGCGCTACCTCGCCGCGGCAGACGCCCGCGGCGAACTTGCCGATGCGCTGCTGGCCGCCGCGCTGCTTGCGCCCGGACAGCGGGTACTCGACCTCGCCAGCGGGCCCGGCATCCTTGCACGCGAGGCCGACGGCATTGTGGGTTCCGCCGGACTGACGGTCGCCAGCGACATCAGCGAGGGGCAACTGGCCTGCTGCCCCGGCCTGGCCCGGATTGCCGCCGACGGCGAGGCACTGCCCTTTGCCGACGGCAGTTTCGACCGCGTCCTGTGCGGACTGGGCCTGATGTTCTTCCTCGACGAACAGGCTGCGCTGAAGGAAATCCGCCGGGTGTTGGCGCCGGACGGACTGCTCGCACTGTCGGTGTGGGGACGCGCCGAAGACGTGCCGCTGGTCGAGACCGCGCTGGCCTGCATGCGTCGCCTGTTGCCGCCACCCAGGGTGGCACGGCCGTCGATTTTCCGCTTTGGCGATCCCGACGAGCTGAATCGCCGTCTCGCCAGCGCCGACTTTCGGCAATGCGAAATCCGGCCGCATCGCTTCAGCGTCGAGTTCGCCGATGCTGGTGCTTACTGGCAGGGCTTTCTCGACCTGGCCGGCGGTGCGGCGGAAAGCCTGTCGCGCCTGCCCGCCGAAAAACAGCAGGCGCTCGCCGCGGCCGTTGCCGATGACCTCGCGCCGCATGCGGTCGAAGATGGCTACCGGCTGAGCAGCACCGTTCTGATCGCAACGGCCAGACCGTTATAATCTGCCCCCTCGTTTCCCGCTCACTCCCCGACTCGGGGTGTTCCCCCCATGAATGTCCTGTTTGAAGAGGACGGCGCTTTCCGTGCCGGCAGCGTGCTGGTCGACAGTGTCACGTCGCTGCAGATCGAGTTTGCCTCCGGCAAACGCTCCAAGGTCAAGGCGGCCAACGTGTTGCTGCGTTTCGCCGCTCCGGCCGCGGGTGAACTGCTCGATCGCGCGGAAGCAGGCGCGGAAGGCATCGACGTGAGTTTCCTCTGGGAAGTCTGCGGCGAGCAGGAGTTCGGCTTCGAGGAACTGGCCGCCGAATACCACGGCGCCAAACCTGATCCGGTGCAGGCCGCAGCCGTGCTGCTGCGCCTGCATGCGGCGCCGATCTACTTCCATCGCAAGGGCCGCGGCCGCTTCCGCAAGGCACCGCCCGAGATCCTGCAAGCCGCCCTGGCCGGACTGGAAAAAAAACGCCTGCAGGCCGCGGCCATCGAACGCATGGTCGAGGAACTCAAGAACGGCCAATTGCCAGCAGAATTCGCGCCCGTCCTGTCGCAGTTGATTTACAAACCCGATCGCAACCGCAGCGAAACCAGAGCGCTCGAAGCCGCCTGCGGGGAGACCGGAAAATCGGCGGCGCGACTGCTGTTCGATTGCGGCGCACTGCCCTCGACCCACGACTACCACCTCGGCCGCTTCCTGTTCGAGTTCTTTCCCGAGAGCAAGGGCGGCACCGGTTTCCCTTATTTCACAGCACCTGTCGAAGACAGCGATCTGCCGCTTGCATCGGTCGCCGCTTTCAGCGTCGACGATGCCCACACTACCGAAATCGATGACGCGTTTTCGGTCACGGCGAATCCCGAAGGAGGCTGGCGCATAGGCATCCACATCGCCGCGCCGGGCTTGGGCTTTGCCCCGGACTCGGACCTCGGCCGCATCGCCCGCGAGCGGCTGTCCACGGTGTATATGCCGGGGCGCAAGATCACCATGCTGCCGGAAGACATCGTCGAACATTTCACCCTGGCCGCCGGGCACGTTGTCCCCGCAATCTCGCTTTATCTCGATGTCGCCGGCGATTACCGCCTGCTTGGCCACGAAACGCGCATGGAGCGCGTGCCCATCGTCGCCAACCTGCGCCACCACGACATCGAGCCGGTATTCAACGAAGCCACGCTGACCGCCGGCCTGGCTGATTTTCCTTACCGCGACGAGCTGAAGCTGCTCTGGGAATTTGCCCAAGTACTCGAAGCCGGGCGCGGCAAACCCTCCGACAACAGCAACCGCAAGGACTACAACTTCGTTGTCGACTGGGCCGCCGACAGCGGCATTGCCGCGGAACCGGGCAAGGGCTTCGTCAGCATCGAGGAGCGCCAGCGCGGCAGTCCGCTCGACACTCTGGTCGCCGAACTGATGATCATGGCCAACGCCACCTGGGGCGCCATGCTGCGTGATGCCGGCATCCCCGCCCTTTACCGCGTGCAGACGGCGGGCAAGGTGCGCATGAGCACGGTTGCCGCCGCGCACGAAGGCCTCGGCGTCGAGTGTTATGCCTGGTCGTCGTCGCCCTTGCGGCGCTATTGCGACCTGCTCAACCAGTGGCAACTGATCGCGCTGCTGCAGGGCGAGTCACCTCCGTTTGGAGAAAAAGGCGCGCCCAAGTCCGCCGAGCTGCTGGCCGCCATGCGCGACTTCGAACTGACCTACGCCGCCTACGCCGAATTCCAGCGCGGCATGGAGCGCTACTGGTGCCTGCGCTGGTTGCTGCAGCAGGGCGGGCAGGCCGTGCTGGGCCAGGTGCTGCGCGAGTCGCTGGTGCGGCTCGACGCGATCCCGCTGGTGGCGCGCGTACCCTCGCTGCCGGAACTGCCGCGAGGCGCGCATGTGCGCCTCGCCATCGACGGCATCGACCTGCTGGAAGCCGAACTGCGTTTGCGCTATGTCGAACAGGCGCCTGAATTGGCGTCCAATAGCAGTCCTGATGCGGCCTTCGCCGACGACGAGGGTGACGACGTCGCGGGGTAAAATCAGCGGGCTTATGTCCAGCCTGTCGCGCCTTTCCTGGCCTTCACTGCCGCCCCTGCCGATGCCGGCCTTCCTCGCCGCCATGGACGCGCCGCGGCGCAACCTGACGCTGGCGCTTGGCGCTTCGCTGCTGCTCCATGGCGTGCTGCTTGCCGTTCGCTTCACCCCGCCGGACTTCATCGAAAAGGTGCGCGAACGGGCACTCGACGTCATCCTGGTCAACAGCAAGAGCAAGGCCAAGCCGGACAAGGCGCAGGCCAAGGCACAGGCCAACCTCGATGGCGGCGGCAACACCGACGAAGACCGTCGCGCCAAAACACCGCTGCCGCCCTCGCCCAGCACCCGGGAAGGCCGCGAACTGATCGAGGCACAACGTCGCGTCGCCGAACTCGAAGCGCAGGCGCAGCAGCAGATGACGCGGCTGAAGAGCGAAAGGGCGGTCAGCACCGACACGGCGAAAGTCAATCCGGCAGCGGCACCCGAGCCGAATCGTTCCGGTGCCGATCTGGCCAGCAGCGCGCTGGCCATCGCCCGCATCGAGGGCCAGATTGCGCGGCAACTGGAGGAGTACAACCAGCGGCCGCGCAAGAAATTCATCGGCGCCCGGGTCGAGGAATACCGCTTCGCCCAGTATGTCGAGGACTGGCGGCAGAAGATCGAGCGCATCGGCAACCTGAACTATCCCGACGCCGCCAGGGGCCGCCTCTATGGCAGCCTGGTGCTGACGGTGGTGATCAAGGCCAACGGTGATCTGGATCGCGTCGAGGTCAACCGCTCGTCCGGCCAACGCCTGCTCGACGACGCCGCGCGGCGCATCGTGCAGATGGCCGCGCCCTACGCCGCCTTCCCCGAGTCCATCCGGCGCGATACCGACGTGCTCGAGATAACCCGTACCTGGACCTTCACCAACATGGACCGCCTGCGTTCGGATTGAGGCATGACGAATCCCCATGACTGACCGCTACTGCGTCATCGGCAACCCCATCGGGCACAGCAAATCGCCGCGCATTCATGCCCTGTTCGCCGCCCAGACCGGACAGGACATCAGCTACCAGGCAATTCTGGCCGCGAAGGATGGCTTCGCCGCGGCCGTCGACGCCTTCATCGCCACCGGCGAGGGGCCGGCCAGGGGCGCCAACATCACCGTGCCGTTCAAGGAGGAGGCCTTTCGCCTCGCCACGCGGCGCACCGCACGCGCCGAGGCTGCCGGCGCGGTAAACACGCTGAGCTTCGACGCCGGTGTCATCAGCGGCGACAACACCGACGGCGCGGGGCTGGTCCGCGACCTCAAGCACAACCTCGGCTGCGATCCGGCCGGGCGCCGCATCCTGCTGCTGGGAGCCGGCGGCGCGGCGCGCGGCGTGATCCTGCCGCTGCTGCTGGAAAACCCCGCCGAGCTCGTGATCGCCAATCGCACCGAGGAAACCGCCGCGCGCCTCGCCCTCGAATTTGCCAACCCGTTTGCCCGTCTGCCGGGCTGCGCAGTCAATGTCAAACCCGATGGCACGGGCTTCCCGGGGCTCGCCGGCCGGAGTTTCGATCTCGTCATCAACGCCACGTCGGCGGGGCTCGGTAACGCCGTGCTGCCGCTGCCGACTTCCGTGTTTGCGCGGCATTGCGTCGCCTATGAAATGTTCTATGGGCTCGAAACCGCTTTCATGGCCCAGGCGCGGGCCGCCGGAGCGAGGGTCGCCGACGGACTCGGCATGCTGGTCGAACAGGCCGCCGAAGCCTTCTTCGTCTGGCGCGGAGTTCGTCCGCACACTGCCCCGGTGCTCGCAGCGCTGAAATGCGCCCCATGAAATTCGAGCGCAGCGAACCAATCAATCGCCCCCGCCTGGGCGGGGGGCGTAGGCGGGGTTTCGCAAAGCACTGCTTTGCGCCGCCGCAGCCGGCTGGCTGTGCAAAGCCAGCCGTGGACCGGGGGGGTGAGAAGGGGAATTCGCGAAGCATGCTTCGCGCCCTTCGAACGGTTCCGGCATGCAGGCCGGAACGCACCCTGCCAGGGGGGGCGTTCAAATCGTCATGGCGTTGCTGGAAAGCAACGCCATGAGGCCGGCGCCGCGCTGGCTTAAATTGACGCTGGCAAGCGTCGCCGGCTTGATTCTGCTCTGGCAGGGCTGGTACCTGGGCTGGGTACTGTGGTGGAAATGGATGAATCCCGTAACGACCAGCTTCCAGAGCCAGCGCCTCGACGAGGCCCGGTTGAAGAACCCGAAGACGGAGTTAAAACGCCAGTGGGTGCCTTACGAAAAAATATCGATCCATCTCAAGCGCGCCGTGATCGCCGCCGAGGACGACAAGTTCGTCGATCACGAGGGCTTCGACTGGGAAGGCATCCAGAAAGCGCTGGAAAAGAACCAGAAACAGGGCAAGGTCGTCGCCGGCGGCTCGACCATCTCGCAGCAACTGGCGAAGAACCTGCTGCTGTCGCCGAGCAAGACTGTTCTGCGCAAGGGCGAAGAAGCCATCATCACGGTCTGGATCGAACTGCTGTGGGACAAGCGGCGCATCCTCGAGGTCTACCTCAACGTCGTCGAATGGGGCGACGGCGTATTCGGTGCCGAAGCGGCCGCGCGGCGTTACTTCAGCATCCCGGCGGCGCTGCTCGGCGCAGAACAGGCGGCGCGACTGGCCGTCATGCTGCCCGCGCCACGCCGCTACGAGCGCAATCCGTATTCCGCCTACATGAACGGGCGCACGCAAACGATCATCGCTCGCATGGGCGGCGCCGCAGTGCCATGAACCATGACGAATGTGACTAGAATACGCGAGCCATGTCCGATAACCTCGAAACCCAGGCCAGCGACGACCTCGAAGCGCTCCAGCGTGCCGCGGAGCAGGACAAGCTGCGCCTGGTCGAGGAACTTCTGGCACGCCAGAAGCGGGTCGAGAGCGTGGTCCACCGGCAGGGCCACGACGGGCCACGCCAGCAACTCGTAGAGAACCTGGTGCACGTCCAGCACCTCGAGGAGTTGCGCGCCAAGCTGGAGCTGATGCCTTCGGATGCCATCGCGCGGATTCTCGAAGCCCTGCCGCCGGATGACAGCCTGGTGGTCTGGGAACTGGTGGCAAAGGCGCGCGGAGAGGAAATCCTCGACGAATTGTCGGACGCCCTGCGCGATACCTTGCGCGAATCGCTGCCGGCCGCCCCGGCGGCCCCGGCCCTGCCGCACAAGCCGATCAAGCTCAATGCCTTCGAGTTGAAGAACGGCCGCCTGCGCCAGGTCGAGGTCGACAGCAAGGAAGACCTCGCCGCCACCACGCCGATCTGGGTGGACCTGCTGGCGCCATCGAAGGAAGAACGCCAGTGGGTCGAGGACATCTTCGGCCTAGAACTGCCGGATGCCGACGACCTGACCGACCTCGAAGAGTCGGCGCGTTTCTACATCGAGGAGAACGGCGAAGTGCATCTGCACTCGGCCTTCCTGCTGGACAAGGAGGACGAGTCGCGCAACGTCGCGGTCGCCTTCATCCTGCACAACAACATCCTGTTTTCGATGCGCGACGAGGAACTGCCGGTGTTCCGCCTGCAGCGCCTGCGCGCGCGGATCCAGCCGGGCTACGTCTCGGAGGGCAAGGACGTGCTGCTCGACCTCTACGGCGCCGACGTCGAGTACTCGGCCGATGCGCTGGAGGACATCTACGCCGAACTGGAAAAGGTCAGCCGCACCGTGCTGACACCGCAGGTCACCGACGATGAAGCCGCCGAGATCCTCTCCGACATCGCCAAGGAAGAGGACCTCAACGGCCGCATCCGCCGCAACGTGCTCGATACGCGGCGCGCGCTATCCTTCCTGATGCGCAGCCGGCTGATGTCGACCGCGCAACATGACGATGCCCGCCAGATCCTGCGCGACATCGATTCGCTGGACGGCCACACCTCCTTCCTGTTCGGCAAGATCAACTTCCTGATGGACGCCACGGTCGGTTTCATCAACATCAACCAGAACAAGCGCGTGTCCAAGCTGACCACCATCAGCGTGGTTTTCGTCCCGCTCAACATCATCGCCGGCATCGGCGGCATGTCGGAGTTTTCGATGATGACCCAGGGGATCTCATGGCCGGTGGCGTATGGCGCCTTCATCGTCGCCATGGGGCTGTTCGGCTGGGGCACCTACGTCTCGCTGCGCTGGCTGGAAACGCGCAAGGCAAGGAAACTGCTCGCCGCCCGGCGCGCCGGGCGCGAGGCCTGAACCGCAGCGGGCGCCGGCCCTACTTCGTCACCAGTTTCAAGCCGAGGATACCGGCCACGATGAGGCCGATGCAGACCAGGCGCGCGACCTCGCGCGATTCGTCGAACAGCATCATGCCCAGCAGCGCGGTGCCGACCGCGCCGATGCCGGTCCACACGGCGTAGGCCGTTCCCACCGGCAGGGTTTTCAGCGACCATGCCAGCAAAACGATGGAGACGGCCATCGCCGCCAGCGTCCAGGCGCTTGGCACCGGGCGCGTGAAGCCTTCGGTGTACTTGAGGCCGATGGCCCAGGCCACTTCGCACAAGCCGGCGACCAGCAAGACCAGCCAGGCGGTAGCGGCGCTCAATGCCGGCATGTTTGCGCGTCCAGCCGCCGTCTCGCCGGCGCCGACTTTCGGGTCTGAACCCGCTCAGCCGGCAGCGAAGATCGCATCGGCCGCAGCGACGGTCGCCGCGATGTCCGCATCGCTATGCGCCGCAGAGACGAAGCCGGCCTCGAAAGCCGAGGGTGCAAGATAAAAGCCGGCATCGAGCATGGCGTGGAAGAAACGGTTGAAAGCCTCCTTGTCCGAGGCCATGACTTCCGCGTAGGAAGTCGGCGGCGTGGCGGCGAAATAGACGCCGAACATGCCGCCCACCGACTGCGCGGAGAATTTCACTCCACGCCGCTTCGCGGCGGCGGCGAGGCCCTCGACCAGCGCCCGGGTCTTCGCCGTCAGGGCCTCGTAGAAGCCCGGGACGGCGATCTTCTTCAGCGTCACCAGGCCCGCCGCCACCGACAGCGGATTGCCCGACAGCGTGCCGGCCTGGTACACCGGGCCCAGCGGCGCGATCTTTTCCATGATGTCGCGGCGACCGCCGAAGGCGCCCAGCGGCATGCCGCCGCCGACGACCTTGCCGAAGGTCGACAGGTCCGGCGTGATGCCGTACAGCCCTTGCGCCGAACCCGGACCGACGCGAAAACCGGTCATCACCTCGTCGAAAATCAGCACCGATCCGTGCTGCGTGCACAGTTCGCGCATCGCGGCGAGGAACTCGGGTTTCGGCGCGATCAGATTCATGTTGCCGGCCACCGGTTCGACGATCACGCAGGCGATGGTGCTGCCGTGCTTTGCAAATGCATCACGCAAGCCCTGCGCATCGTTGTAGTCGAGCACCAGGGTGTGCTGCGCCAGATCGGCCGGCACTCCGGCGGAAGACGGATTGCCGAAGGTCAGCAGGCCGGAGCCGGCCTTGACCAGCAGACTGTCGCCGTGGCCGTGATAGCAGCCCTCGAACTTGACAATGGCATCGCGCCCGGTAAAGCCGCGCGCCAGGCGGATCGCGCTCATCGTGGCCTCGGTGCCGGACGACACCAGGCGCACCATGTCCATGCTCGGCACGCGCTGCACCAGCAACTCGGCCAGTTCGACCTCGCCCTCCGTCGGCGCACCGAAAGTAAGCCCCTTCGCCGCGGCCTCCTGCACGGCGCGCACGGTATCGGCGTCGGCGTGACCGAGGATCAGCGGGCCCCAGGAACCAACGTAGTCGAGATAGGATTTGCCGTCGGCATCCCAGACGCGGACGCCTTCGCCACGGGCGAAAAAGCGCGGCGCGCCGCCGACGGAACGAAAGGCGCGAACGGGCGAATTGACGCCGCCGGGAATGGTTTTCTGGGCGCGGAGAAAAAGTTCTTCGTTACGGGACATGGTCGGGAATCAGGAGTCAGAAGTCGGGGATCGGAATGCAGCGGCGTATTGCACTACACCAGGCTTGATCACGGATGCAGGGAAGGAAGCAGCTGCTGGTAGGCTGCGGCGCGCGTCTTGATGTCCATCGCGTCGAACAGGTCGCTGACCACCGCCAGCATGTCGGCGCCGGCGGCTATCAGTTGCGGCGCATTGTCGAGCGTGATGCCGCCGATGGCCGCGACAGGGAGGCCGAAGCGGCGCTTGGCTTCGCCGAGCAGCTCCGGCGCTGCGCGCACCGCGCCGGGCTTGGTGCGCGAGGGAAACATGCTGCCGAAGGCGAGGTAGTCGGCGCCGGCTTTCGCGGCTTCCTCGCCGAGAGCCAGTTCGTTATAGCAGGAGACGCCGAGAATGCGCTTCGGCCCCAGGGCGTCGCGCGCCGCAGCGAGCGATCCGCCGGGCGCGTCATCGCGGCCGAGATGGGCGCCGTCGGCACCGATTTCGACGGCCAGCCAGACATCGTCGTTGATGATCAGCTTTGCCCCCGCGGCGTGGCAGATGCGCAGCATTTCGGCTGCCTGGGCGCGCCGCAGCGGGCGCGACGCCATCTTGTTGCGGTACTGAACGAAAGGCGCACCGCCATCCAGCGCCGCCTTGACCAGCGCCGACAGTCGCGGCAGCAAGGGGTCGTCGGGGGTCACTGCACAGAGGCCGCGGAGCTTCGTTTTCAAGACCCGCGCCCTTGCACTGCAATTCCACGCGTGCATGCCGGGAATAGAACGGGCGACCGGTCTTCCGCCTGTCGTCCCGTATCACCTGGATAGTCAGTTCTCATCCGCGCGGCCATCCTCTTCGTCATCCTCTTCCCGCGACCAGAACAAGCGGTCGGGTATGAATTGTCCCATGCCGGGACGAAAGCCGGCAGCCAATGTGCGCCAGGTAAATTCCTGGGCCCCCATCACCGCGTCGGCCACATCCACCCCGCTGGCGAAGTGGGCCGCGATGGCCGAAGCCAGGGTGCAGCCCGAGCCATGATAGCTGCCCGGCAGGCGGTCCCAGCGATCGGTGCGCACCGTGCCGTGGCTGCCGTAGAGCGTATTGATCACCTGCAGGCCGGCTTCATGGGTTCCCGTGACCAGCACATATTCGCATCCGGCATTGATCAGGCGATGGGCGCATTCGGCAAGGCCGTGTTCGTGGCGGGCATCGCCATTCGCCTCGCCCAGTTGCTGTGCCAGGCGCCGGGCTTCCAGGCTGTTTGGCGTCAGCAGCGTGGTCTGGGGCAGCAACAGGCCGATCATCGCCTCGATCATTTCCTCGTCGGCAAACTGGTCGCCGCGCCCTGAGGCCAGCACCGGATCGAGCACCACCGGGATGTCGGGGTAGTCCGAGATGACCTCGGCGATCGCGGCGATGACCTCGACACTGCCCATCATGCCCAGCTTGAAGGCCGCCACCGGCATGTCCTCGAGCAGGGCCCGGGCCTGGTCCGCCACCCATTCGGCGTCGATCGGCAGCACGCCCTCGACGCCTGCGGTGTCCTGCACGGTGATCGCGGTAACAACCGACAGCGGATGGCAGCCAAGGCTGGCCAGCGTCAGGATGTCTGCCTGCAATCCGGCGCCGCCGGTAGGGTCGGAAGCGGCAAAGGTCAGCACAATGGGCGGCGACGGATTGGCGGGAATGATAGCGGCCATGAATGTCCTGAGAGCTTGTGAATAAATCTACTGCGCGTGCCGGATCGGGGCTTGGGCGGGCTCGCTACGATTTCTTCAGAAGCTCTTGCCCGGCCCGATATTTCGGGCGGTGAGCTGCTTGAGTTAATATCCTGCAATTCTATCCGAAGGCATGCCGTCCTCTGGCGCAGACGCGAGAGGACATGTCCGAATCCGATACCACCCCCTGCGCGGGTGCAGGGAAGCAGACTACAGTCCAGCAATGACACAAGAACAGCCGTATTCGAAATGGATGTGCCTGACCTGCGGCTTCATCTACGATGAGGCCAGGGGAGTTCCGGAAGAGGGCCTGGCGGCCGGCACGCGGTGGGCCGACGTGCCCCCCAACTGGACCTGCCCGGAATGTGGTGCGCGCAAGGAAGACTTCGAAATGATCAAAATTTAAGTATGATTGCGGGTAAATAAAGCTTGGCCAAAAAAAGGATGAATGAACGAACGGGGCGACAGGGAGAATATGGAAAGCGCTTGCCAGGAGAAACGTTGCCAGGGCTGGTTTGTTCCCTTCCCGATCGCCATGATTGAAGTCTGCATCCAGCACGGAGTAACGTGAGCGAGATACCCCGGCTTTCCGGCATAAAGGTAATGGTGATCGATGATTCGAACACCATCCGCAAGACTGCGGAAATTTTTTTGCTGCAGGCCGGTGCCCAGGTGGTGCTCGCCGAAGATGGTTTTGATGCGCTGGCCAAGATTAACGATCATCTGCCGAATGTGGTTTTTTGCGACATCCTGATGCCGCGGCTCGATGGCTATCAAACCTGCGCGCTGATCAAGAAGAACCCGAAATTCGCGGCCACCCCGGTGATCATGCTTTCATCGAAGGACGGCCTCTTCGACCGCGCGCGCGGTCGCATGGTCGGTTCCGATGAATACCTGACCAAACCCTTCACCAAAGACAGTCTGATCAAAACGGTTGCCGAGCACGCTGCACGCGGCTGACCGGATTTTTCATTTGCGAGCAAGCCATCATGCCCATAAAAACCATTCTGGTTGTCGACGACTCACCCACCGAACGCCACATCATGTCCCAGCTGTTGCAGAGCGGCGGCTATGACGTCAGTACTGCCGATAGTGGTGACGAAGGTGTCGAACGGGCCAAACAGATCAAGCCCGACCTCATCATCATGGACGTGGTGATGCCGGGTACCAATGGCTTCCAGGCCACGCGGACGCTGTCGCGGGACGAGACGACCAAGAACATTCCCGTCATCATCTGCACCACCAAGAATCAGGAAACCGACAAGCTCTGGGGCATGCGCCAGGGCGCCCAGGATTACGTCACCAAGCCGGTCGATGGCCCGGCCTTGCTGGCCAAGATCGCCGCGCTCGGGTAAGACTGAATGATTGACGACTCGCCCCCGACCATGAAAGCCGCGCCGCCCCCCCCCGAAGGGGAAGGCTTCGCCTCCCCATCGGGGAATTATGGCACCCCCCCCCCCTACCCCCGCCCCAGGGCGGGGGAAGGGGGG
>JBIJDJ010000072.1:0-13451 GCA_044344175.1 Sulfuritalea sp.
GGTCGGATGGTGGTGGCGGTGCTCATGGTCATCTCACTCAGGTCAGCAGCAAGCCGATTGTATAGAATTGGGACATGGCTTATCACGCACTGGTTCCCGCTGCCGGCTCGGGTTCGCGCATGCACGCGCTCTCGGGGCGCGCCATGCCCAAGCAATACCTGCCGCTGGCCGGCCAGCCCATGATCCGGCATGCCCTGGCGACATTGTGCGCCGTCCCGGCGATAGCGAAAGTATTCGTGGTGCTGGCGCCGGACGATGCACTCTGGCCGGCGGACGCTATGGCGGCGCTCGGCCCGAAATTGCACGTCCTGCGCTGCGGCGGCGATACCCGCGCGCAAAGCGTCGCCAACGGCCTGCGGGCGATGGCCGGCGAACTCGGCGGCGAGGCTGAAATCGGCGATGACTGGGTGCTGGTGCACGACGCGGCGCGGCCCTGCCTGACCGTGGTCATGGTGGAAACCCTGATCGCCGAGGTCGGCGAGGACGATGCCGGCGGCCTGCTTGCGGTGCCGGTTGCCGATACCCTGAAGCGCGCCGACGAAAACGGCCGCGCGCACCAGACCGTCCCGCGCGAGGGGCTGTGGCAGGCGCAGACGCCGCAAATGTTTCGCCACCGCCTGCTGCTCGATGCGCTCGATTTCGCGCCGCAGGTCACCGACGAGGCCAGTGCCATCGAGACTCTGGGCCTCCTGCCGCGTCTGGTGGCGGCCGACGTCAGCAATCTGAAGGTTACGTATCCGCTCGATCTGCAGCTTGCCGAATGGATATTGCGGAACCGGGAAAAGGCAAAAAACCAATGAGGGTAATTTTCAGACTGATTCTGCTGACTCTGTTCACGGTCGCAGCGCCGTCCGGGGCAACCCCAGGTGAAGTCGAGACCGGCGCCATACTGCGCGAGGCAACCATGCAGGGTTTGTCCGGGCCGTCGCGCAAGCTGTCGGAGTTTCGCGGCAAACCGCTGATCATCAACGTCTGGGCCAGCTGGTGCGGGCCCTGCCGCTCCGAAATGGGCTCGCTGGAACGGCTTTTCTGGCGCTACGAAGGCAGCAAGTTCTCGATGATCGGCATTTCCACCGACGACTATCCCGACAAGGCGAAGGCCTTCCTGCAGCAATCGCCGACCAGCTTCAGCCACTTCATCGACAGCAAGTTGATGCTGGAAAACATGCTGGGCGCCAACCGGATTCCGCTGACGGTGCTGGTCGACACCCAGGGCCGCGTCGTCGGCAAATATTACGGGTCCAAGGATTGGGATAGCCCCGAAGCGCGGGCGCTGATCGGCAAGGCCTTCGGCATCCGCATGGAGGCGAAATGAGCGCGGCAGACGCACCCCGTGACGCCGAACCTTCCCGCGACGAGGTCGATGCCATGCGGGAGCCCGTCGTGATCGAATTCGGCGCTGCCCATTGCGGGCACTGTCGCGCCGCCAGGCCGCTGATTGCGGCGGCGCTGGGGCGCAGTCCGGGTGTGCGCCACATCAAGGTCGAGGACGGGCCCGGTCGCAAACTTGGTCGGTCCTTTCGCGTCAAGCTCTGGCCGACGCTGATTTTCCTGAGCCGGGGACAGGAAGTGGCGCGCCTGGTGCGTCCTGCCGATGTGCAGGCCATCGACGACACGCTGCGACTGATTGATGTCACCGTGGCAAAAGGAGATTCCTGAAATGAAAATGCCATATCGCGTCGGTCAGGGCTATGACGTGCATGCCCTTGCGCCGGGCCGCAAACTGATCCTGGGCGGAGTGCACATTCCCCATCACCAGGGTTTGCTCGGGCATTCGGATGCCGATGCGCTGCTGCATGCGATTACCGACGCCATCCTCGGCGGCGCCGGCCTCGGTGATATCGGCGGCATGTTTCCGGACACCGGCTCGCAGTGGGAGGGGGCGGACAGCCGGACCCTGCTACGCGGCGCCATGGATGCCGTGCGCAGCGCCGGCTGGCAGGTGGGCAACATCGATGCGACCGTCATCGCCCAGGCGCCGCGCATCGCCCCTCATGTTGCGGCCATGTGCGCCAACATCGCGGCCGATCTCGGCATTGCCGCTACGGACGTGAACGTCAAGGGCAAGACCAACGAGCGCCTCGGTTTCGAAGGGCGCGGCGAGGGCATCGCGGCGCATGCGGTGGTACTGCTGGTGCGTGCGGATTAACGCTGAGTGAGCGAAGTTCCCTCGCGCCGGGTGTTCTTCGCGCTATGGCCCGACGACGAGGCAAGCTCCCATTTGTCAGCGCTGGCGCAGAATCTGACGACCCGCGGCGGCGGCCGGGTGATGCGCCCGGAGTCGCTGCACCTGACGCTGGCGTTCGTCGGTTCGGTGGCCCCGGACCGGATTCCGCGACTGGAAAAAATCGCCGGCGCGGTTCGTGTCGAGCCCTTTGAGCTGAGCCTTGACCGGCTTGGCTTCTGGCCGCAGGGCGGCATCCTGTGGGCCGGTTGCCGCCGGACACCGGCGCCGTTGCGCGCGCTTGGCGGGGCGCTGGTTGCCGACTTGCGCGCCGCCGGTTTTGCCATCGACGCACGGTCTGGTACAAACATGGCGCCCCATGTCACGCTGGCGCGCCGCGCGCGCTGTGTATCGCTGCCCAGGCTGGGAACGCCGATCAACTGGCAGGTCGGCGAGTTTGCGCTGGTCGAAAGCCACCTGCATTCTTCCGCGGCGAGCTACAAGACGCTGGCCCGCTTTCCGCTTGCCGAAGCGGTCGCCGGATGAATTAGAATCGCGTCATTAATTCAGCAGAGGCGGGATGCCTGTTTTCGCAGGCACTGAAACTCCGCCATGCCATGCTAGGGAGCCGAGAATCGTGGTCACTCTGTTTCAGCCCAAAAAAACCTCGCCGCGCCTGGATCGCCTGCACGAGCTCAGCCTGTTCGTCGATCTGACCCCGGCCGAACTGGAGATCGTCGACAGCCTGCTGCACGAGCGCAACTACCTCGAAGGCGAGGTGATTTTCGACGAAGGCGACGAGGGTCAGGCGATCTACATCATCGCGGCAGGCGAGGTGCTGATCTCCCGCCAGGACCAGGGGGCGCATGTCGATGGCCACGACCCGGCACCCGCACATCCGCGGCGCCGCCAGGGCGACACCGGGCGCGTCGCGCAACTCGGTCCAGGCACCTTCTTTGGCGAACTGGCGCTGCTGGACGACTCGCCGCGCTCGGCGCAGGCCCGCGCGGCCAGTCCATGCAAGCTGATCGTCTTCTTTCGCGACGATTTCGTCGGTCTGCTGGATACCCACGCCCGTATTGCCTCGAAAATCTCTCGCCAACTGGCCTGCCATCTCGGGGCGCGGGTGCGCGTCATGGCGTCGTCGATGAGCGCGAGCCAGCGTCTGGTATAGCGGCGAGACATGAGCGCACCCTCCATCAAGGCGGCGCGGCCGCATTCCGAGCACCCCGGCTCCGGTCCCGTGGTCTGGGCCGCGATCATCGCCGGGACCTGCCTGCTGCTTCTGGTGTTCCAGAAAGTGCTGTGGCTGGTGGTGCCCTTCCTGCTGGCGCTGATCCTGTACTACTTCCTCTATCCCCTGGTCAAGGCGCTGATCTATCGCGGCATGAGCCGCGACGCGGCGGCAAGCCTCGTGATCCTGGTGTTTTTGGTGCTGGTGGGGATCGTCGGCGTGGCGCTGATGCCGCGCCTGGCCAGCCAGGCGACGCAGTGGGAGGCCACGGTGGATCGCTACGTGGAGGGCGGCACGCGACTTCTCGCCACCTCGCTGCGTTCGCTCGAGGGCCACTGGCCCACGCTGGCGCGCGCCAGAATTGCCGACACCGCCGCAGCGCGCCTGGCGCAGGGCGCGGGAAATCTCGCCGACCACATGGAGGCTGTGGCGCTGGGCGTCATGGCGTGGACGCCTTCGCTCCTCCTGGCGCCTTTTCTGGCCTTCTTCTTCCTGCGCGACGGTCGTCGCTTCAAGCGCTTTCTGGGCTCCGCGGTACCCAATGCATTTTTCGAGAAGACGCTCTTCCTGCTGCACGAGATCGACCGCACGGCGCGCGCCTATTTCCAAGGCCTGATCAACCTGACCATCCTCGATACCGTTACGCTGGCGGCAGGACTCTGGCTGCTGGGCATCCCCGGACCGCTGGCCCTGGGGCTGATCTGCGCGGTGCTGGCCTGGGTGCCTTATGTCGGCTCGATCCTCGGCGGCCTGCTGGTGGTGCTTGTGGCAGCCACGGATTTCCCGGGCGACCCGACCATGGCCTACTGGGCGATCGGCCTGTTCGGCCTGGTGCGCCTGCTCGACGATTTCCTGTACATGCCGTTGACCATCGGCAAGAGCCTGGAACTGCATCCGCTGATCACGGTGCTGATGATTTTCGCCGGTGGCGCCGTGGCGGGCATTCCGGGCCTGATGCTGGTGCTGCCGGTGCTGGGAGTGGTGATGGTGATCGGCGAAACCGTCGGCCTCATCGTCACCGACCCGCGCCTGATGGCTCGTCATCGTTACGCCCAGTCCCTGCGCCGCGAACAGGCCAGCGCCGATCTCTAGGTGATTCGCCTCAGAGCTTGTGAAGAAATCGTAGCGAGCGGACCGCAGCGGGGTGCGGCCGGAGCGCAGCTACCGGAACATATGTTGTTATATGTGAGGATAGCGAGCACCGCCCAAACCCCGATCCGGTACGCGCAGTAGATTTATTCACAGCTCTCAGGCCGCGGGCGGATCGTTGCGGTTGCGCATGTGCTGCGCCAGGTCGCTGAGCGACTTGTCGAGGTCGGTGCGCAAGGCCTCGTCGTCGATCACTTCTGCCATGGCGGTACGCATGCACAGCATCCACTGTCCGGCCTCCTCGCTGGCGATGGCGAACGGCAGATGGCGCGCGCGCAGCTTGGGGTGACCGTATTTCTCGACATACAGCTGCGGCCCGCCGAGCCAGCCGCAGAGGAACATGAAGAGCTTTTCCTCGGCGCTGCTCAGATCGGCCTGATGCAGCTTGCGGATAGCGTAGGCCTCGGGCAGGGTATCCATCAGTTCGTAGAAGTGCTTGACCAGGCGGCGCACGGCGGCCTCGCCGCCGATGCGTGCAAATGGAGTGGCTGCGGCAGTATCGTTCATGGCGTGGTAGTGGCGCGTGATTCGAGGGGGCGCAGTACCAGGCGTCCGACCAGGCCGCCGCCGTCACGCGGCAGCAGTTCGAGGCGACCGTTGTGCGAACGCGCAATGCGCTCGACGATGGCGAGCCCCAGGCCGGCGCCGACGGTGTTGCTGCGCGCCGCTTCGAGCCGGGCGAAGGGGCGCTTGATCCGTTCGACATCCTGCGGCGGAATGCCGGGGCCGCGGTCGCGCACTTCGATCAGAAACTCCTCGGTGGCGGCGCTCAGGTCGAGTTCGACCGGGCTGTCGGCGCCGGCATAGCGCAGCGCGTTGTCGATCAGGTTGCTGACGGCGCGGCGCAGGGCCTGCGGCCGTACCGCCAGGTCGGTCTGAAAAGTTGGCGTTGACGCGCTCTGCGTACCTGGGATTCCGCTTCGCGGGCAGGTAACAGCGGCCGCCATATCCACCCTGAAGCCGCGGCGCCGGTACTGGCTGGCGAGATCGGCCAGCAAGGCGGCGAGGTCCACCTCCTGTGGCGCTTCGCCGCCTTCCGAACGCGCGAAGTCGAGGAACTGGCCGATGGTCTTGTCCATTTCCTCGATGTCCGCCGTCATGCCTTCGCGCAGGTCCTCGTCGGCGGACATTTCGATGCCCATGCGCAGGCGTGTCAGCGGGGTGCGCAGATCGTGCGAGACGCCGGCCAGGATCAGGGCGCGATCCTGGTCGATCTGCGCCAGGTCGGCGCTCATCTGGTTGAAGACAGCGGCGACGGTTGCCAGTTCGGTCGGGCCGCCTTCATCGAGGCGGGGCGGCGTCTCGCCGGCACCGACTTTTCGCGCCGCCTCCTGCAAGTCCTTGAGCGGGCGGGTGATGCGGAACACGATGAGCCAGGCGCCGCATAGCGAAAGTAGCAGGGCGGCGACGCCCCAACCCAGCCAACTCAGCGGAAACACGCGATCGATGCGCTCGCGGGGAAGGCCCAGCCAGTAGTCGCCTTCGTCGCTGTCGTCGATGCGGAAGTTGACGAACAGGGCCTGCTCGCCCTCGCGCTCGAGAGACAGGCGGGTGCCCGGTCCGAGCTGTTCCCTTACCAGTTCTTCCACCCGGTGCAGAAAAAACCGGTCGGGCAAAGGCTCGATCCGGTCCGTGACTTCAGCCGGATAAATGTGTATCCCTTCGCGATCGGACAGCTCGCGCAAGAGTTCGTGCCGCGCTTCCGGGCGGGCGGAAATCAGCGCGGCACGGGTGAGGTTGGCAACGCTGACCAGGGTTTGCGCCAGTTGCCGGGCGCGCGGTTCGCGCTCATAGGCGCGGAAAATGGCAAACCACGCTGCGACGGAGAGCAGCATCAGCAGCGCGAGCAGGAGAAAGGTGCGCCACAACAAACTAAGCGGCCACAGCCGCATCCGATCAGTCGCCCCCTTCCTCGGGAAGGGGGGTGGGGGGATGGCCGTCATTTTCGGCTACATTTTCGTTCCGTCAGGAACGAAAACGTAGCCGAAGCCCCACACGGTCTGGATGTAGCGCGGCTTGCCGGGGTCTTCCTCGACCAGCTTGCGCAGGCGCGAGATCTGCACATCGATGGCGCGGTCAAACACCTCGTACTCGCGGCCGCGCGCCAGCTCCATCAGCTTGTCGCGGCTCATCGGTTGGCGCGGATGTTCCAGCAGCACGCGCAGCAGGCCGAATTCGCCGGAAGTGAGCAGGGTGCTCACTCCTTCCCGTTCGAGTTCCCGCGTCGCCAGGTTGATCGTCACCTTGCCGAAACTCACGCTTTCCTCGGTGATGGCGGGCGCACCTGGCGGCGGCGGCTCGGTCTGCCGGCGCAACACGGCATGGATGCGCGCCACCAGTTCACGGGGGCTGAAAGGCTTCGGCAAATAATCATCGGCGCCGATTTCAAGGCCGACGATGCGGTCCACTTCGTCGCCCTTGGCGGTCAGCATGATGATGCCCACCGGGCTGGCCGCCCCGCGCAGCCGGCGGCAGATGGCGAGGCCGTCCTCGCCCGGCAGCATGAGGTCGAGCACGATCAGGTCGTAGAGCTCGCGCTCCAGAGCGCGGTCCATGCCCGGCGCGTCGGGCACGGCCTTGACCGCGAAACCCTGTTCGGAGAGATAGCGCTCGAGCAGCTGGCGCAGGCGCAGATCGTCATCGACGACAAGAATCTTGGTTTTGGTCTCGTTCATGGGCGCCAATCCTAGCCGGATCGCGCGCATCCTGCCAGCGGACTTTACAAACGATTACAAAACCCGGCCATCCGCAACAATTGCCTTACGCACGCCGCCGAGAATGCAGTCGTGTTGGAAGAGCGGCAACGGTGAAACGGCAAACGGAGGCGATCATGAAAGCATTGTTTTTCAGCATGGCACTGGGTATCGGGCTGGCGCTCTGGGGTGCCGAGCCGCAGGCGGAGGTCGACCAGTTGATGGCGGCCAGCGCGCTTGCAGGCGAGCAGATTTACAGTATCCTTCGTTGATGGAAATGAAAGGACGGGCGTGAAAGCGGGACGCGGCGCGAAGTGGGCGGCGAATTTGGCGGCGAAGTGGACAGGACTGGCGGCGGCATTGCTGCTGCTGGCATTCGACGCCTCGGCGCAGGGACAGCCCGGTCCGCCCTCCGACCGGGGTAATGGCGCCGGCCCGCAACGCATGGGCCAGGGACCGCATCGCCAGCAGCGGGCTCGCGGCGAAGGGCCCGGCCCGCAGGGCATGGCGCCAACGACAGGTCCGGCCCAGTTGGCGGCCGGAGATGGCGCCGCGCCGCGCGGCGGGCAAATGTCGCGCGAGGAACGCCGCCAGTTGCGCCGCGATGTACATGAAGCGGGCCGCGACCTCTATCCGGAGCGGCGGCACGGACGTGGTCCGGAACAGAGTCAGCCACCACCCGCGAGACCAACTCCCGCCCAATAAGAAGCCCCGCAGAAGTTTCACCGGGGCTTTTTTATTGGCACCGGAAGTCGGCGCTGGCGCTACGGCGCCAAGGTGCTTCAGCCATCAGGCCGACTCCAGCGCCTGCTCCAGATCGGTCAGCAGGTCGACGAGATCCTCGAGGCCGACAGAGAGCCTGACCAGACCTTCACCGATCAGGTGTTCGGCGCGCTCCTCGGGCGTGTAGAAACAATGCGTCATGCTCGCCGGATGCTGGGCCAGGCTTTCGGCATCGCCCAGGCTCACGGCGCGGGTAAACAGCCGCAGCGCGTTCATGAAGCGGCGACCCGCCTCGATGCCTTCCTTGAGTTCGAAGGCGATCATGCCGCCGGCTTGCGCCATCTGGCGCCGGGCCAGTTCGAACTGGGGGAAGCCGGGCAGGCCGGGGTAATGGACCACCGAAACCTTGGGGTGTGCCGCAAGGAATCCGGCCACGCCCTGCGCGTTGGCACAGTGCCGGTCCATGCGCAGCGTCAGGGTCTTGAGGCCGCGCAGGACGAGAAAGGCATCCTGCGCCGACAGCACGGCGCCGGTCATGTCCTTGAGTCCGTAGAAGCGCACCTGCGTCAAAGCTTCCTGCGGGCCGACGATGACACCGGCCAGCAGGTCGCCGTGGCCGCCGAGGTACTTGGTCGCGGAATGCAGCACGAAGTCGGCGCCGAGTTCGAGCGGTCGCTGCAGATAGGGCGTGCAATAGGTGTTGTCGACCACCGTCAATGCGCCATTGCGACGCGCGATGGCGGCTACGGCCGCGATGTCGACCAGGCGCATGTTCGGATTGGAGGGCGACTCGAAGAACACCACGCGCGTCGCCGGATTGATCGCGGCTTCGAGATTTGCCGGATCGGTGAGGTCGACGTGGGTCACCTTGACCCCGAATTTCGCCAGACCGTGGTTGAGGAAGCCGAAGGTGCAGCCGTAGAGCGTCTTGTCGGCGATGATCTGGTCGCCGGGCGCGAGCAGGGTCCACAACAGCGAGGTCGTGGCACCCTGTCCGGAGGCCGTCGCCAACGCGGCTTCGCCGCCTTCGAGCTCGGCCAGGCGCGCTTCGAGCAGCGCCGTGGTCGGGTTGCCGACGCGCGAATAGACGAAGCCGGCCTGCTCGCCGGCGAAGCGCGCCGCGCCGTCCTCGACCGTCGGGAAAGCATAGGTGGAACTCAGGTAGACCGGCGGATTGAGGGAGCCGTGGCCGGCGTAGGCGTCGTAGCCGTAGTGGATCGCGCGTGTGGCGAAACCGGCGCGGGAAGGGTTCTCTTTGCTCATGGTCTGGCCCGGGAAATGGGAAGTGGCGGGTATCTTACCGGCTTGCTCTTTACAAAGGAAAACGCCCCCGACGATTTCCCGCCGGGGGCGTTACTTTTCCCTAATGTTTCGGTGCATATTCAATAAGTGTTGGGTGCAAGCCTTTTTGTTTTTTGATCTTGAAATCCAGCATGAATTTCACTGCCTGAGAGCAAGCGCCCGGTCCTACCTCATTCAGTCAAATACCGCCGGCAAGGCCGGTGGCTTGAGATTGTGAACGCGTCAATGGCACCCATGAATCGATGGTTTCGCACGGTTCTTGAAGGCTAAAGAAACAGCGACTGGGTCGCGCACGGGTTTCGTATTATCATCGCTCGCGGAATGGATTCAGCTTGCCTTGTCAGGCTGCACATTGCGGCAAGAAAACACTCTCTGAGCAGCCTGATCCTCCTGAAATACCTGCATGCAAATCAAGCAATTCACCCAGTTTCATGAAAATCCGGCAGTCATCGCCCGGTGGTGTGCATGGATGGGCTGGGCGCTGCGCCATCTGACACCTTGCAGGCGACGGGCCATCCTTGCGGCTGCGGCCGTCTGGGTCTGCTTCAAGAGCACGCTGCGCATCATCAAATCGAATAATCTGCCTGGTCCGGCCGACGGCATGGTCGCCGCGCTGCTTGTCGCGCTTGCACTGCTCGCCATCGCCTGGCTGCTCTACCGCGCTGCCGCCGGGTTTTCTTCCCTGCCTTTGTGGGTCAGAAAACACCCTCAGCTGAGCCTGCATTCGATGTACTGGGGTTTTCTCGTGGTGCTATGGATCACGGCACCAGGCAACGGGCTATGGCGGCAAGTATTGGCCGGCGTGGCCCTGATATTTCCGCTCTTGGTCTGGCGCTTCGCCTACGTGCTTCTTTCCGGGCAGCACGGGCGCATGGCCGGAACGCGCTTCTCCGACCATCTGCTTACCCTGTGGCCGATCTACGGTGGAACCAACACACCCTACGGGAGTGGCATTGGATACCTCTCGCGCAGCGAAGCAAAAACCGAAGAAGAACTTGCCCGCTCGCAACTGGCGGGAATAAAACTTCTTGCCCTGTGCGGTTTGTGGACGGTTGCGCTGGAGATCATGGAAGCGGTACTTTACGGCCCGGGAAATCAACTGACGCAGAAACTGGGCGGCTACACGCTGGCGGTGCCGAAGCTCGGGCGCATGGTGGCAGGAGAAGCCGCGGACTCCGCACTGTGGATATCCTGGCTAAGCATCTACTGCGAACTCATCCATCAGGTGCTGCGGCACGCAATACACGGGCATGCGATCATCGCAACCCTGCGGCTGTTCGGCTTCAACGTATTCCGCAATACCTACAAGCCCCTGCTGGCGGAATCGATTGTCGAATTCTGGAACCGCTATTACTACTATTTCAAGGAAATCCTGGCGAATTTCTTCTTCCTCCCCACTTTCACGCAACTGGGCAGGAAGTTGCGCAATTGGCCCACCTTGCGGCTGTGGGCCGCCGTTTTTGCCGCCGCGTTTGTCGGCAACACCTATTACCACCTGATCAATCTCGAGCGAATGATGATCGATGGCCAGGTTCTGGAGGCGATTTATCTTCATCGCCCCCGGATGTTCTACTGCTTTTTGCTGGCTTTCGGTATATTTGTCTCCATGCTGCGCCAGCAGCGCCGGGGAGGGCGGGCACTGACATCCGGGTTGGCGAACCGGATCCTGAGGATTGCCGGAGTGTGGACATTTTTCAGCCTGATTTTCATCTGGAATGTGAGGGGCGGAGGGTCCTTCACTGCCCGAACAAATTTCTTTCTTGGTCTTTTTGGATTCGCATGAAAATTTTTTTAGGGGATGGGATAACACATGTTTTTTGATCTGAATATCGGAAATCTTGCGGAGCCGGTCAGCGGCCGCTCCTGGAGTCGCGAGGAGATTCATAGGCAAGTGGCGCGCCGGGTGGCGCGTTTTCAGCGACACGGTCTGGCGCGCGGCGACCGCGTCTTCCTGCCCTTCGGCAATTCGCTGGAATTTTTCGCCGAGCTGCTGGCCATCTGGAAACTGGGCGCCTGTGCCGTGCCGATCGACGCCCGCCTGACGCCATTCGAAATCAAGACCCTGGTGGCGGCAGCCCTACCAAAACTGGCGGTAATCGACCATCTGACCGAGGCCATGGTGACCCAGGCGCTTGCAGAAGCAGGTGTGCCGGCATTCGAGACCACCGACACCGGCAGCGAGGAAGCGCAGGCCGGCCTGAGCCAACTGGATGACGATGCCCTGATCCTGTTTACTTCGGGCTCGACCGGGGCGCCAAAGGGTGTCGTCCATACGCACCGCTCGCTGCGCGCCCGCTGGATGGGCCTGCGCGATTCGATCGGCGTCGAGGCCTTTGCGCGCACGCTGTGCCTGCTGCCGACGCATTTCGGCCACGGCCTGATCTGCAACTGCCTGTTTCCCTGGCTGTCGGGCAAGGACCTGTTCATCACCCCGCCGTTCAAGCCGGAGATCATCATGCGGTTGGGCAAGCTGCTCGATGACAACCGGATCACCTTCATGTCCTCGGTGCCGGCCATCTGGAAGCTTGCGCTCAAACTGTCCAAACCGCCGCAGGCCAAAACCTTGCAGCGGGTGCATTGCGGTTCGGCCCCCTTGTCGGCGCACGCCTGGAACGAGATCCGGAACTGGACCGGCACGCGGCAGGTGTGCAACGCCTACGGCATTACCGAGACCGGCAGCTGGGTCGCCGGCTTGAGCGATGCCGATTGCGACGCGGAAGACGGTCTGATCGGCGAGGGCTGGGGGGCGATCATCAAGGTCCTGAAGACCTCCGACGCAACGCTTCCGCTCAGTCCGGCCGATGAATGCCAACCGGGCGAATCGGGCTTCGTCTGGCTCAATACGCCAGCATTGATGAAGGGCTACTTCCAGCGCGACGATCTGACCAGGCTGGCGGTCAGCGACGGCTGGTTCCTCACCGGCGACATCGGCGCGATCGATGAACGCGGCAGGCTGGTCCTGCGCGGCAGGGAACGCGACGAAATCAACAAGGGCGGAATGAAGATTTATCCCGCCGATGTGGATGCCGTCGTCGAGCGTTTCGAGCGTGCCAGCGACGTTTGCACCTTCGCACTCGATGACGAAATCTACGGCCAGGCGATCGGCATTGCGGTTGTCCTCAGCAACAAGGATGATGCGACGATCAGGGCGCTCTACAGCTGGATGAAAGTCCATCTGGCAGAACACAAGATGCCGGTGCGCTGGTGGGTGGTCGAGGAAATCCCGCGCACCTCGCGCGGCAAGATCAACCGCGACGCGGTAAAGGCCGCCTGCGCCAACTTTGCGGCTATCGATCTGAACCGGATTCTCGCCGGGGAGAAGCACTGATGGCAGACGACCGCCAGCAACGCTTGCAGGCCCTGATCGATTTCCTGCGGACCATACAGAAACCCGGCAAGGCCATCGAGAGCGTCGGGCTGGACGAGAGCCTGGTCATTTCCGGATTGATCGACTCACTGGCGATCATCGAGATCGTGATGTTTCTTGAAAAGAATTACGGGATTGATTTTGCAGCCAGCGGACTGGATCCCGACCGGCTTGCAACAATCAACGGCATTCTCGGCGTGATCGAGGAAGCCCGGCCGTAAATCCGGAACATTTCGTGAGGCTGTGAAAACGCCCCCGACGGGAAGCCGTCGGGGGCGTTTTGTTTGGAAAGCAGAAGTCGGCGCCGGCGATACGGCGCCGGAATGCCGCTTACACCGTCACCGTGTCCGCCAGGTCCTTGAACTCCGCGATCTGGTCGAAGTTCATGTAACGATAGACGTCCGCCGACTTGGCCTCGAGCGACTTGACCTGCTCCATGTATTCGGCCACGGTCGGGATGCGGCCCATCAGTGCCGTTACCGCCGCGAGTTCTGCGGAAGACAGATATACGCGGGTGTCGATGCCCAGGCGGTTGGGGAAGTTGCGGGTCGACGTGGACACCGCCGTGCTGCCTTTCTTGATCTGCGCCTGGTTGCCCATGCACAGGCTGCAGCCCGGCATTTCCATGCGCGCGCCCGACTTGCCGAGAATGGCGTAGTAGCCTTCCTCGTTGAGGATCATGGCATCCATTTTGGTCGGCGGCGCGATCCACAGACGGGTGGGGATGTCGGTCTTGCCTTCCAGCAGTTTGCCGGCGGCGCGGAAGTGGCCGATGTTGGTCATGCAACTGCCGATGAAGACTTCGTCGATCTTCTCTCC
>JBIJDJ010000006.1:0-42255 GCA_044344175.1 Sulfuritalea sp.
GCTTCCCGCACCGGCAACGTGCCCTTGCTCCAAGCGCTGCTGGCCCGGCGCGCCAGCGTCAATCGGCGCAACCAGCATGGTGACACCGCCTTGCTGATGGCGGCGCTCAAACCCGACCTTGAGGTTGCAAAGTTGTTGATTGCAAACGGTGCCGACCTCAATCCGTCCGGCTGGACGCCTTTGCACTATGCGATCTTCAGCGGCAGCAAAGAGGTGGCGGCATTGCTGATTGCGAAGGGGGCGAAGCTTGATTCCAGGGCGCCAAACGGAAAAACTGCGTTGATGCTGGCGGTCAAGCAGGGAAAGTTCGAACTGGTTCAAGTGATGGCCCAGGCCGGTGCCGACAAGAATCTGGCCGATGAGGATGGCCTGACGGCGCTGGGTCTTGCGAAGAAGCTTGATGAGGCTGACATCGTCAAATATCTGCGCAAGGTCGGAGCGGTTGAGTAGTCGCGGATCATTCAAGGCCATCCGGAGTGGACTTGCCCGGAGCCGCACGGCAACTCCGGCGCTTTCTATTAGTGCCCAAATCAGTTTCAAGTTAATGGTTCAAATGCGTTGTGCCCCGCGAGTCAATTCGAATCGCGTCACCAATCAAGAATTGGGCAGTCTCTCGACATAAGCTGAACGGCTTGGAATCAGTGGACATGTCGCATGGGGCAAGTAGCCTCAGGTTTGCGGAAGTGCAACGATTTCCAGGCAGGCACAGCTATCACGAAGGCGACTAGTTGCGGCAATCTTTTCCACGGAATCAATTTCTTTTCGGCGAGCGTTGTTCCGCCACGAGTGACAAATGACGACAAGACCAATAAAACGAGTTTGTGTGGCCGGTGCCGGCGCCATTGGCAGCCTGTTTGCCGGACACCTGGACAGCGTGGCCGTCTCCACGGTTCTTGTGCGGCGTCAGGACCACGCCGATCAACTGAACGCACAGGGACTCAAGGTTAGCGGCAAGACCAACCATCAGGCCAAGGTGCTGGCGTCGACCAATCCGGCCGACCTGGGCGATGTCGATCTGGTGATCATCGCCACCAAGGCCAGCGCTGTCGAGGACACCGCAAAGAGCATGGCCGGCCATTTCCCCAATGCACTGATGATGACGGTGCAAAACGGCCTGGGCTGCGAGGATGTGGTTGCCAGATACGGCACTTGGCCGATCATCTCGTCCGTGACCTTCATGAGCGGCAATCGAAAATCTGACGTGCATGTTGAATACGAACTCGACACGGCGACCTGGATGGGACCGTGGGCCAAAAGCAACGCGACCTATGCGCAAGTTCAGGCGGTTGCTGCCCTGATCGAGGCCGCCGGCCTCAAGGCCAAGGCCTTCCCGGATCTGCTGCCTGCCCAGTGGTCGAAACTGATTTTCAACGCGACGGTGAACAGCATCGCCGCCGTTACTGATCTGCCGCACGTCAAAGCCTTTGCGCAGCAAGGCGAACTCACCGAACTGGGCCATACCGTGCATGCCATGATGGATGAGGGCAAGCGCGTGGCCGCTGCGCTGGGTATCGCGCTGTTCGAGGACCCATGGGAGATGAATGTCGAGGCGACCAGCCACGGTAGTACCGGCAACGAAGACTACGCGCATGCCCCTTCGATGCTGGAGGATGTTCGTGCCCGTCGCCTCACTGAAATCGACTGGATCACGGGTTCCATCGTCCGTGCTGCAAGGGAACTCAATGTGCCGGTACCGATCTGCGAAACCATGTATCGACTGGTGAAGGCACGGGAAGCCAGTTGGAAGCTAAACAAGCAACATCATTAAAACGGGTGATCAAATGAAAGTATGCATTATTGGATGTGGAGCAATCGGTAGCCTTTTCGGCGCTCACTTGGCGAAACTGGATGATGTCGAAGTCTGGGCCTATGATCCCAACGCTGCGCATGTCGACGCCATCAAGAAGAACGGTCTGCGCCTCACCGGCCTCGCCGATTTCGTCGCCCCGGTCAAGGCCAGCACCAATGCCGGCGACATTCCTCAGTGCGACTTCGGCATCATCGCCGCCAAGACGCTGCATACCCGCGCCGCGATGGAAGCCACGGCCGGCATCTTCAAGAATGGCGCCGTGTGTTCAGTGCAGAACGGCGTCGGCAACGAGGAGATCATTGCCGAATACGTCCCGCGCGTGATCCTTGGCACGACCTTCCCCGCCGGCCACATCACGGCACCGGGAATCGTCAATCAGGACACCGGCGGCAAGACCTGGATCGGCCCCTTTGGTCCGAAACCGGCGTCGATGGACGAAGTCAATCAACTGGCCGAGGCGATGAACCGCAGCGGCATGATCTGCCTGCCGATGGAAGATGCGCGCGGCGCGCTGTGGACCAAACTGATTTTCAATTCTGCTTCCAACGCCATGGGCGCCCTGACACGCCTGCCGCACGGCATCGCCTGCGAACAGGTCTGGCCGGTGATGCTGGCGCTGGCAGAGGAAGGAATTGCCGTCTCGAACGCCTTGGGCGTCACGCTCGATGGCGATCCTGTGGCCCTGCTGGAGTATGGCAAGAAGGTCGCCTACAAGCACAAGCCGAGCATGTTGCAGGACGTACTGGCCAAGCGCGCGACGGAGGTCGATGCGCTGAATGGGGGCATCGCCAGGATTGGCAAGGAACTGGGCGTGCCGACACCGCTCAACGATGCGATGACCGTGATGATCAAGGGCCTTGAATTTTCCTGGACTCTTGAAGACTGAGGATCGAGCCAAATCATGAACAACTACGTCAATCGCCACATCCCGAGCAAGGCCGAGATCGAGCGCCGCTACAAGAACGCGCGCAACGCGATGCAGCAGGCCGGTCTGGATTACCTGATCGTCAGCGGCAGCGAGTACACCGGTTTCGAAGGTGCAGTGCGCTACATGTGCGGCTTCCACATCCTTCACCGCTATGCCTATGTTGTGGTACCTCTGGTCGGCGATCCGGTTGCCGTGTTCCCGCGCGAGGCGACCTGGGTAGGGGACCACAGCGCCACCTTTGTCGCGCAGCGCGAGTTTCCCCCGCATTGCGGCGAATGGATGGCCGAGTTCCTCAAAGGCAAGGGCGCCAGGAAAATCGGCGTGTACGGCCTTGAGTACATCATGTCCGTGCGCGATTACGGCGCCCTGGTAAAAGCCGGATTCGAACTGGTCGATTTCGATATCCCCTTTGACTACGCACGGGCGCAGAAGAGCGAAGAGGAAATTGCCTCGGTGCGCAATTCGATGGAAATCAACAAGGCCGGCGTGCTGGCCGTACTCGGAGCCTACAAGGAAGGCAAGACCGAAGCCCAGTTGATGGGGGTCGCCGAAGACCTGTTTGCCGCCGCCTGCACCGCACGCAAGACCATGGACATGATGTGTTCCGGCCCCAACGGATCGATCAAGCCGCAGATGGTGTTCCCGACCGGGCGCCAGGTGCAGGACACCGATGCCATGGTGTACGGCCTCGAAATCGCCGGCGAAGGCGGGCACTGGGTGGAGTTTTCGCGGGTGCTGGCGCCGCGCGGCATCGATGCGGTGACGCAGGAAATGTTCACCGCCTACCAGGAATTTCACGAACTGGCCAAGCAGTACATGAAGGCCGGAAATACTGCCGTCGACGTGCATCGTGCCTGTTCCAAGCCACTGCATGATCGGGGTTACCGTCTGGGCCACGTCTCCGGTCATTCAATCGGCATGACGATGATCGAAATGCCGCGCATCGGTGAAGGCTACGATTTTGTCCTGCCGGAAAACATGGTGTGCTCCATGCATCCGCACATCATGACCGAGGATCGCTCGCATTCCCTGTACTTCCAGGAAACCTACCGGGTCGGCAAGGACGGCGGCGAGCCCCTGTCTGGCGTGCCGATCAAGGTCTATCATGGTGGTGAAACGGCGTTCTAGGCGCAGCCAAAGTTCTTGCCGACTTTTCGGGTGCCTCCGATTGCTGCTCATCCCGGGTGCTGATTCTTGATAGGTGGGGCGTATTCTCGGCATGGTTTCTCGTTATGAATTATTTGAGGCGTTACACTTGATTCACTGGAAGACGAATTTTCGGGGAGAGTCCATCTCCGGAATTGTTGTTGTTACCATTTTTTGATTGGGAGCCGTCATGGCATTGCATAAATTGAAAGACTTCCATACGCCAGGAAACATGGAAGATGTGCTTGCCCTTCTTGGCAAGGACGCCGAAACACTGGTGCTTTCCGGCGGAACCTTCCTTCGTGGCCTCGAAACACGCGGCCTGCTGGGCGACGTTGAAGCACTCGTGGATATCCGCAAGGCAGGGCTTCATACGGTGACCACCGATGTCGCCGGACTGGAGGTCGGTGCGACGGTAACCTTCGCGCACCTGCAAACAATTGATGAGGTAAAAAATACACCCTGGCTGGCGGGTTTGGCCGATGCCCTGGCTTATCCTCCCGTACAGATTCGCAATATTGCGACCATTGGCGGTTGCGTCGCGGCATCCTGTCCTTTCTTCGACATTCCTACGGCCCTGATGGCCCTCGATGCGTCGGTCAGGACCAGAGGGCCCAATGGCGTACGCCAAATGCCGTTGCCCGAGTTCTTCGCCGGTATGTTCGCCAATGCGCTCGAGCCCGGAGAACTCGTGACCGGCGTTTTCATTCCTCGTACTCAGGGCAATACGGCCGGTGCCTTCCTCAAACTGGAAGGCAATGCCAATGACCTCGCCATCGTCAACACTGCCGTACGCATCACCATTGATGCCGCCAGGACCTGTACCGACGTGCGTGTCACGCTCGGCGGTGGAGTGGCGGAGTCTGCAGTACGCGCGCCGTCGGCAGAGAAAATTCTGCTGGGTTCGAAGTTGGACGCCGCCGCCCTGCAAGCCGCGGGCGATGCGGTGATCAACGACATTGATCCGATGTCCGATCATCGCGCCTCGGCCGAGTACCGTCGCGCGGTATCCAAGGTAATGACCCGCCGGGCGCTCGAACGCGCCATGGCACGCTTGAATTGAACGAGGGGCGAACCATGAAACAGATGATGACACTCGAAGTGAACGGCGAAGCGCATGAACTCGCGGTCGAAAAAGATGCCACTTTGCTGAAGGTACTGCGCGAGCAAATGGGCTTGAACGGTCCCAAGCGTGGTTGCGACAGCGGCGGTTGCGGTTGCTGCACCGTGCAGATCGACGGGAAAGCGGTTTATTCCTGCCTGTGCTATGCCTTGTCCTACGATGGCGCCAAGATCACCACCGCCGAAGGCCTTTCCAGCGGTGCAGAACTGCACCCGCTGCAATCCGCTTTTGTGGAGGCCGGCGCAGTGCAATGCGGTTACTGCACCTGCGGCATGATGATGGCGGCAAAACAATTGCTCGACGATTGTCCGCATCCTGACGAAGAGCAGATTCGCCAGGGCATTTCCGGCAATCTGTGTCGCTGCACCGGCTACGCCAAGATCGTCGATGCCGTCAAATTGGCGGCAGGGCGTTGATTGAATCACCGGAACGCGCGATTCGGCACGGATCGCGTTCGGTTGCGAGTTCTTGAGGGGACACCACTATGAACAAAATGAATGTTGTCGGGCAGAGCGTAGAGCGGCCCGATGCGTATGACAAGGTGACTGGCGGCAAAGGCTATCCGGTCAACGTGAGACTGCCGGGCATGCTGCACGCCAAGATGCTGCGCAGTCCCTATCCCCATGCACGCATCATCAGCATTGACGCTTCCCGGGCAGAAAAACTGCCGGGCGTAAAGGCTGTCCTGCTGCCCAAGGATGTACCGCAAGTCAAGTTTACGCCGGTGTTCTTCGTTCCGGTGCAGGCGCCGAGCATGGTGCTCGATTTCGAGGTGATGAACGGCGAGATCGTGCGTTATGTCGGTCAACCCGTGGCAGCGGTGGCGGCCACTTCGGCGGAAATCGCCGAAGCCGCGCTTGACCTCATCGACGTCGAGTACGAACCGCTTCCGGCCGTGTTCGATCCCGAGGAGGCGATGAAGGATGGCGCTCCGCAACTACATGCCGAGGCGGCGAACAATATCGCCAAGAACCCGTCCTTCGAATGCGGCGACCTGGCAAAGGGGTTCGCCGAAGCCGACTTCATTTTCGAGGGCGTATACGAAACCCAGCGCGCCCACACCTGCTATATGGAACCGCGCGTCTGCGTGGTCGATATGGATCGTCAGGACAATGTCACTATCCATGTCACCACCCAGCATCTTTTCGGCACACGCGAAAAACTGGCTTTCGCCCTCGGTATCCCGGAAAGCAAGGTCAAGGTCGTCAAGTCGCCTTATATTGGTGGCGGCTTCGGCGGCAAACTCGAACTGACGGCGATGGAGCCGGTGGCGGCCCTGCTTAGCAAGAAGACCGGACGGCCCGTGCGTCTCGAGCAAACTCGGCATGAAGATTTCATTACCACCACGCGCAATCCGATCAAGGTCTTCCTGAAGACCGGCATCAAAAAGGACGGCACCTTCACTGCCCGCTACGCCAAGAGCATTCTTGATTGCGGCGCCCACGCAACGCATGGTTCGGAAGTCATCATGGTGCACGGCGCTTTTGGCCTCTTCTTCAATTACCATGCGCCGCATCAGAAGTGGGAAGGCTACACCGTCTACACCAACAACATGATTGGCGGCGGTTATCGCGGCTATGGCGCGCCACAGGGCAGCTTTGCCGTCGAATCGCAAATCGACGAGATGTGCACCAAGCTGGGCCTCGACCCGATCGAGATGCGCCTGAAGAATGCGCGCAAGAAGGGCGAGCCGCATCCCTTCAACCCGGCCTTCACCATCGCCAGCTACGGGCTTGAGGATTGCCTGCGCCAGGGCGCGGAAAAGATCAACTGGACGGCGCTCAAGTCGGCGCCTCGCAGCGAGGGTCCCAAGAAGCGCGGTGTCGGCCTCTCGGTGCACCCTGTGTGGGTCAGCGGTTGCATGGGCTTTCCCGACATCTACGAGCATTCCGGCGCCATCGTCAAGATCAATCGTGACGGCACCGCCGACCTGTCGTCGGCGTCGATGGATATCGGTTCGGGCCAGATCACCACTTTGTGCCAGATCGCGGCCGAAGAACTTGGCTTGCCGGCGGGTGCCGTGCGCATGAGCAGCCATGGCGACACAGATAACCTGCCTTTCGATGCACCGACGCACGCCAGTCGTGTCACCTATTCCTCCGGCAATGCCGTAAAGGCGGCCGCGGCTTCGGCCAAGAAACGCCTGTTCGAGGTGGCGGCCACCCTGATGGAAGTCAGTGCCGACGATCTTGAAGTCAGCAACGGCGTAGTCAGCGTCAAGGGGGTACCGGGCAAGTCCGTCACGGTGGCACAGGTCGCGCAACGAGCCGAGTCGCCGTTCGTGCAAATGACGGCCCAAGGCCCCGCGCCGACGACTATTGCCGAGAAGGGCACCATCATCGGCCTCGCCAGTCTCGCGCCGACGTCGAACCCAACGCCCTGTGCAGCACAATTCGTCGAGGTGGAAGTCGACACGGAAACCGGCGAGGTCAAGGTGCTGCATGCCGTCTATGCGCACGATATTGGTCGCACCATAAACCCGATGGCGGCGGAAGGTCAGGTCGAGGGCGGCTTCCAGCAGGGCATGGGTTATGCACTGATGGAGCAGATCCAGTTCGATGCGGAAACCGGTGCCTGCCTGACTTCCGACTTTCTTGACTACAAAATGCCGACGGCGATGGAAATGCCGCGCAAGATGGACAGCATTTTTATCGAGACCGACGAGCCGACTGGTCCGTTTGGCGCCAAGAGCCTGGGCGAGTGCTGCGTCATCACCCCCGCGCCGGCCATCGCCAATGCAATCTTCGATGCCATCGGTATCCGTTTCAACCAATTGCCGATCACGCCGGAGAAGATCCTGGCCGGGCTGGGCAAGTTGTAAGGCCGCAACACGGCAAGTTGCCGTGTTGCCAGCGCCGACTTTTCGGATGCCGGGCTGGCGCGCTGAGCTTGACCGCATCGATCCGTACGTTTGGCTCCGGCTGAAAAGTGTGGATCGATGCCTTTTCTTTAAGAGACTGACACCATGGCCCGAGTTGAACTGATCGATACCGCGACCGCCAACGACCCGGTCATCACTGAAATCTGCGCCTGGGTGACGGAAATGGAGGGCGCCGTTCCCAACCATTTTCGCGTCGAAATGAATTTTCCCGAGTTCTTCAAGGCCAAGCTCGGGGCGACCAAGGTGCTGTGGCAATGTGGCGAGTTGTCGCTCCCCGAAATCCAGCACATCGGCATCGCGGTATCCAAGGCAAACAACTGCAGTTATTGCACCGCAGCTTTCTGCACCATCCTGAACTATGGCCTGGGAGCGCGTGAGGTCGATGTAACCGGGTTCCTCGCGACTGGCGCCGCCGCCTTGAGCGATTCACGCCTGCGCGCCATCGTCGAATTTGCAGTGAAGGCCAACGCCAACCCGGCCGGCCTCGACGATACCGAGTTCGCCCAACTCAGGGCACATGGATTGAGCGACAAGGGCGTGGTGCAACTGATTCATCTTGTCAGCGACTTTGCATCGTATAACCGGCTGAACCTCGCGGTACAAACGGACTATGATTACCGTGACATGTTCCGTGTCGTGGGTTTTGGATGGGATCCAGCGATGGGAGGCGCGCCTGGCGACAATACGCGTGGTGTGCGTTGAACAGCTTGCGGCCCGAGCATCAAGCAGGGGCGTGCGACCAGGCTGAGGGCCTGCAGAACGATGCGCTGCACGCTTCCCCATGTCCGACAACGGGTTGGTAACGGTTGCTCACTTCAGCGCTCGGAGTCATCAGACGGTGCTCAAGTAGTCAAGACAGCGGTGTGCCGTATTTGTAAGGTATCAAGGCGTTAGTGTCCGCGGGTTTCCGCCAGCCAAGAATACGACACGGCGCTTCTCAAGGAGATTTCCGGATGGACATACAACGCACTTTCGTTCTCGATGCGCCCTTGCAACGCGCCTGGGATTTCTTGAAGGAGCCGCAGGAAGTGGGAAAATGTCTTCCGGGCTGCCACACCGTGGAAGTGATCGAAGCCGGCAAGTACACAGCCTCAATCGGAGCCAAGGTCGGGCCGATCAAGGTTGGTTTCAATGTCCAGGTCGACACCAAGGAAGAGCGTCCGCCGGAATATGGCGCCTTCAGCATACGCGGTGCCGACAAGGACGGATCGAGCAAGATCAGCGCAGATTGCACTTTGGCACTGAAGGATATTGAAGGTCGCCAAACGGAGGTCACCTACACTTCGAAGGTCCAGATCATTGGCAAACTTGGCAAGTTTGCCGGTGGGGTCATGCAGAAGTTCGCGGATGGCATCAACGATCAGTTTGTTGCGGCGCTTATCAAGCGTGTCATTGAACTCGAGGGCGTCGTTGCGGAAAGAGCGCCGGTCCCAAGCGGTTTTGCAAACCGTCTGCAAGCCATTTTCAGGAAACTGCTGGAAGCGATTCGCCGCCACCTTTAATTGTCCGCTCACGGCGCCCGCTGCCAGGCAAACCGATACAGGGAGCCTGGCCAAGCGTGGCAGTGAGTGGTGGGGCGCTTATGTGCTCGCCTACGCGCCAATCGCGCGCAGGGTTTTTGCCAGTTGCGACAAGCTTTGCAGATTGTGCGCCGGCAGAAAATAGTCAAGATGCGGCAAGGCATTCTGCATGCCCTGGGTCAGCGGCTGATAACCGGGGGTGCCAAGCAAAGGGTTTAGCCATAGCACTTTTTGTGCGCGTTGCCGCAGTTTGGCCATTTCCTCGCGCATTTCCGCCGCATTGCCGCGATCCCATCCATCGCTGAGAAAAATGACGGCGGTGCGACCGTTGAGCATGCGCGGGGCATGGTGTTCATTGAATTCGTGCAGGCTGGCGCCTATGTTGGTGCCGCCGGCCCAGTCGTGCACTTTACCGGCGACTTGCTTCAGGGATGCAGCCACGCCACGGGTCTTGAGCACGTCGGTAATTACCGTGAGATGAGTGGAGAACACGGCCACTTCCAGATCAGAGAGTTCGCGGCGCAGCGCGTACATGAATTCGATGAGGAAACTGCTGTAGCGCTGCATGGAGCCGCTGACGTCGCACAGCAATACCAGCCGTGTCTTGTTGATGCGGCGGGTGCGATAGGGCAGGTCGCAAATACCGTCGGCGGTGTAGAAGCTGCGGTTGCGCAACAGGCGCCGCAAGTCGGGCGAGCGGCCGCTGCGCCTGGCGATGTGGCGGCGGCCGCGTTTGTTCGCCAGCGCGGCAACGATTTCGCGGATCAGGCGCTGCGCGCGCTCGACGTCGGCATCGGTCAGCGTCCCCAGATCGCGCATCGCAAAGACTTCATCAGGACTGTAGGAAAGCTTGAGCGATTTCGTGTCATCGGCATCCTCCTTGCCGCTCTCGTCGCTGGGCAGCATGAGCTTGGTGCCGGGGCTGCTGTCCTCCTCGTCATCCTGCTCATCCTCGCCTTTACGTCGTTTGCGGATCAGGATGCGATCAGGCGATTCCCAGTAGCGGGCGAAGGCGGCATCAAAGCGGGGAATATCCTCGCGGCGGGAGATCAGGGTAGCGCGGGCCGCAGCGTAGAAGTCATCGCGTCGCGTGATGTCGATGTGCTTGAAGCACTGGCACAGATCGATAAGGTTGCCGGGATTCACCGCCAGATCGGCCTCGTGCAATGCGCGCGAAAAGCCGACCACATGCTCTAGTACGCTGCGCACCGGCCGGGGCGAAGGAGCGGCCATGCAACGCCGGAATCAGCCGAAAGTCGGCGCTGGCGAGACGGCGCTGGGGTCGTGGCCGGGCATTAGCGACATGTCGACCAGGCCGGCGACGCCGAGTTGGCGCAGTTTTTCGATGTCGCCCTTGTATTTGAGAATGCAGCCGAGCGTAGCATCGGTAGAGGCCGGATCGAGTTCGGCGATACCCAGGGCGAGCAGGGCGCGGGCCCAGTCGATGGTTTCGGCGATGCCGGGGCGCTTGTAGAAATCGTGCTGGCGCAGCAGTTCCATGAAACGGCAGACCTGGCCGGCCAGGCGCATCTCGATTTCCGGCAGGCGCGTGCGCAGGATGCGCACTTCCTTGTTGAAACTCGGGTAGTCGATCCAGTGGTAGAGGCAGCGACGCTTGAGCGCGTCATGCACCTCGCGCGTGCGGTTCGAGGTGAGGACGACGAAGGGTACGTGATGCGCACGCAGGGTGCCGATTTCCGGAATGGTGATCTGGAAGTCGGACAGGACTTCGAGCATGAAGGCTTCGAACTCCTCGTCGGAGCGGTCAACTTCGTCGATCAGCAACACCGGCGGTCGGGCCGCACCACTGCGCAGGGCCTTGAGCAGCGGGCGTTGCAGGAGGAACTCCTCGGAGAATATGTTGCGTCCGATCTGCTCGCGCTCTACTCCTCGAGCCTCCTGCAGCCGCAGTTCCAGCAATTGGCGCGTGTAGTTCCATTCATAGAGCGCGGCGCTGCTGTCGAGTCCCTCGTAGCATTGCAGGCGGATCAGTTCGGCATCGAGAACGCGGGCCATGACTTTGGCGATCTCGGTTTTGCCCACGCCGGGCTCGCCCTCGAGAAAGACCGGCTTGCCAAGAGACACCGACAAGAAAATCGTCGTCGCCAGCATGCGATCGGCGATATAGCCTTCCGCCGCAAATCTCTCCTGGATTTCCTCGATGGAACCGAAGCCTGGGGTTGCCTCCCTCTCGTTCATTGTCACCTTGCCGATTTTCCCCGCATCAACCGGCGCGCGACTCTAGCTTGACGGCCGTGGCACGGTCGCCGCGTTTGACCGCTTCGAACAGCGCATGGGGCGGGTTGAAGGAGTTGCGGATGATCACGTTCTGATCAAACAACGCGTCCTGCACGGCTGCTGAAACGGTATGCAGCGGAGCGCCGCCGCCTTCGCCCATGCCCTTGGCGCCGTTGTAGCTGAAGGGCGAAGGAGTTTCGATGTCGCCGTAGGCAAGGTCGGGCATGTTCATTGCCGTGATCGGAGTGTAATCGGTGAAGGAACTGGTCAGCAGGTTGCCTTCCTTGTCGTAGATGTAGGCCTCCATCATCGCCGCGCCGATTCCGTGCGCCGTGGCGCCGTGCACCTGACCGGCGACAACCTTCGGGTTGATGACGCTGCCGCAGTCGTCCATCGCCGCGTAAGCCAGGATCTTGGGCACATAGGTGTTGCGGTCGACTTCGACGACGGCGATATGCAACTGCGAGGCATAGGTCAGCGTCAGGTTGCCGAACTTCTTCTCGAGGTCGGGAATCTTGAACGGCGGACGATAGACGTGGCGGATGTTGAGCGTGACATTGGCCAGACTGTCGGGCTGGCTGGCGGTGTTGATATTCACCATCGCCGACAGGCCCCAGTAATTGATGCTGCGGTCGGTGCCCTTGACGCGCAGTTCCGGACCCTGCGCACCGATGCCGAATTCGAGATCGTCCTCGGCGGCTTCCAGCGCGAAGGACGCCAGCATCTTCATTTCCTTCTTGATCTTCTGGCAGGCGCCATGCACTGCGGAGAGACCGGTGACCGCAAACTGGCTGGCGTAGGAGCCGGAATGGCCGCCGTGGCTGTTGTTCGCGGTATCAAAGCCGGTGCGCACTTCAACCATGTCGGGGCGAATGCTCAACTCGTCAGCGACAACCTGGGCGGTAGTGGTCTCGTGGCCCTGGCCGGATGGCGTCGAGCCGAGCATGACGACGACGGTGCCGTCGAGGTCGAGCTTGATGGTGGCGACTTCCGAATTGCCCGAGAAGGGCAGGTAGGGATTGACGATGCGGGCCTGGCCGAAGTTGTTGGTACCGGAATCGAGCGTGGTACCGATGCCGATGCCGATCCAGCGGCCTTCGGCGCGTGCTTCGGCCTGTTTCTTCTTCCAGTCGTCCCAGCCGATCAGGGCCTTGGCCTTTTCGAGCAGCAGCGGGTAGTTACCGGAGTCATAAACACAGCCGTTGGGCGTGGTGTAGGGAAACTCGCGGATGTAGTTGTTCAGACGCATGGTGTCGGCCGGAATCTTCAACTCGTGGGCGCAGATGTCAATCACGCGTTCCATGAACCAAAGGTGCTGCAGACGCGAATAGCCGCGATTGGGGGCGGATGGCCCCTTGTTGGTGACGACCTGGTTGAAGTCGATCTTGATGTTGCGCAGTTTGTAGCAGGCCGGCAGAACCTGCGACCAGATCACGCAGCCGAGAGGCTCGTAACGCGGATAGGCGCCGCAGTCGTCGATGTGCCTGGAGCGCAACGCGGTAATGACGCCGTTTTTGTCCAGCGCCACCTCGGTGTCGAGGTAGGCGCGCTCGGAGCCGTGGCCGCCGGCGAGCATGTGCTCAATGCGCGTCTCTACCCACTTCACCGGCCGCCCGCCGGCCTTCTTGGACGCGACTGCGGCGAGCGCCATGTAGGGATAGTTGTTGATCTTGTTGCCGAAGCTGCCGCCGATATCCATCGTCTTGCAGCGGATCTGGTCGATGGACAGGCCCAGCGCCGGCGCGATCATCTGGATGGCGATGGCGGGGAAGGAGTTGTTGCAGAACAAATCGACGCCGCCAAAGGGCGACCAGGTGCCAACCACGGCGTTGGTTTCCAGCGGCGTGCTGGCGAAGCGGTGAAAGTCCATCGGGCCGATCTTGATGACGTGCGCGGCTTCGGCAAACGCCTTGTCGACTTCGCCGTATTCGAACATGCCCTGCCAGTGGTGATTGGTGCCCAAGGTCGGATGCAGTATCGATTTGTCTTCCAGCGCCGATTTCCAGTCAACAACGGCTTCCAGTGCCTCATATTCGACATCGACGAGTTGCGCGGCGTCGGCGGCAATGCGCGGATTCTTGGCGACGATGGCAACAACCGGTTCGCCCTGATAAATCGCCTTTTCGACCGCCATCGGGAAGTCGCGAATGTTCTGCGCATTGCCCGGGCCGATTTGCATGAACGGACTGCACACGCCCGCAATTTCCTTGCCGGTGAGCGTGCATACCACGCCAGGCAGGGCCTCGGCCTTGGAGGTGTCGATCTTGACGATTCGAGCGTGGGCGTAGGGCGAGCGCACCAGAGCCATGTGCAGCATGCCGCCGACCGTGTAGTCATCCACGAACAGGCCGCGACCACGCACCAGGCGACCATCTTCCTTGCGCGAGAGTGAGGCATGCACCCACTTTTCGCTGGCCTGACGGCTGACAATATCAGGAAAGTCGTTCTGACGGGCAATGGACGTAAGTGTCGCCACGGAATCTGTTGACTCGGATGCCGTTGCGGTTCCGGTCCAGCCGGCCGTGAGTTTCTCTGCGCTTGTGGCGATTCCGGTGGGTGCTTGCGTCCGGGCGCTGGCCGCTCCATCGTCTTGCAGGCCCAGAAAACGCAGCAGGCGCGCTATCCAGCCGAGTTTCTGCGCCGCCCGCTCCGCCTTCGCCGCCTGTAGCGCTGCCGCTTGCAACTGGTACTCTGGCGACATGGCCTGTTGCAGGCAGGTGATGACCGCATTGATCTGCTGCTCGGCATATCCCTGCATGCCGCCACCCGCCAGGGAAAGAATCTTGCCGACGAGTTGGACTTCGCCTTGCCACTTGACGCGAGTTCCGCTGCCCTTGGGCTCCAGGTCATAGGAGGAGATCATGGTGTAGGCGCCGCCCATGACCTTGCCCGAGCCGATGTAGGTCGCATGCGTCGGTTCCGTCTTTTTCTGCAGCGTCAGATGCGTGGACGCCGTGCCGCGGATTTTTCCGATACCGACCGATACCTTGACCAGCGCAGTGTTGGCGTCCTCCATCTCCATACCCGAGAACGCGGGCAACAGCGGAGCAAATTTGCGCGGATCGGACAAAAGTCCGAAGACTTCCGAAGGAGGCGGCGACACATCGAATTGGCCGGAAAATTTCATTTCCATTATTTGCCCTCCTTGACATCGTTCGCAACCGCTTCGACGGCCTTGATGATGTTCTGATAGCCGGTGCAGCGACAGAGATTGCCGGCGATGGCCTTGCGGATCGCCTTGCGGTCGGCACGGGGATTTTCGGTGAGCAGGGCATGCGATGACATAAGCATTCCCGGAGTGCAATACCCGCACTGCAGGCCATGATGTTCGGAGAACGACTTCTGCAGCGGATGCAGTTCGCCATTCTGTTCAAGGCCTTCGACCGTCAGCACGCTGCCGCCGTCCGCCTGGACGGCGAACAGGGTGCAGGACTTGACCGTGGCACCGTCCAATTGCACAGTACAGGCCCCGCAGTAGCTCGTGTCGCAACCGACATGGGTGCCGGTGAGGCCGAGTTCCTCACGGATGAACTCCACCAGCAGCATGCGCGGCTCGACTTTGCGGCAGTACTTCTGCCCATTGACCGTGAGCTCGATGGTTACGAGCGAAATTGCATCATGCATAAACGTGACCCCCCTCGATTTTGACGTTGGCGCAACGGCGTTCAGCGATATTGGCGGTTTGCAGGAGCAATCCGCGTATCAACGCGCGTTTGTATTCGGTAGTGCCGCAAACGTCGCTGTGCGGGTTGGCTATGGCACTTGCCGCCTCGGCGGCGCGCTCCCAGAGCTGGGCGGACAGGGCCTTGCCTCGCAGTTCCGTTTCTGCCTGGATGGCGCGGCGTGGCGTCGGACCGGCGCCCCCCATGACAATACGCACATCCTGACAGGTGTTGCCGGGGCCTAGCGTGAGTTGGACGCCGACCGAGCAGACCGGGAAGGCCGCTGCTGCCTTTTTGTAGGCGATGTAGGCGCCGCCGCTACCAGCGGCCGGTGCCTTGAAACGGATCGCCGTCACCAGTTCGCCCAGCGTCAGGGCGGTGGTATAGGCTTCAGTGATGAAGTCCTGGATGAGGATTGTTCGGTCGCCGCTGGGGCCGGAACACAGCACCTCGGCGTCAAGCGCATTCAACAGTGCAGGCCAGTCGCAGTTGGGATGGGCCGCGCTGACCGAGCCGCCAATAGTACCCCGGTTGCGCACCTGGACATCGGCGATGCCACCGGCGCAATCCTTGACGATGGGGATGGCGGCGGCGATATCCGACCTGGCGACCCAGGCGTGGGACGACAACGCGCCGATCCGAATCCATTCCTCCTGTTGCGTGGCGAAACAAAGGCCGGGCAGGCGACCGATGTCGACCAGGTCGGTCGGTTCATCCATGCGCAGCTTGAGGACGGGAATCAGGGTCTGGCCGCCGGCCAGAGGCTTGGCGGTTTCTCCCAAGGCGGACAGCATCTGGATGGCTTCCTGCAGCGAAGCGGGGCGGTGGTATCGAAACGGCGCTGGGTACATAACGAGTCCTCAGAATAAGTATTTTCATCTTGCCACGGCATGCGGTGCATTCTCGCACGGACGCTGAATGCACTTGCCCGGGTCGAGCACCGGCACACAAGTTTATGATACGACGATAAATCTAACCATCAAGCCATTCTTGTCGCGCAGAGCGCATTGGATTGACTATCCGTGCGCTCGATCGTCGATTCGGGCTGTCCTTGATTTGTCGCCGCGCACCAATTTGCTTTCTGGCGACATCTTTTCCAAGACAGAAGCAGGTACTGCGCCGGCCTTATCTTTACCGCTCATTGCCAAAAGCAGCAGTGCCGCGGTGGCTCCGCCGGCGAGTTCCCCCCGTGCGCACGAGGCGGCCAATGTCTTTAGATCCTCAAGTTCGTCGATATCGGCTTCCAGCGTGGAGTCTTGTACCACATCAATGCTTATTGCAGCTCCTGCCGCAGCCTGGCGAAAGCGTGCCAGACTGTTTTTGCCAAACACCAAGGGTAATGGCAGCGGCAGCGGAGCCAGCAGCAGGTTGGTGCCGGTGCCTTCCTTGCAAGCCGCTGCACGCACACTGCATTCGGCAGCCTCACCGGCATCCAGAACGAATCGGTCGATGGCCTGCGGCGTGAGTCGCGGCAGGTCAGCGTGCGCGATGAGGATATGGGTGGCACCCTGCGCGCTCGCCCAGTCTGCAGCAGACTCTAAATCCTCGTTCAGCCCGCGCGCGCTAAACGTGTTGAAATAGCTGACGCCATCAATTCCTATCAAGCGATCGAGGTCCGGAATATCGCTGACAAGAATTACGCGTGCCACAGCGCGCGACCTGATGATAGCCGTTGCTACATCCGAAGCCATTGCCAGGGCCAGTGCGCGCCTGGCATCGGTATCCAGAGCTCCGGCGAGACGGGTCTTGGCGCCGGCGAAATTCTTGAGCGGGATCAGTGCCCAGACCTGTTTCACGATGTCATGCCAGTTCATCCGAAAATGCAACGCAGTGGCGCGCGAGCACCACCTTGTCGTCCAGTGATTTCATGACGATGTTGCAGGAGATCACCCGAGGACCCTTCGCGGTAAGCGAGTCTGTCGTGTCGATGATGTACCCATCGAGGAAGTCAGCATAGTGAAGGGCGACTGCGGCAGCCGACGGCTCGATACCAAGTTCCCGCATGATTTTAACCGTAGGCCCCTTGATGGCCGCTCCACGGACAATAGGGGCCACTGCAATCACGGGTGCAGTGGCGTCCACAAGCATTTGCCGGACACCCGGCAGCGCAAGTATCGGATCGATGCTGAGGTAGGGGTTGGACGGACAGAGAAATACGCCGGCGAGGTCGGGGTCGGCCAAAGCCTGAGTCAGGGCCGACGAAGCTAGAGCTTCAGCAGCCCCGATGTATTGGATACCCGTTATCACGGGCGCGCAGCGTTCCTTGACGAAATACTGCTGGAAGGGGATCAGCCCTCCGCTGGTTTGAACCATGGTACGTACCCGGCCGTCGGTCATGGGTGCAATTGCGTGGGCAATGCCCAGCCGGCAAGCGATATGTTGCGTAACCGCGCTGAGTGAGTTTCCTTGGTCCAACATCATGCGCCGCATGAGGTGCAGACCGATGTCCTTGTCACCGAGCTGAAACCATGTTTCACCACCCAGTCGTTCCACTGTCTCGAGGGCAGCGAAACTTTCTGCGTCGCGCCCCCAGCCATGAATCGGTTGCACCAGGCCCGCCAGGGTGTAGGTTACGGTGTCGATGTCCGGGCAGATTGACAAACCCAAATGCTCAAAGTCGTCGCCCGTATTGACCACGATAGTCAACTGTTCGGGTGCCAGAACCCGGCTAAGCCCCAGCGCCAGCTTTGCACCGCCGACACCACCGCATAGGGCCAGATAGCGCTTTGAGCTTAAGATGGAGCGGGTTTGCATGTCGCCTTCAGAGAAACTTGTCCTCATCCACCGGACGGATAAGGTCGGCGGCCAGACCGTTGCCGCCGAAGTCCAGTCCGCGCACGACGACGATGGGCAGGGCCTGATCGGAAGGCCCCATAAGAATCGAGGCACCAGCGGCAATTTCGTCGGCCTGGGCGACTTCGGTAACCTCCATCTTGCGCCCCGCCAGATCGGACTTGCCGCGGTAATCGTTGAGCGTGACAATACCGGCACTGCCAATGCATACCCCGCAGGTGCCCAATCGCCAGGGGCGGCCGAAACTGTCAATGATCAGCACGCCGACATCGACGCCGAGTGCCTGGCGAATACCGTCTCGCAGTTCAGCCGCGCTGCGGTCGGGATTTTCCGGCAGCAGAAGTATCTGCGAGTCGCCCGACTCTATGTTGGAGCGGTCGATACCCGCATTGGCGCTGACAAAACCGAGGCGGTGGCGCACGATGAGCACATCTTTGGCGCAGCGCACAATACGATCGGATTCGCGCAGTACCATCTCCACCATGCGCTCATCCTTATTGCAGACCGCCGCCACTTCGCGCGCACGGGGGGACACTTCGACATCGGCGAGCCGGACATAGCGATTCTCCGACTTTGAAAGGATTTTCTGCGTGACAACAAGGATGTCGGCATTACGCAGCAATAAGTCATTCTTCTCAAGGGTTTCCAGTATCAGCGAGAGTAGCGGCGCGCCTGGCAAAACCATGGGAAACCCAGCGGGAGCGAACATTTCCAAGCGTCGTAAACGAGCGCCGGTTTCTTGGTGAGGGTTATTCATTCACACGGCGTCCTGCGGCTACGACGACAGTCCTTGAGCGGGTTGCACCCGCTGGAATGGTTGGGGATCTGTCAATAATCCAATGCATGGGAATTCTCATCCGTAGTAGTTCAGTTCGCCTGGCATGCTGTGTCCGGCGCAGCGACGCCGACTCGCCGGGTCAATGATTATCATATTCCGCCAAGGACGCTTTGCGGTGACGATATTGGCAAAACCCGCTTACCCGACCTTAGCGATTCCGGCTGGGAGTATCTTGCCCGGCTCGGCATGGCAGTTGTCCATGAGCGCAAGCGCGCGGTCCGGTCATCGAGCCTCGGGCTCCCGGTTGAACCTATGGCGGCTGCAAGTGTCTGCACTGAAGGTCATTGGGCTTTGCTCGCGCAGTCAAGACGATTAGCCATCCAGTCAATATCTTTAGCCGATGCCGGTTTTTCTGCCAACGACCCAGACACTAAGCCGGCCCCACGTTATGGAGGGCTATTAGTGATCGTCGTTCCGATGTATGTCCGCGGTTGGCGGTCAAATATGGCGAATCGCAGCTTGTTGATTCTTTCATGTAGCGAGGGTTTTTGTCTTACTATAAAAATAGTCCGGTGAAATTTCGTCCGCAGTGGCGCTGAGCAGCAACTTAATCAAATTTCGGAGGAAGAACGAAGTGAACGATCGACAACCTGACCAGAACTCCCTGAAATCCGGGAAGTGGATCAATTCCACCTGCAAAATGTGCCTGCACACCTGCTCGACCCGGGTGCACGTTACCGACGATGGCATTATCAACAAGATCGAGGGAGATCCGACCAATCCATCGAATGCTGGCAAGCTTTGCCCCAAAGGCAATGCGGGCATCATGCGCCATTACGATCCGGAGCGCTTCAAGCAGCCGCTGCGCCGGACCAATCCCCAGAAGGGGCCCGGCATCGATCCGAAGTGGGAACCAATCAGTTGGGAAGAGGCCTTCACGATCACGGCGCGGGAAATCAAGAAGTCGCTCGACGAGGATCCGCGCAAGATCATGCCGTCCCTGGAAGATTTCCAGAAGATGCACATCTGGAACTGGCCGCTGGCGCTCGGAACCCGCAATTTCTATCAGTCAGGTGGCACCATGTGCGGTGGAGCCTACCATCCGCTGAACGGCTACGTTCACTCCACTTTCGGCGCGGTTAACGACGCCAAGTACTGCAATTACTGGATTAGCAATGGGGCAGGAGACGGTTTCTCCTCGCATTTGCATGCGGCGGCTCAGTCGCACTGGGTGGCCAAGGCGCGGGTCGAACGCGGCATGAAGATCGTGTCGGTGGAACCGCGCATGTCGATCGCCGGCGCCAAGGCAGAGGAATGGGTGCCGATTCGCCCGGCCACCGACCGCCATTTCGCCATGAGCATGAGCCATGTGCTCGTCAATGAGGGATTGTGCGACTTTGCGTTCCTGCGCAAGGATACCAACGCGCCCTATCTGGTGGGGCCGGATGAGCGCTTTGTGCGCGACGCCAACAAGCAGATCTACGTCTGGGATACCGCATCGAACAGCGCCAAGCTGTGGAACGATCCCGGCCTGAAGAACGAAAACCTGGCCCTGGAAGGCGAATATTTGGTTAACGGCGTCACGTGCCGGCCCGCCTTTCAGATATACAAGAATATCCTCAAGGATGCCTCTCCGGAGGCGATGGAGAAAATCACCACCGTTCCAGCCGCCACCGTGCGCCGCATCGCCCGCGAATTCGCCAAGGAAGCCCGCATCGGCGAAACGATAACGCTGGCCGATGGCCGCACCGTGCCGCTTCGTCCCGCCGCCTACAACTATTACCGCGGCGCCCAGGGGCACAAGACCGGCATGATGACCAACCAGGCCTTCCAACTGGTCAACATGCTGGTGGGCAATATCGATCATCCCGGCGGCCGTTGCGGCGTCACGCTCACCGACGGCTCCATCGACAACAACCACTGCCATCCCGGAGAGAGCGGGCAGATGCTCGGCGTGCCGCACCAGTTGGGCCCCATGCCCCCGTTCTCCTGGCCGCCCAACGAGTATCACCTGGCGGGCTTTTTCCCGGTCGGCGTCCATCCGCCTCATCTCAATATGCTCTCCTATCTGGAGCCCGAGAAGTACGGATCGACCTTCAAGCCTGACGTCCTGGTGAATTGCCATTCCAACCCGGTGTGGGCCATCCAGGGGCCGCGCGACAAGTGGCTGCAATTCCTGCGCGACATGCGCTTTATCGTCTGCGTGGACATCATTCCTACCGAGATGACCGATTTCGCCGACATCATCCTGCCTTCCAGCGACTATCTGGAAACCTTTAACGGCACCATGATCGAACCGCCCTACACCGAAGGCATCTGCTTCCGTCAGCCGATCACGCCGCCGATCCACGATACCAAGAGCGAAGAGGAAATCTTCTACGAAATCTCGGAGCGTATCGGCGTGCTGGACCAGTACAACGCAGTGATCAACATGATCATGGGTTTTACGCAGAAGCCGCACCTGCAACTCGAGCCGGGCAAAAAATACACCGATCGAGACATCGCCGAACGCGTCGGTCTGCTCTGGAACGACAAGCCGATCGAGTGGTACATGGAACACGGCCATTCATCCACCGAGAAGCGCCTCGACAAGTGGTATCGTCCCTGGGAAGGCATGCGCCTGCTGTTCTACATTGAGGATCTGGTGGATCAGCGCGAAACCTTGCGCCAGCAGTTCGAGGACGCCAAGGTGCCGTTCCGCGACGAATGGCCTTTCGATGACTATCAGCCGCTGCCGACCACTGTGCTCGATCCGATCCATCTGGAGCCGGAGGAGTACAACCTGTACGCGATCACCTTCAAGGACATCCAGCTCAACTTCGGCGAAAGCCTGAGCAATCCCTGGATCAAGGATATTACTTACCGTGATCCCGTGCATACCGGCTTGCTGCTGAATCGTGGCACGGCGAAAAAACTCGGTTTTGCCGATGGTGACATCGTCCTGGTCGAGTCGCCCTATGGCCACCTCTACGGGCGCCTGGCCACGACCGAAGCGATGCATCACGAAACGCTGGGAGTGTCCAATTCGCTGTCCCGCACCAAGAATGAGAGCCGCTCCGTATTGATGGCGGGTGGCCACTATAACGACATGCTTCCCTACGACATGCGCAATACCGATGGCGCCACCGGGCAGCCCGAAACCAGCTGCCGCGTGAAGCTCACGAAACTCGACGATTGGCCGGATTTCCTGAAACAGGGCTCCACCGTCTACGACTTCGTCGATTCGATCAAGAATGCCAAGGGCAAGGGAGGGCAACACTAATGGCCAAGATGGGAATGGTCTTCGACCTCAAGGCCTGCATAGGCTGCAATGCATGCGTGGTGGCCTGCAAGCAGGAAAACTCCGTGCCGGACGGAGTGTTTTTTACACGGACTCTGAGCCACGAGTACGGTGAGTATCCGAACGTCAAGCGCGTGTACATCCCGACGATCTGTAATCAGTGCGAAGACGCGCCGTGCGAGAAAGTCTGCCCGAGCGGGGCTACCTACACGCGCGCCGATGGCATCGTCATGGTTGATGGAGAGTTGTGCATCGGCTGCAGCAGTTGCGCCGTCGCTTGTCCTTACGACATGCGCACCATGCTTGAAAGTGACTCGCTGACAAAGGGCCTGTTTGGCATTGGTAAACTGACGCCGTTTGAAGAGCAGGGCTATGGCCGCTACAAAGCGGGTACCGCGGTCAAATGCGACTTCTGCAGCGAACGCGTGGATGCGGGGCTCATGCCCGCCTGCGTCTCGACCTGTCCGACCAACGCCCGCATTTTTGGCGACCTCGACGACCCGAGCAGTGCGCCCAGTGTTCTGATCCGAAAACGCAACGGCCGTCAGCCGCTGCCGGAGAAGAACACCAAGCCGAAGGTCTACTACATCGATTGAGCCTGGCTTTCAACGATCAACTATTTTGGGTGGTGCTGCTATGACAAAAACAAGTACTGGTTTGGTTGGCAACTCTTTCAAACTGGGTTACCGCTTTCAGCGTTATTGGGACACCTCGATGGCCATTGCCTTCTTCTCTGCAGAAGTCGGCACGGGGCTGTTCCTGGTGTCGTATTTTCTTGACCTCGTCCCGGGCATGGTACTGGGCCTGGTCATCACGGGAACGCTCAAGCCCTACCTCCACCTCGCCCACATGGGGGTCCCGAGCAGGTCCTGGCGAGCGATCATGCGGCCGGATCGCTCATGGATCAGCCGCGGCGCCATTTCCATCGGCGTCCTGATCAGTTTTGGCGTGCTGTATGTTGCCAATCGCAGCCTTGGCCTCGATGCCACTCTGGGCCTGCCGGCATCGCTCGGTGCGCTGGCGGGTTATCTTGCGGTGGCAGCTGCACTGGTGGTGATGTGCTATCAGGGCATGGCCATGGCCCACTCCGATGCCTTCACTCTATGGGCCAGCCCCCTGGTGCCGCTAGTGAGCATCTGTTATGCGCTGACCGCCGGCGTCATGATGGCGCTGAGTGTCGGCTGGGGTGCTCTGAACGTTCAGCAGCAGGCGCTGTTATCAACGCTTGCCTGGATAATGCCCGTGGTCGATCTGGTGGTGGTGGTTGGTATCCTTCTGATCGCCAAGGGCAAGTCCGAGGGTGGGGCGTTCTCCGTTGAAATGTTGCTGCACGGTCAGTATGCGGCGCACTTTCGCAATTTCGTGCTGATTCTCGGTCTTGCGGTGCCCGTGGTGCTTGTTGCCGCAGGCGGTGGCGTGCGCATGGTGATGATGCTCGCCACCGGCGCCATGCTCGTCGGTTTCTGCGTCTTCCGTGTGCTGATGTTCAAGGCGGCGGTGTTCGAACCGATCAGCCATGACTTTGCAGGGAGCATCGGCTTGCCAAGCGCACGTTGAAATTCGCTGTCCGTACATCGACCGTCAAGCAGCAAGTGGGTTGATTCGTGGATCAGGTGGTTTCGCCTGTTTCCGGGCAATTTGGCATCAGGTCAACGTCGGCCATGCAGTTGGCGGCCGATGGTACCAAGCTGGACGCCGTCGAATGCCAAGTGATTCACGAGGATGTCCTTACCATAGAGGTCGAGGATGTCGGCAGCTATGCCTTGATGTGGACTCCCACCCAGAGTAGCAGCCAGGCAGTGGGCTACACGATAGAGGATGGCGTGCTCGCCGAGGGAGGAATTCCTGAGACTCTGGCTCTTGGAGCCGGTTTTGCGTTCACCGAGGGGATTGTCAGCCGGCTGGACGATATCGCCAACATGTCGGTATGTCCGGAGCGACCGGATATCGTGCGTCTGCGCCTGACCAGTCCAGCCAGTGTCGCGGTGCGCCGCCGTAACGTGATTATGAACAGTTCCTGCGGCGTCTGCGGCGGGCGCGAACAGCTTGCCGAGAGCATGGCCTGCACCGCGCAAGTACCTGACACCCTGCGTATGGCTGTCGCCGATTTCGAGCCGATACGCGAGGCGATGCGCCGCCATCAGGGCATCTTTGGCAGCACCGGAGGCGCGCATGGCGCGGCAGCATTCGGCCCCGATCTGAAAGTGGTGGCGGTTGCCGAGGATCTCGGACGGCACAACGCGCTCGACAAGGTGATCGGCTATCGCTTCCTGAGTGGTCTCGGTTTCGCCGGTTGCGGCGCCTTCATTTCCAGTCGCATCAGCTACGAGATGGTGGCGAAGTCGGCGCGCGCCGGCTTCGAACTGGTGGCGGCAATTTCGGCACCGTCATCGCTGGCGATTGAAATGGCGGATCGCTTCGGCATCACGCTGTGCGGTTTCGTGCGTGGCGACAGCGCCAAGGTCTATACCCATCCGCATCGCATTGTCGCGGGGAGCCGGGCGGTAATCTGACGTTTGTCGGGTCGCGCTCCGAAGAACAAAGGTGGTTGGGCATGCGGCCAGCGTCTAAAAGTCGGCGCTGGCGGGACGGCGTCGCATATTTCGCAAGCCTCTTGGACTCAGCCTTTTCGTGTCGCGGGCAAGCAAAGAGTGTCGATAGGCTGACGCTTGAACGGTTTTCCCGCACTGGCCGGATAGCCGAGCGTGATCATGCCCTGGGGTTGCCACACATCGGGCAAGTCCAGTGTGGTACTTACAACTGCGGGGCAGAACAGCGGTGCGCACACCCAGCATGCGCCAAGACCCGCGGCAGCGGCGGCCAACTGGAGATTTTGCCCCGCCATGGCGACGCTTTGCACGGCCATCAGGTACTCGGCCTGGTTGCGCCGGGCGTCCGGGTAGCGGTCCATGTCCTCCAGCGAGAGGCACATCACGATTATTACGGGGGCGCTGGTAATGCGCGCGTAGGACCGTGCCGCATCGTCTTCGATCAGTTGCGTTGCATCACCGTCAGCGGCACGATCACGGCGAAGTTGGGCGCCCATGGCTGTCGCCAGCGCGATTTTTTCCTTGTCGCTGCGCACCACGCGAAATCGCCACGGCTGGCGATTGTGGGCGGAAGGTGCCGTGATCGCCACGGTGAGCAGTTCATCGATCAGATCGTCCGCCACCGGATCGGTACGATAGCGCCGAATTGAGCGCCGTCCGGAAATTGCATCAGCGATGGCCCGGTATCCAGGGGCGGCGGATTTGCCGGCGGTATGACTCATTTGGGCTCCAGCAGCAAATCCTCGGCGTCGATCTTGTCGCCCATGATCACGCGGATCCCGGCCATGGTGCGGTCGCGTTCGGCGGTTATGACAGACTTCATTTTTATTGCCTCGGTGTGTAGCAGCGGGCAGCCGCCCTTGACTGATTGTCCCGGCTTGCCCTGAGCATCAGCGGATAGCCCGCCGCAGTTGGCAAACAGCGGTTTGCGAAATTTCTTCATGGCGGCCCGATGTGTCATCATTGACGGCGCGTCAAATGCTGGAAACGATACATCGTGAACAGCTTGGGGTCATGTACGGAAGCCGAGGTTTCTTGCCTGTCCGCGCACGCCGGGAGCAAGCGATTAGCGGGGCTAACCCCGCTGTTCCCGGTTTGCACTGTTGGTCAAGCATCCGCGCCCGCGCCGGCAAGACTGTCCGGGGGGCGGCATTTAGCATGGACCTGAGTTTGATGCTGGCGTGGGCATTTGCCCGATTGATTCTGTGTGAAAGTCCTTTTTTGCGGGAGCAGACTACATGACCAAAACTGTAAAGCCCAAGATGGGCGTAATTTTCAAGTCCTATGAACCGTTGTCGGCGATTCGTGCCTATGCCGAACAAACCGAAGCCTCGGGTTTTACCGGCGGGTTCTGGATCGCTGAAGCCTACCACTGGTTCCGTCAATACGGACTGGAAGCGCGCGGCTGCTTCACGACGCTCGCCGTTGTTGCCCAAGCGACCAAGACCATACCGGTTGGCCTTGGCATCACCTCCCCCTACATGCGTCACCCGACCATCCAGGCGTCGGAAGCCGCCGGTATCGACGAGTTGTCCAATGGCCGTTTCGTCATGGGCATCGGCGTCGGCAAGGTCGGCATCGAGTATCTCGAGTACGACATCGAGAAAATGCGTCCGGTTGCAGTGCATCATGAGTCCATCGAGATCATGCGCCATGTGTTCAGCGGCAAGAAGTATTCCTACGAAGGCAAGCACTACAAGTCGTCGATGCCAGCGTTTGATCGTGCCGGCAAGGGCCTGCGCACCGATATCCCGATCTATGTCGGTGCCACCGGCCCCTTCATGCAGAAGCTCTCCGGCAGGGAAAGCGACGGCATGCTGCTCGCCGGCCTGACCTCCCCGGCCTTTGTCAAGTACGCCATCAACAACATGAAGGAAGGCGCAGCCAAGGCCAATCGCACCCTGCCCGACAGCTTCCCGGTTGGCGGCGTGATCCTCTGCGCCTGCTCGCGTGATGGCGACAAGGCCCGCAATGCGACGCGCAGCTATACCGGCACCTACATCGTCAACAAGATCCGCAACATCAAGAATGACGTGATTCTCTCCGGCTCGGGTCTGCCCGACAGTTCGTGGGAGCCGTTCCGCAAGGCTATCGCCGAAGGCACCCAGGACAACGTCACGCATCTGGTAACTGACGAAATGATGCGCCGTTTCACCGTCATCTCCGGCACGCCGGCCGAGTGCCTGGAAATCACCCAGGAACTGGTGGACGCCGGGTTGAATCTGCCGCTGCTGGAAGTGGTGGGCAAGACGACCGAAGACAACATCGAAACCATCCGCCTGATGGGCGCGGAAGTCCTGCCCAAGCTCAAACCCGGCCCTGCTGTCACGGCCTGAGGCATAGAGGGGTACGCTGAAAGCACCGCGCGCCAGGCGCGCGGTGCCGTCAATACAACAGAGAGGCAAATATGAAACTGGCAAGCTTTAAGATTAAGTCGAGCGGCAAGGCCACGATAGGCGTGGTACTGGCCGACGGCGGCATCCTCGATCTTCACGGGGCAACGAACGGCGAGTTGCCGAACGTGATGATTCCTTTCCTGGAGCTTGGCGAAAGCGCAATGGCGCGCGCCCGCGCCCTGTCGGCGAAGGCTGCTCCGGGGCAATCCAACGTTATTCCTCCCGCCGATGTCGATCTGCAGGCGCCGGTGCCCCGCCCTGGCAAGATCATGCATACTTCGTGCAATTTTCCGGCCCACCTCAGCGAGTTGAGTACGTGGAAAGAGCCGGAGTGGCAAGCGCACAACTGGGGAGATTTTCATTTTGAACACCCCACCGGCTTCCTCGAGGCGCCGTCCAGCGTCGTGCCGACCAACGCATCGGTCAAGGTGCCGCACTTCACCAAACAACTCGACTACGAGATCGAGGTTGGCATCATCATCGGCAAGAAGGCCTTCCGCGTTTCAGCCGAAGAGGCGCTGAACTATGTTGCCGGCTTGACGATTTTCAATGACCTCTCGGCGCGCGATATCCAGGCACGCGAGCATTCGAACAAGGTCATCCTGCTTGGCAAGAGCTTTGACGGTTCCTGCCCGCTTGGCCCGCATCTGGTGACGCTGGATGAGATAGGCGACGTCAATAATCTTGGCATGGTACTGACGCTGAACGGCGAAGAGCGCCAGACCTCGAATACCGGCAATGTCATCTACAAGATCGCCGACATGGTCGCATGGTGGTCGAACATTACGCTGGAACCGGGCGATGTCATTACGTCCGGCAGCCCTCCCGGCGTTATCGCCGGCCGCAAGGATCCCCAGTACCTCAAGAACGGCGACCGAATCGACTGCAACGTCGAAAAGCTCGGTACGCTGACGACGTTCATCGTTGAATAATCCGGACGAGGAAACCATGGCAAACAACCTAAACAGTGATCTCGTCAAGAAGGCGACTGATCTGATTGATCGCGATCGCCTCGTCAATCTGACCATCGATCTAACGAATATTCCCAGCCCGACCGGCTTCGAGGGTGATGTCGCCCGTGCGTATCACGAAGTGTTGAAGGGTTCCGGCTTCGATGCCACGCTGCAGCCTATCGGCGATGAGCGCTATAACGCCATCGGACGGATGCAGGGAGATGGTGGCGGCAAGTCACTGATGTTCAACGGCCACCTCGACACCTCGTTCGGTCCCGAGCAGGCGCACCGCGGTATCGGCTACCAGTGCAAAGGCACGCTGGTCGACAACGAGTGGATCTATGGCATGGGTTCCTTCAACATGAAGTTCGCCCTCGCCAACTACGTTACCGCCGTGGAAGCCATTCGCAAGGCCGGCATCAAACTTGGCGGCGACGTGGTCATCGCGGCCGTTGCCGGCGAAATCGAGAAGGCGCCCGTCAATGAATATGAAGGCCGCCAGTACCAGGGTTATGGCGTCGGCACCAAGTACGCCATTACCCATGGTGCGGTAGCTGACTACTGCATCCTCGGTGAGCCGACCAACATGATGCTGATCCCGCGTCACTGCGGCACGACCTGGGTCAAGATCACGGTGCCTGGCCACCTGATCCACACAGCCTGGTCAGAAGTTGACCGCAACGCCATCAACAAGGCGCGCGCGGTGCTCGACGCAATTCATGAGTGGATTCCTGACTATTGCAAGCGTAACGCCGTCGGCGATTTCCAGCCGCGCGTGAATGTCTCGGCTATTGAAGGCGGCTGGCCCTGGCGCGGTGCCCGGACGCCGGACAACTGCGTGATCTATCTCGATGTGCGCACGATTCCGGGTGTATTGCCGGTCGCGGCATTCAACGAGGTTCGCAGTCTCATCAAGAGCGTGGTCAAAGCCAATCCCCATCTGGAAGGCACCAAGGCCGAGATTTTTCTCTCCGCGCCTGGAACCTCCATTCCGGACGATCACGAACTGGTGCAGAACATCATCAGCGCACACTCGAACCAGTTGGGCAAGGCGCCCGAGATGGGCATCGAAACCTGGTACAGCGACGCGGCGCACATGAATCGCTACGGCATCCCGACCGTGAATTACGGCTCGGCCGGCCGGATTCGAACCGGCGGTGGCGGTTTCTCCACGGCGCAAGGCGAACACACGCATATCGGCGACATGATGGACATCGTGCGGGTATACATCGAGGTCATGATGAACATCTGTGGTGTGGTTAAGTAGAACCGGCACCTGGAAAATGCAGTCTGTGCAAAGAAATGACGAGATGACAACGCGATGAGTTCGCTTACCGACAGATTATTTGAATCCGATCGCCCCGATGTCGCCACCGCGCTGGAACTTGCCGACTGTCATCAGCTGGATGCGCTGCAGGCGGTAGCGGGGGCGATTCGGGATCGCGGACATGGCTCTGTGGTCACCTATTCGCCAAAGGTTTTCATTCCGCTCACGCAACTGTGCCGGGATGTCTGTCATTACTGTACCTTTGCCAAGGTTCCGGGCGGTGATGTTCTGTCGTACCTGCTGCCCGAACAGGTTCTGGCGATTGCTCGCGATGGCGCCCGCGCGGGTTGCCACGAGGCCTTGTTTACCCTCGGCGACAAACCTGAGTTGCGCTATACCAGTGCGCGCGAGGCGCTCGCCGGTCTTGGTCACGAGACCACGTTGTCCTATCTTGCGGCCATGGCGCGGCTGGTCCAGCGCGAAACGGGTCTGCTGTCGCATTTGAACGCGGGCGTCATGACCGCGCAGGATTTGCAAGCCTTGCGTGCTGTTTCAGTATCACAGGGATTGATGCTCGAAAGCTCGGCGCAGAGGCTGTGCGATACAGGGGGGCCTCATTTCGGATCTCCCGACAAGCAACCCGCAGCACGTCTGGCAATGATGGCGGCGGCCGGCCAGCTGAAAATACCGTTCACCTCCGGGATACTCATCGGCATCGGTGAAACCCGACGCGAGCGGATTGAGGCGCTGCTGGCGCTGCGTGATCTCCATGACGAGCATGGTCACATCCAGGAAGTCATCATCCAGAACTTCCGCCGCAAGCCGAATACCAAGATGGCCAATGCGGCGGAGCCTTCAACCGAAGATTTGTGCTGGACCATAGCCGTTGCGCGCATCATTCTGGGTGCCGAGGCCAATATCCAGGCACCGCCCAATCTGTCGCCACATTCATTGCGCGCCCTGATCCGGGCCGGGATCAATGATCTGGGTGGAGTCTCTCCCGTGACGCCGGACCATGTCAATCCGGAGGCCCCATGGCCTCATTTGCGATTGTTGGCAAGAGAAACCGAGATTGCCGGGAAAACCTTGGTGCCGCGTTTGCCTCTTTATCCGAAACTGGTGCAGCAACTTGAACAGTGGGTTGATCCCGAGTTGCATCAAGCCGTGCGTTCCCGTGTCGATGCCTGTGGATTCCCGCGTACCGATGCATGGTCGCCGGGCGACATTGGTTCACCGCCAAAGCTGCCGAACTTCCCGCCCACGCCGCATCTGAGTCACTTTTTAGGCAGCGAAACCTATCAGTGCGCGGAAAAGGCGGCACGCGGGGTGCGGCTGTCCGAACTTGAAGTCACTCGATTATTCGATGTGCGCGGCGGAGATTTCCGGGTTCTTTGCGCTGCCGCCGACGAATTGCGTGTCGAGGTGAAGGGCAATTCAGTCACCTATATTCCGAACTGCAACATCAACTACACCAACATCTGCTCCTACAAGTGCCAGTTCTGCGCGTTTTCCAAAGGCAAGACCAGCGAAGAACTCCGCGGCAAGGCCTACACGCTGTCGTTGCCAGAAATCCAAAACAAGACTGCCGAGGCGTGGGATCGTGGCGCAATTGAGGTTTGCCTGCAGGGGGGAATACATCCTTCATATACGGGACAGACCTATCTCGATATCTGCAAGGCGATCAAGGTGGTTTGTCCGGACATCCATATTCATGCCTTTTCACCGCTTGAGATCTGGCAGGGCGCGACGACGCTGGGGATGCCCCTGCGTGATTACCTGATCGAACTCAAGGCAGTGGGACTGGCTTCATTGCCGGGGACGGCCGCCGAGATACTCGATGACGACGTGCGCAAGGTGCTGTGCCCCGACAAGCTGACTGTGGCGCAGTGGAGCGAGGTGATGCGCACGGCTCACAGTATCGGGCTCAGGAGTACGGCGACGGTCATGTACGGCCATGTCGAGCAGCCTGTGCATTGGGCTCGACACCTGTTGCACCTGCGGGATTTGCAGGAGGAAACGGGAGGCTTTACCGAATTTGTGCCCTTGCCGTTTGTGCACATGGAGGCGCCGCTATACCGGCGGGGCAGGGCGCGGCGCGGACCGACATTCCGCGAAGCAGTGCTGATGCACGCCGTGGCGCGACTGGCCTTGCATCCGCTCATCGGCAACATTCAGACCTCATGGGTCAAGATGGGACGCGAGGGCATACTGGCAAGCTTGCAGGCCGGCGCCAACGATCTCGGCGGCACCTTGATGAATGAAAGCATCAGCCGCGCAGCCGGCGCCGAGCATGGCCAGGAAATGACCCCGGCGGAACTGGACGCGACGATTGCCTCGATAGGGCGCGTCCCGGTTCAGCGCAGCACACTGTATGGCGCGGTGACGCGTCGTGATTATCTCCCCATGCCGAGCCGGGAGCCGCGTTTCGTCATCGAGCGCGGGTGATATCGGTTTTGTGCTTTTTGCCGTCTGACCAAGGCTGGCATTGCGCTAACAATTTAGTTCGAGGAGCATTGAGATGAGCGGTCAAGCCTTGTTTGACGTCCTGTCGAAGGCAAAAGTTTACGATCTTGGACAGGCCTACTGGCCCGCCATGCCGGTTCATCCGTTTGATCCGCCGTTCCAGTTCTTTCTCTATCGCTACCACGAATACGTGCGTAAATCCTTCGATGAGATGGGCATCGAGCCCGGTTTTTCGGACGCGATCAGTCTCCTCGTCACATCCATGCATGCCGGCACGCATTTCGACTTGCCGATTCACATGTCCCAGGACAATAAGGTGATGGGCATCGATGTCACGCCCTACCAGCGTGACACCGGCTTCACAAAACTGCCTGAGCCCCTGCATAGCCTGGAAAAGGTGCCGCCTCTGCTGTTGCGCTCAGTGCTGCTTGATATTCCCGGGTACAAGGGTCTGGACATCCTGCCCGAGCGCTATGCCATCACCCCTGAAGACCTTGAAGGGGCCGCGTCGAGGCAGGGGGTTGCCATTCAGGAAGGTGACTGCATTCTGGTGCGTACCGGCTACGCCCGCTTTTTCGAGACTGACCGCGACGCTTATCTGAACAAGTGGGCCGGTTTGAGTGACGACGCTGCGCACTGGATCGTTGCACGCAAGCCGAAGTTGGTGGGCACCGACAATTTGTCCCTGGGAGTGCCGGCGCCTTTTGCCAGCCACCGTATCATCCTGGTCGAGGCCGGTATCTATGTCATGAAGAGCCTGACCCTTGAGGCTCTTGCCGCCGACAAGCACTACATCAGCACGGTGGTCGTGCTGCCGCTGAAGATCAAGGGCGGTGAAGCATCCCTGGTCCGCCCGATTGCAATTGCTTGAATTGAAGGAGAGCAAATGAACGCCAACACACCTGTCCCCCCCGATCTGATCTGGACCGGCGATATCAATGATCGTCCTGAAGTGCTGGATGGTTTCGACCGCACAAAAGTCGTTCGCTTTTACGACACGACGTTGCGTGATGGCGAACAGGCAGTAGGCGTGGTGTTTTCGGCGGATGCCAAGTTCGAGATCGCCTGCGGTCTGAACGAGTTGGGCATTGGACGCATCGAGTCGGGCTTTCCGCGGGTATCCGATGAAGATACCGAAGCCGTGCGGCGGATTCTTGCCGCCAAATTTAAATCGGAAATATGGGGCTTCGCTCGTGCCGTGAAGGCGGATGTGGATGCGCATATCGAGTTGGGCACCACGTCGGTTCTCATCGAAATCGCCACCAGCGAACAAAAGATGACGGCCTACGGTTTTACCCGTGAGTCGGTGATCACGCGCCTGACCGATGCCATCAAGCACGCTTGCGCTCATGGCATGCGGGTGAATTTCTTTCCGGTCGATAGCACGCGCTCCGACCTCGGCTTCCTGGAGCAGGTCTATAAGGCCGCCATCGCGGCCGGCGCAGAGGAAATATCGGTGGTCGACACCATTGGCGCCTGCGCGCCGGAGTCGGTGGAATTTCTCATCCGCAAGGTCGGTTCATGGGTTGGCCCGAATGTTCCGATCCATTGGCATGGGCATAACGATTTCGGCCTGGCCACAGCGGCTGCGATTGCCGCCGTCCGCGGCGGTGCCACCTGGATTCAGGGCACTATCAACGGTATGGGCGAGCGTGCTGGCAATGCCGACATCTGCGAAGTTGCGCTGGCCTTGCAATGTTTGTACAAGGTACCAGTCGAGATGGACCTGTCCAAGGCGCGGAAAGTATCCGAACTGGTGCGCAAATCAGGGGACTATCAGGTTGACCGCTGGAAGCCGGTAGTGGGCGAAGCGCTGTTCGTGCGCGAAAGTGGCGCCGTGGCAGCGCAGTTCCATATGCCCGACGCCATCGAACCCTATTCATCATCGATTGTTGCAGCGCAACGCGGTATTGTCCTGGGTAAGAAGAGTGGTCTTGCGAACATTGAAATCAAGGTCAAGGAACTCGGTTTAGCGGTTGCTACCGACAAGTTCCCGAGCCTTCTGGCCAGCGTCAAGGAGCAGGCCACGCATACGCATCGTCTCGTCACCGATGCCGAATTTGCACAAATGGCTGCCAAACTGTAAGGAGTGCTTGCATTCCCGATTTGCCCAATGTCTTTGACCAAAACGCAAGTTTCATGGTAAGAAGGACATTGGGCGAATAAATAGCGAATCAACAGTCGCTAATTTGTCCACCGTAAAGCACTGCATTTACACGAGAACCGGCCTGAAGGCTGGCGTTACGCTGGAGGAGAAACAGTTATGGCAGTCCCCCTGGTATCCGAAGGACCACAATTGAGCATCGTGGCGAGTTCGGTCGTGCGTGTTCTTCCACAAAAGCATACCGAGCCTTTCGAGCACTATTCAGTCAGCCGGTACAAGCTCGCGAGTTTGACGATTCATCGCATCGAGAGCGATCCGGTCAGCGTATTTCGGCGCGATGAAGATATCCTCGCCGACGACGTTCTGGATTTCCTTCTGCATGTGCAACTCGAGGGAACCGCTGTAATTACCCAGGCCGAGAAGACATTCACGCTCCGCGAGAATGAACTGGCGATCGTACCCAGCAACGTCCCCTACAACGTGGACTATCCCGAGAAGGGCAGCAAGATCATTCTTCGCATTCCGCATCGTGTGTTCCATGAGCGCGTGCTCGGAAGGGAGGTGCGCGATTTTGGCGCGACCATGTTAACCGGCGGGGGGCTGGTGCCCGTGGTGATCTGCCTGCTCAAGTCCCTGACCCAGGAAAAAGAGGGCGCCCTTTCCGAAACCGAGCAATTCACGCTCGCCGACAGTTTCCTCGCGCTGGTCGGGGCGGTGCTCCGCTCACGCAACAAGCGCGACAGCAGGGAAAATGAGAATCAGTCAGCGCGCCTGTCCGGGATTCTTTCCTATCTGGAGGAGAATTTCTCCGACCATGAATTGACCCCGACGCGGATTGCCAATGCCAACTTCATTTCCGTGCGTCATCTGCATGGACTTTTTCGGCAGTGCGGCATGACGGTGAGCAAGTGGATCTGGGACCGCCGCCTCAAAGCCGGACGCGAGGATCTGCTGGATCCGTCCATGGCGTCGCTGACGATCTGCGAAATTGCATACCGTCGTGGCTTCAATGATTCCGCGCATTTCAGCCGTTCTTTCAAGGACCGTTTCGGCCTTTCGCCGGGACTCTTGAGAGCCAAGGGACGCGATGGCGAACTGACTGCCTGCTCACCCTGACGGGTACCAGAAAAAAGGCCGTTCGCCCTTGTCGGGCAACGATCTTTGATTTTGGTTGCTGCCTTGAGAGCTAGCCGGCCTTGGTTGGTGTCCCCGTGATGTGAATCCCGGCTCCGGCGATGCCGTAACGCTTGTTCATGAAAATCAGCACCGATGTCAGGGCCTCGGCAACTGCAGAGTTATCAATGCTGCCCGCATGCCAGGCCTTGAAGCCGATTTCGGCAGCCAGTTTGACGATGACTTCGCGCGCATCGGCGTCGTTGCCGGTCACCAGGACGTCACAGTCGTCGAGGCGGGCATCTTCGGCCTGGAGGTGAGCCGCCGCAACGTTCTGGAAAGCTGAAACGACGCGGACGCCTTCACCCAGGACTTCCTGGGTTTGCTTGGCGACGCATCCACCCGCCGGCAATTGCACGCGCATGACCTTGGGTGGCATCAGGGGCACCGTGGAGTCGACAAAGATCTTTCCCTGAACGGCGGCGCGAATCGATGCGAGCGTGCTTTCATGGCTGGCGAAGGGAACCGTCATGAACACGATATCGCCGGCCTCGGCCGCAGCGGCGTTATCCATCCCCTGAACATCAAGCGGGCCGCGCCTGGCCATTTCCGCGGCGGACTGTATCGCCTTTTCCGCTGCGCGCGAACCGATGATCACGGGGTAGCCCGCCTTGGCGAAGCGCCACGCCAGGCCCGAGCCCAGATCGCCTGTGCCGCCGATGAATGTAAGTGTGGGTCGCTTGTCTGCCATGTGAACCTCCGAATGTTTGTCGTCGAGTTTGGTGAAGTTTGCAACGCACAATCACCATCGGCCAGAGACTAGCATCAGCGAAGGGTAGTGCGCTTGCCCCCGAGAGCGGTGCCATTGATTGGCAATGAAGCCGGTCAGGACAAATCAGGAGTCCAGTTTGGTGCCGCCACCGCTACTTGCGTCTTGCAACGCGGAACAAGTAGTTGGCACATTCGCGACCAGGTACAGCTATAAACTGATATGGCGACGTTTCCCGACCGGTAAAATAGACGCCACGGCTTTCTGCACCAGTAGCGCTTTTGGGGACCGGTATGAAACACCAAGGGGTGTATCGCCGACAATCAGACACTAGTTGACGTTATTCCTCCGGTTTCCTTGATGCGTAACGGGGTGTCAGGTTGAAAGATGAAAGGTTCAGCCGACGATTTCATTGATGTCGGCGTCGGACCGGGCGTTGGTAGCGGTTCTTTCTGGATGAATCATGTCGAGAATTGAGGGTGGAGAATGAAGCAAAGCACTGATGTCGAGGATCCGGCGAAAGACGAGGCGTTTTCTCCTGTAACGAGTTGGCACTTGGCAAAAACGCCTCTGGAAGCAGCCACGACCGAGCTTGAGTGGGCGTTGTTGCGCTGGCGCGAGGCCTTTGACCGCTACAACCTCCATGCACTGAACATGCTCGGGCTGCCCGGCATGGGCGTTTCCGAAACGCTGGTGCTTCATATCGTGCGATTGCATGATCGCCCGAAACCGGCAAACATGATCGCCAGCCTTCTCAACCGTGACGATATCCAGAACGTCCAGTACACGCTGCGCAAACTCATGTCGGCGGGCCTTATCGAGAAAGACAAGAACTCCTCCGGGAAGAATACCAAGCTCACTGCCACAGACAAAGGACGTCATTTGTGCGACGAACTGGCGAATATTCGCGCTCAACTCGTGGTCTCACAGGTTGCGCAACTGGAAAGCGGAGAGTCTCGCTTGCTGTATTCGGCCAAAACAGTCAGCATGCTGACTGGGCTTTACGACGAGGCGGGCAGAACGTCAACTGCGTATACGCTACAGCCTGAGTCGCCCGCTGATTGAACTGAAATGGCAAATCAAATGCAAAAGAAGCAGACTGTATCTGCGGCCGAAAAAATGGTGCTGGAACGACGCACTTGGCTCATGGGGATGACGCATCATGATGTCATGACCACGGAGTTCGAGTGGGCTACGATCCGATTTCAGCAGGCATTCGAGCGACATGCCATGCAGATCGCACACCTTTCCGGGCTGGGCGACCTGTCGTTTTCCGAAATCATAGTCCTTCATGTGCTTGGACTACTGGGAGTGCCGACCACAGTTGGTGTCCTGGCGCGGCAGATCAACGCCGATGCGGTAACCAATATCCAGTACTGCCTCCGCAAGCTTGATGGCTACAAACTGGTAAGCAAATCCCGTGAAGCGAAGAGCAAACTGCAAACCTATGAAGTAACGCCAAAGGGGCTGGAGTTGATCAAGCGATATGCCTACTTCAGACAGTTGGCGTTGACCGAGCAAACCAAGGCCATCGAAGCAATAGACAGCCGACTGGCGGAGACCACCCAACTAATCAGCCTGCTCACCGGAGTCTATGACGAAGCGATGCGAATATCGGCCACGTTCAAACTGGCGGCGGAGGATGGTTCCTTGCCGTAGATGCTTAGCAGGCTGTTGCAATTTTACCGATTTCGCTGAGTCCGACCATCATGACGAGTCCATTGAATGCGAATCGAGACTGAGAGAATGGCATTTCGCAGTCCATGGCGTAGCGAATCGACGCATCGGTGCTGTTTTGCTGCCTCATTGCGTCGTTTTCTGCGGCACCGCGAACAGTATTCGAGCCATGCCCGTGAGATCGCCACCATCGTCAACTTGAAGTGCTGATCAACCCGTTCCAATCTGCGGTAGACCGTCTGCCGGATGCGCCTCACCGTCTTACCCCAGCCAAAGCGCTCCTCGATGGAGTTCCGCCAGCGCAACCTTGCTATGTCGTCCTGCGTGAATTGGCCCTACATCTCAAGACAAATTTTTCCGAAGTGGCGATTCGACTCCTGGTAGCGAAATGCTTCAACGATGTTATCCAATGCAAAGCATTTGTCGATGACAGGGTGCATCCCGTTGGCGTCGATGGCTCTGATCATGTCTTGTTGATGGGTGCGATTTCCTACCGCCACCCCCTGAAGCCGCAATTGTTTGCTGAGAGCCGTAACGAGAGGGAAATCTCCGCCAAGGCCGGTAAGGATGCCGATCAACGAAATGTGGCCGCCGACTCTGGCCGCTGTCATGGATTGTTCCAAGGTTGCCGGTCCCCCGACTTCGACGATGTGGTCGATGCCGCGGCCGCCGGCCAGCTCGCGAGCAGTTTGCCCCCATGTGGCATTCTTTCGGTAGTTTAGAACGTGATCTGCGCCCAAGGCACGCAAGCGCCCAAGCTTGTCATCATTGGAAGATGTTGCGATCACGGTCGCACCCGCGATTTTGGCAAACTGGAGAGCGAAAATTGAAACGCCCCCTGTACCTTGCACAAGGACCGTATCCCCTGGCTTGAGCGCGTCATCGGCCATCAGGGCGCGCCAGGCTGTTACGGCGGCCGTCGGCAACGTTGATGCCTCAGCGTGACTCCAGCCCTTGGGTGAGCGCGTAAATGCATTCGTCGATGCGGTAACGGATTCCCGTGCATAACCATCGACACCATCTCCGGGGACGGTGGCAAATCCTTCGACCAACGGCTCGCCGGCGATCCAGGTGGGGAAAAACGTGCTCACGACATGGTCGCCAAGAGAGAATTCCTTAACTCCCTCTCCGATAGCCACCACTTCACCAGCGCCGTCTGCCATTGGTATGCGTGGTTCGACCGGCCCCCATATGCCGCTGACTACCGCAAAATCGTGATAGTTAAGCGAGTTGGCATGCAAGCGCACGGTGATCTCGCCAGATTTCGGGGCTTGAGCTTCGCGTGTGCCGACGACCACCTTGTCGTAGCCGCCCCCGGGCTGAACAATCATTGCCTTCTTTGTCATCAGTCATTCCTCCATTTCGTGTCGTGATAGTTGTTTCAGTATGCTTGCCGGTACGCTGATTAAGTTCTACTTGAAGAAGTCGGCGCTGGCGGGACGGCGATAGCCGGACTGTCGAGCGAAAGTGAAGCCGGGCGCGCCTCAGGCGGTCGCGGATTGTCGATAGACATCGAGACGCTCGGTGATATCCGGCGGAATCGGAATCGACTTGAAGGTTTCCAACGAGAGCGTCACGAGTACAACTTCGCCACGCAGCGTCTTGACAGCGCCGATGACACCCTCGATCACAAGTGCGATCGATGAACGCCCAGTGCGTTCGAGATGAACCGTCAGCTCCAGGATGTCGCCAATCCGCGCTGGATTGAAGAACTCGCAGCCGGCTTTCACCGATGGCAGGGCCACCTTGCGTTCCCGGATCAAGGTCGCATAGTGTATGCCCAGTGCATGATCGAACCAGTCTTCCACGACGGTCTGGAACATGTCGAAGAAGTTCGGGTAGTAGACGATGCCTGCCATGTCGGTGTGGGAAAACCGGATTGGATAGCGCGAGGTGAATAACCCGTTCTGCATTTTTCAATTCATCCCTTGTTACGCAATTTGTTGTGAAGCCGCCGGTAGCGACTCGCAAGAACTCGCCGCCGGGATAGCGGCAATACCGGCGTTACGGTACAGAGGTGAAATCCGGCTTGCGTCCTTGCAGGAACGCACCGATGCCTTCTTTCGCAGCCGCAGTGCAGGCGCTCTGGCCAAACGCCCTGTAGCCGACTTCGAGCGCCGCATCGAGTGTGGATTGCGCGGCAGCCTGGCGAATCGCATCTTCAAGAATACCAAGCGTCTGACGGCTCATCGGCTGGCCTGAAACCGATGTTGAATCGATGGCTTCGAAGGGAGTCAGTTTGACGGCCTCCTGGCGGATGCCGATAGACTGCTTCGCCAATTCACGCACCCGCGCGATGGCTTGCGCGAGCAATCCGGGAATATCGTCGGCCAGGCTGTCAACCACGCCCAGCTCGTGCGCCTTTGCAGCAGTCAGTCGCGCCGCCCGACGCAACATGTCGTTGAACTGGGCTCCGGCTTGAGGCCAGCGGCGATAGGGCACCACCATGGCGCCGATGCCCGGAACAATGCCGAGGGTGATTTCGGGAAGCTGCATCCATGCGTCGCGCATGGCGACGATGCCATGACAGCGAATCGCCAGCTCCAGTCCGCCACCCAGGGCCATGCCATTCAGCGCCGCCACGACCGGCTTTTTCATGGCATCAAGATGGAGGAGCAGGCGCGAACAATCGCGCGAATACTGGGTCGCCGCGTCATTGTCACCAAGCATGGAGGGAAAGCGTCCGATGTCGGCGCCGGCGCAGAAGGCCTTGGCTCCATAGCCGATGATGACGAAACCATTGACCGCAGATGAATGTTCATGACGGCGAATGACATCGAGCACCTCGTCGGTCAGTTCGTCGTGCAAGGCATTCAGGGCTTCCGGACGCCGCAGAGTAATCACCTTTACGCCGTCGATGTCGTCGACCAGCACATGATGATAGAAATTTTGGTAGTCGCCGAGCGAACGCTTGGGCATGGGCATGCCAGGACGATCAGCGGCGAACTGATCGAGTATGCGGCGGGTCTCGGTTTCGCCGAGGTCACGCATAAGCGTCAATGGTCCGCGCTTGAAGCCCAGCGCTACTTTGCAGCCAATATCCAGATCGGCCGGCTCACCGATGTTCCGGTCGAGAATGTCGGCCGACTGTGAAAACAGCACCCCCAGCAAGCGATCCCGCACACGGGCCGCAACGCAAGGGGAGCAGGGCGCCGGTTTTCCCGGCGAATTGGTCACCCAGGTTTGCACTGAACGGAAGATCGTCGCCGGTTGATAGTGTTCGCCTTCTTCCTCGGCCTGCAGAGTATTGGTCTCGGTAATGATCGGGTTGCCGTTGGCAAGATTCAGCACGAAAAATGGCCCGGCATGGACGAAGTCCTTGACGGCGCCATCGACCTCGGCGGCAGTCGCCTTGTCAAGCAGGAAGGCGGCGTCGTTGCACCAGTTGTCGAAGATTCGATCGAGCATGAAGCAGACGGCGTCGGCGGTGACCATCGGCACCTTGCCCGTGATGCAGAACAACCAGCGCAGGTATTCGATCACCGCCGGATCGACGCCCGCCCAGTCGATGACTTCAACTGCCGGATTGCGCCACGCCGGCGCAAAGAAATGGGTGACCGTCGTGCGCTCTTTGTGGCGAAGGTGCGAAAACAGCCTCGCGGCCGGCAGCGAACTGGTGTTCGACGTAATCAAGGCTGTGGGCGACACGATGCTTTCGAGCTGCGAAAAGATGCGATGCTTGAGGTCGATATTCTCTGTCGCTGCCTCAACCACCCAGTCAGCATCCGCCAGTGCCTTGTAGTCCAGGGTGCCGCTGATATTGGCGGTTACCGCCGCGGCTTGTTCGGCGTTCATCTTGCCCTTTTCGACCGCCTTGCGCGCATAGTCATGACAGCGCTGCACCGCTTTGTCGACCGCAGTCTGATTGAGATCCACCAGCGTCAGCCGGATATCCGGCAATGCGCTCTTCAGGTAATACCCGATGTCGGGGCCAATGGTACCGGCGCCGATGATTCCGACATGTTTCGGGATTCCCCTTGGCGGCGTTTGCAACAGCGGGTTCGCGATTCTTTTGTTCATGGTGGGCACTCCGGGTGGCTGGGGGTACATCTGGGAAGGCATTGCTGGAGCAAAGCTTGTGACGCAGAGGGGCGAGCCAGCGGGCAAAATATAAATGTTGACACCGAATATTCCAGTTTGTAGTATAGCAACAGTCAATTAACTTTCAATGTATTTTTAATTGAGATTGTGCGATGCACCATCCGTCGATCTTGGCCCATGAGGAATACAGGCCTGCTATTTGCCGTGGATAAAAACAGCCGGGAGTCAAGAACTTGTACAACGCAGAAATACCCTACGGCGCCTACTGGAGCACTCCCTTCGCCCGTTGGCAGGGCAGCTTTTCCCACCTGCACAGCCTGGAATTCGCTGGCCATGTCGTAAAGACCGAACTCGGCTCACGAGGTATCGATCCCGCTGTGTTCGATGCCGGCGTCCTGGGCTTTTCGGTGCCCCAGAAACATTCGTTTTACGGGCTGCCATGGGTTGCCGGTCTGGCAGGGGCAGGGCACATTGGCGGTCCGACCCTGATGCAGGCCTGCGCCACCGGGGTACGGGTACTGCTCACTGCGGCGCAGGAAATCAACAGCGGACTGGCCGAAACGGTGCTGGCCATCACCTGCGATCGAACCTCGAACGGGCCACACATCTACTATCCGGATCCAAAGGCGCCGGGCGGCACGGGCTCCAACGAAGACTGGGTGATGAGCAACTTTGGCTGCGATCCGCTGGGCGGTCACTCGATGCTCCAAACGGCCGAGAACGTAGCCGCAAAGCATGGCGTGACAACCGCCGAGCAGCATGAT
>JBIJDJ010000244.1:0-3859 GCA_044344175.1 Sulfuritalea sp.
GTTTCTACAATCGTGAGCATGTTAGATTATACGTCAAAGACGTATAGTTGTTTGAGTTTCTGTCTCGCTACCGATTTTGTACCCCATCGCACGATAGCCCCGCTGCCGTTTGTCCCACATCCGCAGCAGCGCCGGGTGACCGGTATCGACGAAATCGATGATCCGCACGTCGGTCTTGGTCGCGTGCTCGCGGTGCAGGCGACCGGCGTATTGCTGCAGCGTTCCCTTCCACGAAACCGGCATAGCCAGCACCAGGGTGTCGAGCGGCGGATGATCAAAACCCTCGCCAACCAGCTTTCCGGTCGCCAACAACACACGAGGTGCATCTGGAGCCATCGCCCCGAAAGCCTTGTGCCACAAGGGCTTCAAAAATCCAGACTAAAAACCCGAGGTCAACAGGTTTAGAGAATCTGGGGTTAAGAATGCCGTTTCGTGGGTAATTTATGCGTTTTGCGTGGGGCCGTAGTCAACAGGTATAAACGAAAAACCCCGCTAACACTGGCGTGTAGCGGGGTCTTCGTAAATGGCAAAGAAAGTTCTATGCCAATGTTCTGGCGGAGACGCAGGGATTCGAACCCTGGATCCAGGTTTTGCCCAGATGCGCCCTTAGCAGGGGCGTGCCTTCGACCACTCGGCCACGTCTCCGAAAACGACGACGAGCATTACGCTCACGGCCGTTTGCAGGGGGCGGAGTATACCCGAATCGTTGGCTGCTGTTGCCTGCACCCGGTAAAAGTCGGCGCCCTCGCTACGGCGGCTAGCTGCGCAGGCTGATCCGCAGCCAGTCGCGCTCGGCGGCGACCTGCGCCAGCGTTGCGTCGGCATCGACCGCCACGGGGTGCGTGACCTTTTCCAGCAGCGGCAGGTCGTTGTGCGAATCGCTGTAGAACCAGCTCTGCTCGAAGCTGCCGAGCCAGAGGCCGATCGATTCGAGCCAGGCGTTCACGCGCTCGATCTTGCCTTCGCGAAACGAGGGTGTGCCGCGCGGCTGCCCGGTGAAGCGGCCGTTGTCCTGCGCGGGGATGGTCGCGATCAGGTGCGCGATGTCGAACTCGCGGGCGATCGGTCCGGTGACGAAGCTATTGGTGGCGGTGACGATGGCCAGCAGGTCGCCGGCCGCGGCGTGCTGCTGCACCAGCGCGCGGGCGGCCGGGCTGATCAGCGGGCGGATGTGCGTGGCGAGGAATTCGCGATGCCAGGCGTCGAGTTCGGCGCGTGAATGACGCGCCAGCGGTGCCAACTGGAAATCGAGGAAGGCATGGATGTCCAAGGTGCCGGCCTTGTATTGCTCGAAAAATTCGATGTTGGTCGCCTCATGGACTTCGCGGTCGAGCACACCCTTGCCGATCAGGAATTGCGCCCATTCGAAATCCGAATCGCCATTGAGCAGGGTGTTGTCGAGGTCGAACAGGGCGAGTTTCATGGTGTGCCGCCGGGCCGCCCCAAGGCGGCCGTTCCAAAACCCTGCGAGCGCAGTGAGCCGTGATCACCCCTTTTAGTTTCGGCCGCTACGCTTAACGCCGATACAGCCGGCGTTAGCCTGCACTGAAACTGCGTTTTCCTGGACAACAAGTCCGAAGGACGCAGTTGCGGCGTAGGCTCATGTGGCGAAGCCACGTTATGCCGAAGCCAAAAGGGGCTGGGGGATGTGTCGTTCATGTCTTATCCAGATCCAGTGAGGTCTGCATCAATTCACGCAGCAGGGGCAGCGTGGGCGGGCGTTTCTGTTCCAGCGAGGCGCGGTCGAGGCTGTTCAGCATGGCCATCAGCGAAGGCAGGTCGCGGCGGCCGTGGCGCAGCAGGTAATGCACCACACCGGGATCCATCAGCATGCCGCGTTCGATGGCGTGGCGGCGCAGGGCCGCGCTTTTTTCGTCATCCGAGAGCGCCTGGATTTCGTAGATCAGGGTCTGGCCGATGCGGGTGCGCAGGTCCTCGCGCAAGCCCAGCCGCAGGGGCGGTTCATTGCCGGCAAGCAGCAGGGCGAGGCCGAGAAAGCGCGCCGCGTTGAAGGCGCGAAACAACGCGATCTGGGCCTCGGCGCCGAGTGCCTGGATGTCGTCGATGACCAGCAGGCTGCCGGGGGCGAGCGGGAGTTCCGTCCCCGCTTCGGCTGCCTGCAGGTGGGTCACCGGTCGCCGGCCATGCGCGCTTGCGGCGGTGGCCGCCAACAGGTGGCTTTTGCCGCAGCCAGGATCGCCCCAGAGGGTGAGGGCATCGAAACTGCCGGTGCTACCCAGGCCGCGCAGACGCTCGACCAGTTCGGCGTTGGCGCCGATGACGAAATTGTCCAGCGTCGGCGGCTGCTCCGGCTTCAGGTCAAGCAGCATCTGCTGTTGCCGAGTATCCATTCAGGCGCCCCGAACGAAACAGCGGACGGGCTGCCGGCGGTCGCTGCGGCGGGCATCTGGAGACGAGTTCATTTCCGGTAAAATTCGCGTATTAGCTGTGGTTTCCAGCGCCGATTATCGCCGATCCGGCGCCAATCGATGCTGTTCCCCTTCATTCCGCCTGCGTCTCCAAGGACTTCATCTTGACTGCTTCCAGCCCATCCCCGTCCCCGCTCACCTATCGCGACGCCGGCGTCGATATCGACGCCGGCGATGCGCTGGTCGAACGCATCAAGCCTGCGGCGAAGCGCACCATGCGGCCGGAAGTGCTGGCCGGCATCGGCGGCTTCGGTGCGCTGTTCGAACTTTCCAGGAAATATCGCGAACCGGTGCTGGTGTCGGGCACGGACGGCGTCGGCACCAAGCTCAAACTGGCCTTCCAGTGGAACCGCCACGATACGGTCGGCCAGGATTTGGTGGCGATGAGCGTCAATGACATCCTGGTACAGGGTGCGGAGCCGCTGTTCTTCCTCGATTACTTCGCGTGCGGCCGGCTCGATGTGAATACGGCGGCGACGGTGGTCGAAGGCATTGCCCGCGGCTGCGAACTCGCTGGCTGCGCGCTGATCGGCGGCGAGACCGCGGAAATGCCCAGCATGTATCCGGATGGCGAATACGACCTGGCCGGCTTCGCGGTCGGCGCGGTGGAAAAGTCGGCGATCATCGATGGCAAGTCGATCCGGCCGGGCGACGTGGTATTGGGCCTGGCCTCGTCCGGCGCGCATTCCAACGGCTATTCACTGATCCGCAAGATTCTCGAGCGCGCCAAGCCGGACTTGAAGATGAACATGGGCGGCGTGCCGCTGGCCGATGCCGTGATGGCGCCGACGCACATTTACGTCAAGTCCCTGCTGGCGCTGACACAGGCCCTCCATGTCAAAGGCATGGCACACATCACCGGCGGCGGTCTCACCGAAAACATCCCGCGGGTATTGCCCGGGCATCTGACGGCGGTCATCGAGCGCAGCGAGTGGCCCTTGCCGCCGCTGTTCCAGTGGCTGCAGAAGGAAGGTCAGGTCGCCGACGCCGAGATGCATCGCGTCTTCAACTGCGGCATCGGCATGGTGGTGATCGTCGCCGAGGCCGATGCCGGCGCGGCGATGCAACTGCTTGCCGCGGCGGGCGAGCAGGTTCATCACATCGGCTTGATCGAGGAACGCCGGGGTCGTGCCCCGACCATCGTGGTCTGAAGCGCGCGGCGCAACGCGGCGCAACGCGGCGGATTGCCGCGCTTTGCCGTAACACCAGCGCCGACTTTTTTACGGCCCCAGGTGGCTTTCCACGGCGGCCAATGCGGCGCTGGTAACGTCGCCTGCCAGCGGGTCGAAGACCCGCAAATCATCCATGCTTTTCAGCCAGGTCAGTTGCCGCTTGGCAAACTGGCGCGTGGCAAACACGCCGCGATCGCGCAGCTCGGCGCGCGGCAAGGTCCCTTCCAGCATGTCCCAGACCTGGCGGTAGCCGACGCA
>JBIJDJ010000074.1:0-13278 GCA_044344175.1 Sulfuritalea sp.
CTGCCTTGAACGCTGTTACCGGGTGGATCGGCGCGAGTTTGATCGACAAGGGCACTGCAATGCAGCAGGCCATTTGGACGATTGAACAAGAGCTCGGCAGTACAAGCAACACGCTGGCGAATGACCTCATCACATTCGCAGGCTTGAGTGGGTGGAATGACACCGGGCGTGTCAAAGTGCTGAATCTGACATGGTTTAGCGGTGGCGGTAGCTCCTATCCGACTGGGACCTTCGCCCAAGACCAGCTCTATATTGCGCCGGTTCCCGAACCTGAGACCTATGCGATGATGCTCGCGGGTCTGGGCTTGATCGGTTTCCTCGCCAAACGGCGTCGGCGCAATCTCCTGTAATCCGGTTGTCGCTGCCCCCGCAAAAAAACCCTGCGCCGCAGGGTTTTTTTTCGTCTGTCTCAATTGTGTAATTGGAGACGGCTTTCATTGTTTCAGTGGTGGCCGTGCCGCAGGCGGCATCTTTGGCTGCGGGCGCGAAGCCTGCCGTGCGGACGAGAGTGCCTCACGAATTTGCTGCGGGTCGTTCCTCCTGACGCCTTCCGCCAGCGCATGCGACGCATCGCGACGCGCTTCCGCGTAACGCCGCAACTGGTCCAGGGTGGCCGCCGACGGCAAGCCGGGATCGGGCCGCAACGCCGACAGTTGCTCGAAACTCTGTTCGTACGAGTCCGTCACTTCGGTTTCGATGCGTCCGGCGAGCTGATCGAAGCTGGCACCACCGGTGCGCCCCTCCTTGAGGATCTTCCCGAGACGCGCATTGATTCTTGCGTCCTCGCCGATGAACTCGCGAATTTGCCCTCGTGCGGCCTGCTCTTCGGACCACCGATATACTGGATCGGGAATGCGTGCGACGAGCGCGGCAAGGACCAGTCCGAACGCACCGGCGAGCAGTCGCTGCGTTCGATGGAGCGACTGATTGTTGGTTGCGAACGGCTTCAACAGGACGAAACCGAACATCGCTCCGGTAACGAACCCGCCGACATGGGCCGCGTTGTCGATTCCCGGTATCAGAAACCCGAACACCAGCGTAATACCGGAGAAAGCGGCGGCACCCCAGAACATCCATTTGAAGTCTCCCGGATGAAGGTGCCGGCGCTCATGCAGGAGATAGACGAGGAAGGCGCCGTAGATTCCGAAAACGGCGCCCGATGCGCCCCCCGATACCGCCCGGTCTCCCTGGGCTATCAGGGACAGCAAATTGCCAGCCAGGCCGCTGCTGAAATAGATCGCGGCAAACCGGGTCGGACCGAATATGCGTTCCACCAGTCGCCCGCCGTCCCAAAGCGCCAGCATGTTCGTCGCCAGATGCAGTAAGCCAAAGTGCAGGAACAGGGCGGTGCCCAGACGCCACCATTCGCCGTCTTTTGTGGCCGGACCGAAATTGGCCCCCCAGGCCATTTGCACCGTGCTCGAGGAATGCCACAACCCTGCGCCGAAAATCAGCATTGCGCCGGCCACCAGCAGGTTCGATGCGATCAGAAACGTCGTTACCGAAGTCCATGCGCGCCTGCCGCGCAGCGGCTCAAGAACCAGCTGCGTTCTGCTCGCATTGCGATCACGGGGTTGCGCGGTCATGCCTTGGTCCATTGCAGGTCAGTCAATTTGGTGACCCATATCCATTTGGGGGAAACGCGCGCTACACTGAACCAACACCCTTCGATTGCTGCCGACGTTGCCGCTCGTGCTTTATCCATGACCTTCGTGCGCACCGCCCTTTGTCTGACCATCATGACGGCTCTGCTGACGGCGCTTCCGGCGCGAGCGCTCGATGCGCGGCATCTTTCCGTCATCATCAACACATCGGATCCGTTGAGCGTGCGCATCGGAGAATACTACGCCGCCCAGCGCCGCATTTCCTTCCAGAACATCATCAGGGTGGCCTTCCCACCGGATCAGACCACGTTGACGCGCAAGGAGTTCGAGGACATCAAGGCGACTGTCGACAAGAAAGCCATGCGCCGGATTCAGGCATTTGCCTTGACCTGGGCTTTGCCGTATCGGGTCGAGTGCATGTCGATCACCTCGGCGTTCGCGTTCGGCTACGATCCGGCATTCTGCGAACCCGGGTGCAAGCCGACGCGGCCAAGTCCCTACTTCAATTCGCGCACGTCCCTGCCTTTTGCCCGGTTGGGCATGCGGCCGACGATGGCGATTGCGGCGACCAGCTTCGAGCATGCCAAGGAACTGATCGATCGCGGCGTCAAGTCGGACGGCCAGTTCCCGGCGGGGGCCGCCTACCTGCTATCGACCTCCGATCCCGCGCGCAACGTGCGCAGCACGTCTTACCCGGCGGCCCGGCGTGTCATCGACGGCCGCGTTCCGGTGCACATTCTCAAGCAGGACAGCCTGAAGGACGTGAATGACGTCTTGTTCTACTTCACCGGCAAGCGTGCGGTTGAAGGCCTGCAAACCCTCCAGTTCCTTCCCGGCGCCATCGCCGATCACCTGACCTCGTCGGGCGGCCAGCTTTCCAGTCAGGACGGCGGCCAGATGAGCGCCTTGCGCTGGCTCGAGGCAGGCGCCACCGGCAGCTATGGCACGGTTGTCGAACCCTGCAACCTGCCGCAGAAGTTTCCAAACCCGGCACTTGTGGCGGCCAACTACCTGAAGGGCGACACGCTGATCGAGGCCTACTGGAAGAGCGTGGCCATGCCGGGCCAGGGCATTTTCATCGGCGAACCGCTGGCGGCACCCTTCCGGCGGGAAGCTTCGACCCACTAAACCGGCATGTCCGAGGATTGATGATTTCCCAAAAACTCTCGGAACTGCACCAGCGGACCATCGTTGTCCGCACTGCGCCATTCGCCGTATTCGTCGGCTTTCTCGTTATGGGGTCGATAGGCTCCGCCTGGCTTGAAGGCGATGCGGCAGGGATCGTCCGCGACTGGCTGGCGGTAGCCCGCGGCGGCGTGGTGGCGGTTGTTCTGATCCTGCTCTGGCCCGCATATTCGGAACTGCACACGCCGTCGTCGGTGAGCAGTTTCCACTGGAGCACGGGTATCGTCGCCGGGCTGGCTGTTTTCATGATCTGGATCGCGCTTGGGCAGACCACGGCGACAGCAACGCACGAAGGGCGTTTTGTTCCCCTGCTGGCCGATGGCGGCATCGATTGGCTCAGGGCGCTGCTGCGGCTGGCCGGACTTGCCCTTGTCGTGCCGGTCATGGAAGAACTGTTCTGGCGATCTCTGGTTTTGCGCTGGATTGACCAGCACGAGTTTCTTGCTCTCGATCCGCGCCGGGTCGGGCTTGGCGCATTTGTCATCACCACAATCCTTTTTGCCGTCGAGCACGACATGTGGCTGGCCGGCGCCATCGCGGGGATTACGTACAACGCTCTTTACATGTACTCGCGCAATCTGTGGGTGCCTGTCGTCGGGCATGCGGTAACCAATGGCGCCCTTGGTGTCTGGATCCTGTGGACCAGGAACTGGAGCTTGTGGTGACCGGCCGCTTGACGATGGCAGCCATTACAGATACAGGCAGACACAGGAGCATGTTCCTCCGCAGTGGAACTTCTTTTCTGCGTCTTGTCACTCGCAAACGGCATTCCGCACAGAGCTCACATAAAGGTGCACTGCATAGGGTTCGAAGTCATCTTCGAAGCCATTGCCTTTGGCAGGGAGCCGCCGATCTTCATCGATCACATCGAGCATTCCGGGCGCCTGCCGAAGATTGATACCTGCCCGCAGCGGCTTGTTGCTCAACGAAGCCGCGAATACATAGAGCTTGCAGCCCTGCCGCCGCGAGGTGACCGAGATGTTTGCGGGCGGTACAAATTCCCGGTTTTTATCGCGCAGAGCGATTGACGCGATTTCGCCGGAAGCCGGGCTCAGGATCACCTTTGCCAGGTCTTGCACCTGGGCGTTGATCCTGCTGATCGCGGCAGCGATATCCGGGGATTCGAACCAGGTGGCCTCGACGAATCGCGGCTCGAACTGATGCACGAAATAAATGATCCCGCGCGAGCCGTTGATGATGCTCATCCAGACCTGCGACCTGATGTGTTCCGGATTCACCACCGCGCCTGGATTTTTGACCTTGCTTGTGCCGATGGTATTCCAGACCGTTCGTTCGGGGCCTGCCCACGCCACAAGACGTTTCACGCCGCCCGCCACCACTTCCAGCCTGCCGGCCAATGCCGGGTCGGTTTCCGCCGCCGGATAGATATCAAACGCAACGATGTCGCCGGCCTTGACGTACTGCGGGTAGTCCTCCGGATGACCGGTGCGGTTGCCGCGTCCCTTCCAGGGATCCCACGCCACCCCCTTGCCAAGCCCCAGGAGAACCGGGCGTGAAGGGTCACGCGAGCGCATCGTGCGGTAGCGCTCCTGCATTTCGGCCGGGGATACGGGCGAGGCCCAACCCATGCGCGCCATACCGATCTTGCCGAGCAAGGGTTGCGCGTTGTCCGGCTCATCCTGTTGCAGCCAGCCGATGATGATGTCGCGATTCCGGTCGGACAACCCGACCTCGTTCTGTTCGCAGATCACCGGCATCCCGGCCTGCTTCAGGCGTGCCAACTGGTCAGCGGTCGGGCCTTTCCAGAGGCCGACGTAAAGATTGATCCCTAGATTCTTGTATTTTTGCGCATGTACGGGCTGCTGCAGCCAGACCGCCAGCGGAAAAACATCGTCCGCGAACTGAAGTCGGGGCGGACCGGCAAAGGCCTGCGGCGCCAAGCCGGCAGCCGCCAACAGCACGAGCCACCAAGCACGCTGGAGGATGTTCAATGGCGCCGCCGTCTATCCGCGCCGTCCCGCCAGCGCCGACTTTTTCCTGCACAGGGAGAAGCCCTTGCCGGCGCGGCGATTCGTCGCCGCACGCTACCCGCAAAGGCCCAGCGCGCGCTCTTCCTGCGAGCAGGATTCGACGAGTGCCCGTTTGCCTTCCATGCACGCACGCAGTCCGCGCTCGAAGGGCTGCGCGTAGCTCCAGCCCGATAACAACGGCGGCAGCCCCGGTTCCAATCCGCTCAGGGCCGGGTGTCCCTCGACGCGCAGGCGCGCAAGGTTCTGACACCATGAATCGGCGAAACGCATCTGCAACGCATCATTCCTGCCATGGCTGACCAGATAGACTTTGACGGCCAGTACCGGCAGATCCTCGACCAGCAGGTTAAGGTAGTTTGCAGCGGGAATAGTTTTCGCCGAGTAGACCTTCAATGCCTTGCCGGCACCGGGATGGGCCGGGTCGAACTTGAGCAGCTTCACAAAGCGCCGCGCCTCGGGTTTCATGTCGACCAGAACCCGTGCGGGATTCGGGGAGACAAGGGCGACCACATCCACGGCCTGCTCCGTCAGCTTGACGAGGGCATCCTGATGCGAAAGGAAGCTCGTACGCCGTTCGTCGATCGCGGTGCCGAACATCAAACGGTAAAGCGTCGCAACGGTCAGCGCGGTACTGCTCTGCAGCGGCCCGAGGTTGATCCGCGCATGTTCAATTTCATGGACGAAATTCAGCGGCGAGTCGCTGCGCACCATGAAGTAGATATCTTCCTCATGAAGCGGTGCGATGACGCGGATCGGGGCGAAACGTCTGGCCGCTTCTATATTGCCGCGCGCGGCGGCACCGAGCAGGGCCTCGGCGACATCCGCCGGCAGCAAGGCGAATTGCTGGCCGCTGCCTTCGCGCAACCGCGCGAGAGTATCGGACGAACCCGCCGAGTGGCGCACATCGAACTCGATATCGGCGGGCTTGGCCACAAACGTTGCGATGCCACGAACAATTTGCGCGTTGGTGCCGCGCTCGGGTCCGTCGGCGATGATCCTGACGCGGTCGGCCGCCGAGGCCGCCGGGATTGACATCCAGCACAACATGCCGAGAAGCAAGCCGAGCTGCAAGCGCAGCGGCCACGTGTCGCGCGTCATTGCCCGGGCCGCTTCGGATCACACAGCCCGAGTGCCGCCGTTGCTTCCGTGCAAGGGCGCGGCGGTTCCTTCTTTTTCGGACTCGGCGTCCTGGCTACCTTCTTTGGAGCATCGCCGGTTTGCGGCGGGGCTTCCTGGTCCTTCTTAGCGACGTCAGCGGACGCAGGCTCCTGGATCGGTGTCGGAGACGAAGAAGGCACCGCGGAATCAGCAGGAGCAGGAACCTGGGTCGGTGCCGGCGTCAGTTCCGGCACAATTGGCGGTTTCATCTTGCCGATCGGGGCAGGAGCGGCTCCCTCGACTTTTGTCGAATCCTGACTGACCTGCCAAGTCTTTGGCGTCGGCAAAGAAGCTCGATTGGCCCACAACAGCGGCAGACCACCGGCGACAACTGCGACCATAACCAGAGGCCACGCCGCCGTACGAGGTTTGTCCCTGGTGGCCGATCCTTTAACGTCTCCCGGCACATTTCCAGGCGCCGGGCCTACGGCGGGCACTGCCGTTGCAGTCTCCGGCGCGAGCGCTATCTTGGGGAAAGCCTGGCCGCAGAACTCGCACGCCGCAACACCCACATCGCTGATCTTGCCGCACTGCGGATTGGGGCAGATCTTGAGATGCATGGAGAAGCCGCACTCCGCGCAAAAGCGTGTGCCGGTAATGTTTTCATGTTGGCAGAACGGGCATTTCATGGCGAGCATTGGGTGTGGGTATCGAATCTGACTGAATATTGCCAGCGCTTAAGAATATCAGATCAGCACTGCTCTCCGGCAATTCATGCTTCGGGGACTACCGCACTGCTCCCTGGCTCGATGCGCGGGCCCCCGGATCGACACCGATGCTCGGATCGACTTGCAGTTGATAGATGCCCGGACGAATTTCCTTTCCGATGACGCGCAGGAGAGGCGCAAGTTCGCGCCTGTACATCTGAGAAGGCTCGGCTGTCGCGTCGATCGAGAATGGCTGAGCTGCGGACAGCTGGCATTTGCCGGCCAGTTTCATGGCGGCCTCGTTGATGGTTGAAATCCGGCAACCCAGACCCGACGCATTACCCTTGATTTCAATTTGGTAATTTCCCAGCGGACGGATCGGAACCAGGCCTGAAGCGGCGTCGTTCCAGACAATGTCGGCCGTCCCGTCGGCTTGCTTGCGCGCCAGATGGAAATCTCTGAGCTTGATTACCAGCTGTCCACTCAATGCTGCCTCTCGCAGCGTGGGAGAGATGGCTCCCAACAGCGACGCGGGCAGTTCCAACTGGGCTGAATGGAACATCAGACCCGAAATACCAAGGGTGGCATCGGCAACCAGCTTCCCGGTGCGAATGGAGTGCAAACTGAAACGGATACGTCCGAGAATCAGCTCCCTCGAAACGACCGTCCAGCCCACCCGGTCAATAGTGATGGCTTCGCCCCTTGGCAGCATCGCCTGCAGCACGCCGCTTCCTTCCCAGACACGGCCTCGCGGGTCACCCAGGCTCAATACACCGCGGCTCTGGCTTTGCAAGGCTGAATCCAGCCATGTTGCAGGCATCAGGTAGATTCCCGCGCCGATCAGCACGGCGACAAAAGCGCCGAACGCGGCAAAGGCCCGTGTCACGACGGGGCACCCGCAAAGGTGGCTTCCAGCCGGGCCTGGCCATCCTTCCCGGAAAACCGGATTCGGGCGCTGTGCGCTCGAATCCCCTGCCGCTCCAATTCAAGCAACCATTCCATCCAGACCCGTGCAGAACGATCTCCGGTCACCACCTGAATGAGATCGTTTCCGGCCGGCGTCACGCTGATTATTGCGTCACCCAATCCCCTCGACATGGCACTCGACTCGATGCGCCGATGCAGGCTGACTCCCCCCCCGGATTGCTTGACGGAGCGGCCGCGAATTCGCTCTATCTCCTCTACTTGAGCCGTCAGCAGACGATATTCGGCACGCATCTGCGGCAGTCGGTCAATCAAGCCTCTTCGCGAAGCCTCGATAGGAACGTAGATTGCACCGTACAACAAACCCAACAACAGAACGCCGCCTCCCGCCGAAAGTACCAGCCGTTCGCGATCACTCCTTCCCTGCCAGAAATCCATGAATTGCTGCAATGGGCTCTTCCTGTCAGCGGCCATCGCTATTCCCTTTGGCGGACGGGGCAGAAACAGTACCGATTACCAGGGTAGTTCCCCCCGCCTTCGATGGCGCGACCGAAGCAGAAAGTCCGCTCGCTGAAAGTGCCGAAACGAACTTCTTCAGCCACTCATCGTCTGCCTGGACATAGTCAAGGCTTAGTCTGCCGCTTTCATAGCGGATTTCCTTCAGATCAACGTTCCCGCCCGGAGGCCGCAACTTTCCGGCAAGACCCAACAGCAAAGCCATTCCCTCGCTGTCGTCGCCTTTCGCAGCGCGCAAGGCCTTGAGCTGCGCCCCGATTTGCCAGGCCGGATCAACTACAGCGGCATGGGCAGGAAGAACTCTTTCCGCCAGATCGCGCATCTTTGTCTGCAAGGCACGCTGTTCCGCGGACAACATGAACCGGTCAATCGTCATCCCGGCCAGGTGCACCGTCGCCAACAGAATTACCCCCAGCACGATAGGCCGCAGAAGTAGCCTCAGATCAATGCGTGCATGACGCGGCTGCAAGGCTCCTTGCAAAAGATTGATCGTCGCGGGCCAGGCCGGCTCCCGCCAGTCCCAGTCGCCTCGCGTTTCCACGGGCAACTTGCAGGACGAATGCCATCGCGCCAGATCTGCGGAATCCATGGCACGGCCTTGATACAGGAAAAGTCGCTGCGGCCGCCCGCTCCCTGTCGCTTCCGCATGGTCAAGTGCCATCAGCAGACCGGCGGGAGGATTGCCCTGGTCGACAGCCAGGCCAAAAGTCGGGGAGGCCCGCAGCAGCGTGCCGTCTTCATGCCTGAGCAGCGACCAGGCGTTATCCTCGAGCGGCAACAGCAGGGACTCCGGCAAGGCCGCATCCACCCGTATCCCCTTCTCCGCCAGCCGCGCGAGGGTGTATTGCAGCCACCCCTTGTCCACAACGGCCAGCCAGCTCAAGCCTTGTTCATCCCTGCCCAGCGCGGCGACATGAAGCTGCTCGGCCTGCCCCAGCACATGCGCTTCGACCGCTCCCGAAAGCAATGGCGCCAGCTTGCGGGGAGGCAAGTCGGGCAAGCGGACGGGAAGAATTGTGACCAGATCCGCCGGCAGAACGAGATGGGAGCGCCGCACCTGAGGCAGGTTTTCCAGGGTGCTGCCGGTGGCCACGATATGACCGTCATCATGACGGACTATCCAAAGGCAGTCATTGTTGTCGCGGAGACTGTCGCGATTCGAATATAAACGCAGTTCGCTCATCGGGCGGCCCGCCAGACAAGGTGAGGAAAAGTCTGCCCGTTTCGCTCGAAAAGGGCCTGGCTTTCCAGAGCGATGCGATCATGCCGGATCTGCGCGATCACCAGAAAATACTGGCTGGAAAAAGATACCTGCCGTTCATCGATCCCCGGTTTGTTGTCCATTGCGTTGCGCAGGTCGCCCGCGTTGCGAAAATAGGCATGGTCCCGTTTTGCAGCCAGAAGGTGGGCTTCGTCCAGGCTCATGGTATCGGCAAGAGCAGCGATGATCTGCGGCGGGGCGGTATTGACATTGATCGGACCTGACTTGGGCAAAACCGAAACATAAGGGCGCAATTGATCGAGCAGCTCGGGGGTCACGCCACGCACATGCAGCAACTCGTCAAAGCTCACGATCGCCCGGTTTGCGGCACGGACGGGCGGCGTCTGGCGCAGATAATATTCGCTTTCGGCGCCGGTTTCGCCATTGGTTGCATCGTCGGCATCCAGCCAGTCGGCGATGGCATTGGCGAGCGCCGCCGGCAGTTTCAAATTGAGCAGCAAGCGGCGAAAGATAGCAAGCTGGATCTCATTGACCTTCCCGTCCAGCACCAGGTTGTTGAGGTTGAAAAGCCCGCTCTGGTCAAGAATGCGCCCGGACATATGATAACCCTCCGCCACCACCGGTGGCATCTCCCGTGCCCAGGTCTCGCCGAGGTGATCGACGCTGTTTTGCAAGGCATCGTCGAGAAGCACTGTCGCCGCCCATTGCTCCGCGGCACGCAACAACCAGCGTGCCTGACCGGTATGTTCCGCGTTCTCCAGTTTTCGCCAATGTAGATGCGCATGAAATGCAAAATTGCTTGTGGCCATGACAGCCAGGGCGACAATCAGCATGGCCACAATCAGGGCGGCACCCCGTTCCGGCTTCATCGCAAACGGAAGACCCGTCGCAGGGTCACCCCATCCGGCCAGGTGAAGACCATCTCCACCGCGCGCGGCAATTCTCCGGCGGCGGCGACCCACCCGATCTGCCAGTTTCCGGCGGCATCCATGTAACGGACACTTAACTGATCAATTCCTTCCAGCAACACCACCGGCTGCGCGTCGTTTTCCTGCGTGCTTCGCGACCACGCCGACCGCCTCAGTTGCCGGGAGGCGAAGCGGTACAGTACCCGCTGCACACCCCCTTCGACGTCATCAGGCAGGAGGCGGCTCAGGCTGAACGCCGCTTCGCCGGAATCGCCCCGTTCCGCAACAAAGCCGGCTTGCATCTCACCCGGGGCAGCAGCCACGAACACGGCGTCCTGCAAGTCAGCCTCGATCCGGGAGTAGACTTTTCCCAGCGTCTGCCAGCGCGCCAACTCGCCGCGGGAATGCGCTTCGGCTTCGAGTACGGTGTTCAGCGCCCGATAGCTGGTAATGGCGAACAGGGAAAACAATGTCAGTGCCACCAGAACTTCAAGCAGCGTAAAACCGGCGGAATTGCGTCGGAGGCAACCCATCGCTTTTCAACCCGGACGGACCAGGAATACGATCAGATGGCGCAGGGTCCGCTCGGGCTCCTGCGCGCTGGCGACCCGAATCTCCAGCCGGCGAAAGCGTGGGCTTCTGGTCGGCGTGATTTCTTCCCGAACCACAAAGCGGTGACCGGCCATTTCCTCTTCGTGTCCAAGTGTGCCGGGATCAGGCCATTCGCGACGTGCCGTGCGCTCCGCTGCCACATTCTCGGCCAGCCACAAGGCCAGGTAATGCGACCGATACTCCAGCGTTCCTTCAACACCCACCCCGGTCGCACGCAGCGCCGCCGTCAGGCCGATAGCAACGATGGCAAGCGCGATCAATACTTCCAGAAGGGTGAATCCGCGCCGGTACCGCATCAAGGATTCACCGCCGCCAGGGCCGTGACCTCAAAACCGTCTTCCCTGCTGTGAATACGCGTTCGTTCCTGGCCAAAGGCGAGTTCGATCATGACCCGTTGCGCACCTTGCAGGCCGAGATTCAGGCGTTCGCCGAAAACCAGCGGCCGGCCATCCACCTCCATGCGGATGATGTGGAGCCCGCCGGGAAGCTGTCGCGGGCGGAACAGTTCATCGCCGCGCACCACGGTCCAGTCCGGCCCGCTCCTGCTCATGCCGCGGCGCTCGAATTCATAGCGGTCCTCCGCCGCCACCCATGCCAGCGGCATGCCCGCCAGTGCGGACTCTTCCCGCGCCTGTTCAAGCAGCATCGCCAGGCGCGTCGCCTCGTTCGCCAGTTGCCGGGAATCGTCCGGACGCAGAGCCAGAGAGGCTCCCGCTACCGCCAACGCCACGATGACGAGGGCGACAAGCATCTCCATGAGGGTGAATCCTTTGCTGCGCGCGAAAACACGACGGCGCGTCACAGCATCCAGTTGCCGATGTCGGCATCGTTGCCCTCGCCGCCGGGTTGGCCGTCGGCACCGAGGCTGAACACCTCGATTTCACCATTGCGGCCGGGGCTTAAATAGACGTAGGGATGACCCCAGGGATCGTTCGGCAACCTGTCCAGATACCCGCCGGCTTTCCAGTTTTGCGGAATGGGACTAAGGCCCGGCTTGACCACCAGAGCCTGCAGCGTCTGTTCCGTGCTGGGGTAGCGCATGTTGTCGAGCCGATAAAGCTTCAAGGCCTGCACAAGTGTCGCGATGTCCTGCTTCGCGGCAACCTTGCGCGCTTCGTCCGGACGATCCATCAGTTTTGGCGCAATCAGCGCCGCCAGCACGCCGAGAATAACCAGAACCACCATCAATTCGATCAGGGTGAAACCTCGCGGCAGGGATTTCGCGGTAGTCATGCTTTTACCTCAAGAGCTTGTGAAGAAATCGTAGCGAGCGGGCCGCAGCGGGGTGCGGCCGGAGCGCAGCTACCGGAGCATATGTTGTTATATGCGAGGATAGCGAGCACCGCCCAAACCCCGATCCGGCACGCGCAGTAGATTTATTCATAAGTTCTCAACGCAACAAACGATTCATTTCTATGATCGGTTCAAGGGTGGCAATTACGATGATCAGCACCACCACCCCCATGGACAAAATCATGAGCGGCTCAAGCAAGGCCGTTAGCGTGGCAAGACGCGCCTCGACGATCTGTTCCTGCTGCCTGGCCGCCTGCTCCAGGACTGAGGGCAACTCACCGCTGGCCTCCCCGCTGGCAACGAGGTGCAAGAGCAGGGAAGGGAACGGTCCCGCTTCCTGCAAGGCACGGCTGATGGCAACCCCCTCACGAACGCTCGCAATGGCGGCATTCACCCCTTGCCGGAACACCAGGTCGTCAAGCGAAGCGCCCGCATGTCCCAGTGCCTTGACCACCGGCACGCCGCTCCCCACCAGCACCGCCAGCGTGTTGGCAAAGCGCGCCGTAGCCATGCCGCTGCGCAGCCGCCCGACAAGAGGTAAGCCGAGCAGAAACCTGTGCCAGCGGTGACGCACCGGCTCCAGCCGCAGCATGTGCCGGGCAACCAGGGCAGCCGCAACGACAATGATCAACCCTGCCCACCAGGTGGCCCGCAACAGGTCGGAAAGCATAATTACGACTTGCGTAAGCCACGGCAGGCTCTGCCGCGAGTGCTCGAATACGGTCACTATCTGAGGAACAACGTAAGTCAGCAGCACGCCGACCACGAGAAAGGCCACCGCGGTAACGATAACCGGGTAAACCAGAGCCATGCCAACCTTGTGCCTGAGTGCTTGCGCGCGTTCCAGATATTCCGCCAGGCGCACCATCACCACCGGCAGGGCACCCGCCTCTTCGCCGGCCCTGACGATGGCGCAGAAATAGCGCGGAAACGCCCGCGGCTGCCTTTCCATGGCGGAGGCAAGATTGTGGCCGGCCACCACATCCTCGCGAACACTATTCAATACATCGCGCATCTGCTCCTGCTCAGGCTGCTCCGCCAGAACGGCGACAGCCTTCTCGATGGTCAGCCGGGCCACCAGCATCGTGGAGAACTGACGCGAAAACATCGCCAATTCGCCGGCAGAAATGCGGCTGCCGCGAAAATCGAGGCTCGCTGCACGCAGCCCGCGAGGTTCAACAACTTCAGGCAGCAACCCCATCTCACGCAGCCGTGCGC
>JBIJDJ010000075.1:0-13147 GCA_044344175.1 Sulfuritalea sp.
CTGCGCCATCTGCAAGGCCCAATTCACCAAGGTGCTGCCCTACTACGGCTTCAAGATGAGCATGGTCGGCGGCGTGCACCAACTGGTCAGTACCGCGATCGTGCTGGGGCAAGAACAATGAACCACAGAGACACAGAGGCACAGAGAAAGAACTTTGAGAATTGCCCTGGCTTTTCTCTCTGTGCCTCTGTGTCTCTGTGGTGAAAGAATTTCAAGAACGTATCAACGGAGACGACAATGTCCGCGACGAGTGAAATCAAGCCCGAAAAACTGACCTTCCGCCGTTACAAGGAAGGCGATACCAAGGTCAAACGCTGGCAGCAGCAGATCTTTCAGGCCAGCTATACCTACAAGTGCCCGACCTACGTCCAGTCGACACCGCCCTGCCAGGGTTCCTGCCCGTCCGGCGAAGACATCCGCGGCTACCTCAACATCGTGCGCGGCATCGAGAAGCCTCCCGTCGGTGCCGACGGCAAGCCGTCGATGACCTGGCAGGAATATGCCTGGCGCCGCCTGACCGAAGCTAATCCGCTGCCTTCGGTCATGGGCCGCGTCTGTCCCGCTCCGTGCGAGACGGGCTGCAACCGCAACCAGGTCGAAGACCATGTCGGCATCAATTCGGTCGAGCATTACCTGGGCGACTGGGCCATCGAACACGGCCTCAAGTTCAAGGCCCCGGAAACCAAAACCGGCAAGAAAGTCGCCATCATCGGTGGCGGTCCGGCCGGCCTCTCTGCGGCCTATCACCTGACGCTCAAGGGCCACAGCTGCACCATTTTCGACGAGCACGAATTCCTCGGCGGCATGATGCGCTACGGTATCCCCGGCTACCGCACGCCGCGCGAAACGCTCGACGCCGAAATCCAGCGCATCCTCGACCTCGGCGTCGAAGTGCATCTGAAGACCCGCATCGGTACCGATGTCACGCTGGAACAACTGCGGACCAGCTTTGACGCGATCTTCCTCGGCCTCGGCGCCCAGGCCGGCCGCGCCCTGCCGCTGCCCGGCGACCCGGCAGACCATGCCGCGCCGAACGTCGTTACCGCCACATCCTTCCTCAAAGCCTTCAACGACGGCCGCCTGAAGACCGTCGGTCACCGCGTGGTGGTAGTCGGCGGCGGCGACACCTCGATGGACGTCGCCACCGTGGCGCGTCGCCTCGGCCACATCGAAAAGGTCAATCCGACGGATTTCGAAGGCGCCATCGCCGGCCATCTGGCCCAGGACGTAGCCGATATCTCCTTGCGCCAGGGCGCTGAAGTCACCCTGACCTCCGTCTACATGACTGCCAGCAAGCCGGAAATCGAGCACGCCGAGGCCGAAGGCATCACCATCATGGGCGGCTGGATGCCGATCGGCGTGGTCAAGGGCCCGGATGGCCGCGCCATCGCGCTGCGCGTCATGCAGTGCGAAGCCAAGATGATTTCCGGCCGCCTCGACATCAAGAAGATCGAAGGCACGGAAAAGGAACTGCCGGCCGACCTGATCGTGTCCGCCATCGGCCAGGCCGTCGATTTCACCGGCATCGAGGAATTCAACGCCGGCAAGGGCATGATCGCCGCCGACAAGAACTACCAGGTCACCGGCAAGGAAGGCGTGTTCGCCGGCGGCGACGTGATCCGTCCCCACCTGCTGACCACCGCGGTGGGCCACGGTGCGATTGCCGCCGATGGTATCGACCAGTTTCTCGCCGGCCAGGAAATGACGCGCCGGCCGAAGATCGACGTGCATTCCTTCGATCTGATGCGCAAGTACCTCGAAAAAGGCATCCAGATGGGCGAAGTCAAGGGCGCGACTCTCGGCACCGACAAGAGCAAGGAAGTGGTTCACAACTACGAGGATCGCTCCGAGCGCTACGTCATCCCGCATGACCAGCTTTTCCTCGGCCACTTCCAGTACACCGACCGCAACAAGCGCAACGTCACGCACCTCAACAAGGATAGCGCGCTGGGCAACTTCGACGAGCGCATCAACGCGCTGACCGAAGCGCAAGTCGTTGCCGAAGCCAAGCGCTGCATGAGTTGCGGCCAGTGCTTCGAATGCGACAACTGCGTCGTGTATTGCCCGCAGACCGCCGTGTACAAGGTCAAGAAAGCCGAGACCATGACCGGCCGCTACGTCGCCACCGACTACGACAAGTGCATCGGCTGTCACATCTGCGCCGACGTCTGCCCGACCGGCTACATCCAGATGGGATTGGGTGAGTAATACCGTGCTGCGCCTTGCCTGCTTCCTGTTACTGATCGCCGTGTCGCCAGTGCCGACTTTTGCGCACAAGGGCGAAGCGCATCCGCAGCGCACACCGGTTCCAAGCATGGTGACGGAGAGTGACGGCAAGTGCATCGCGCCGCCCGAGGAAATGCGCCGCAACCACATGGAGATGCTCAAGCACCAGCGTGACCGCACCCTGCGCCAGGGCATCCGTGGCGAACCGGCCTCGCTCAACGCCTGCATCGAGTGTCATGCCAGCAAGAAGACCGGCTCGGTTCTGGGCAAAGGCGATTTCTGTGAAAGCTGCCACACCTACGCGGCCGTGAAGCTCGACTGCTTCGAGTGTCACCAACCCAAGGCCCGCTTCAAGGCGATGGGAGTGAAGCCATGACCGCCCCGCAATCCCCCGACAGCAGCCCGCGTCGCAAATTCATCGCCGCCGCCGGTGCCGGCGTGGCCGGCCTCGGCTTCACCGCCATCGCACCGGGCCTGCACCTGATGGCCGTCGGCGAAGCGGCGGCCGCAACCCAAGCGCGCAAGGCCGGCACGACCGCTTCGCCCGCCGTGCGCTGGGGCCTGCTGATCGACGCCGGCAAGTGCGCACCCGGTTGTACCAAGTGCATCGACGCCTGCCACACCGAGAACGGCGTCAGCGAAAAGTTGCCCGACGCGCGGCAGAACTCGCAGTGGATCCGCAAGATCGAACTGGTCGACCGGCGCGACGGCCGCGTCACGCAACTGCCGATGATGTGCCAGCACTGCGCCGAACCGCCCTGCGTCGATGTCTGCCCCACCGGCGCCTCGATGAAGCGCGCCGACGGTATCGTGCTGGTGGACCGCCACACCTGCATCGGTTGCCGCTACTGCATGATGGCCTGCCCCTACAAGGCGCGCTCCTTTGTGCACACGCCGCTCCACGAGCAGAACCCGGAAGTCCCGCGTGGTCAGGGCTGCGTCGAAAGTTGCACGCTCTGCGTGCATCGTGTGGACAAAGGCCAGACCCCGGCCTGCGTCGAATCCTGTCCGGAGGGCGCGATGATGTTCGGCGACCTCAACGACCCGTCCAGCGCGATCGCCAAGCGCATTGCCAGCGTTCCGACCACCCAGGTGCGCGCCGACCTGCGCCTGAATCCCGGCGTGCGTTACCAAGGTATTTAAGGTCCTGACATGCTGACACCCAATCCCCGCCACGAAGAAGGTCTGTTTTACCTGCTCGCCGGCATCGGCGGCCTGGTTTCGGCCATCGGCTTCGCCGCCGCGCTCTACATGGAACACTCCGGCCATGTCGTGACCGGCATGAACAACCAGATCGTCTGGGGTCTGCCCCACGTCTTCGCGATTTTCCTGATCGTCGCCGCATCCGGCGTGCTCAATGTCGCCTCGATGGGCTCGGTCTTCGGCCGCGTGCTCTACAAGCCGCGCGCGCCGCTGTCGGGCCTGCTCGCGATCGCCATGCTGAGCGGCGGCCTTTTCGTCATCATGCTCGACCTCGGCCGCGCCGACCGGCTGATGGTGGCCGCCACGCACTTCAACCCGACCTCGGTATTCGGCTGGAACGTGATCCTCTATCCGGTGTTCTATGGCGTTGTCGCCGTCTATCTGTGGACCATGATGGAACGGCGCATGAACCCTTACACCAAGGCGGCGGGCCTCGCGACCTTCATCTGGCGCATCGTGCTGACCACCGGCACCGGCTCCATCTTCGCCTTCCTCGTCGCGCGCCAGGCCTACGGCACTGCCCTGCTGGCGCCGATGTTCATCATCATGTCCTTCTGCTGGGGCCTCGCGGTTTTCCTCGTGGTGCAATCGACCATGTACGCCTGGAACGGCATGCAGCTGCCACCGCTGATCCTGAAACGCATGAAGAACCTGCTCGCCACCTTCGTCGCCGCGGTGCTGTACTTCACCATCGCGCTGCACCTGGTGAATGCCTATTTCGCCAAAAATATCGCCTTCGAATATTTCATCCTGTTCGACAGCGAATTCGCCGGCATGTTCTGGCTCGGCCAGATCCTGGTCGGCACCCTGCTGCCCCTGGCCCTGCTGTTTCATCCCGCCACGGCAGCAAAGGCGCTCTGGGTCAACATTGCCGCCCTGCTGGTCATCGTCGGCGCCTACTACCAGCTCTATGTCTTCATCATCGGCGGCCAGGCCTTCCCGCTCGACATCTTCCCCGGCTACGACGTCAAGAGCAGCTTCATGGATGGCGCGGTCGATCATTACAGTGCCAGCCTGCCGGAAATCCTGCTGGCCTTCGGCGGTCTGGCCATCGCCTTCACCATGACCACCATCGGCGTGCGCGTGCTGCATTTCCTGCCGCAGGACGACCTCGCCGAGCTCGAAGCCGCCGGCAGCGCGACCGACTGAGTTGTTGCCGGTGCGCGCCATGCATCGTTTCCTGATCTCGGCCGCCCACAAGTCCTCGGGCAAGACCACCATCAGCATCGGCCTGGCAGCGGCACTGAGTTCGGACAAGTACGGCCAGCGCCGGCGCACCGTGCAGCCCTTCAAGAAAGGCCCCGACTACATCGATCCGCTCTGGCTCTCGGTCGCCGCCGGTCGCCCCTGCTACAACCTGGACTTCTTCCTCTCGCCCGATGGCGAACTGCGCGACCAGTTTGCCCGCCATGGCCATGACGCCGAAGTCTGCCTGGTCGAAGGCAACAAGGGCCTCTACGACGGGCTCGACCTCGACGGCTCGAACAGCAATGCCGCGCTGGCCCGCCTGCTCGACCTGCCGGTGGTATTGGTGCTCGACGCGCGCGGCATGACGCGCGGCATCGCGCCGCTGATCCTCGGCTACCAGGCCTTCGACCCGAAAATCCGCATCGCCGGCGTGATCCTCAACCGCCTCGGCGGCCGCCGCCACGAGGCCAAGCTGCGCGCCGTGATCGAGCACTACACTGATGTTCCGGTAATCGGCGCGGTGCAGGAAGATGCTGAACTGGCGCTGGTCGAACGCCACCTGGGCCTGATGCCGGTGAACGAAACCGCCGAGGCCGAACGCCATATTGCCGCGATCGGCGAACGCATTGCGGCGCAGGTCGATCTGGAACGCCTGCTCACCCTAAGTCATACGGATGTGCGCCTGACGCCGCCTGCCCCGCTGGCTCCGTTCCGGGGAAAGCCGGTACGCATCGCCATCGCACGCGACGCCGCCTTCGGTTTCTACTATGCCGACGACCTTGATGCTCTCGCCGCCGCCGGGGCGCAAACCGTGTTCTTCGATACCCTGAAGGACTCACGACTACCGCCCTGCGACGGCCTGCTGATCGGTGGTGGTTTCCCCGAATGCTTTCTCGAACAACTGGAGGCCAACAGCGCCCTGCGTGCCGACATCCGCCGCGCCATCGAAGCCGGCCTGCCGACCTATGCCGAGTGCGGTGGCCTGATGTACCTGGCGCGCAGCATCGAATGGCAGGACAGGAGCGCGGCCATGGTCGGCGTGATTCCCGGCGACATCCGCATGCACGCCAAGCCCGTCGGCCGCGGCTATGTGATCCTCGAAGCCAATGCCAACCATCCGTGGCGCTCGGCCGACATGTCCGCCGGCACCCGCGAGACGCCGCACCCGGCGGCCGGCTCAACAACCTTGCACGCCCACGAGTTCCATTACTCGAGTCTCTCCGACCTGCCTGCCGACACCCGCTATGCCTATGCGGTACGTCGCGGCCATGGTGTTGACGGCCAACGCGACGGCATCGTGTCGCACCGGCTGCTGGCTTCCTACACCCACCTGCGTGCCACCAGCGGCTGCGACTGGCCGGCAAAATTTGTCCAGCATGTCCGCGACTGCATCGCGACCGATCACAAGGAGCCCATCCCATGTTCGCACTGACCCCCATCGCCGCCGAGCAAATCGTTCGCGCTGCCCCCGGGCAACCCGAAAGCCGCGGCCGGCCCATGCTCCGCGTCGCCGCAAAGTACGACGAGAATGACGGCGAACTGGTGTACGGCATGGGCTTCGACGAAGAACGTGAAGACGACCTGATCGTCGACGCAGGCGGCCTCGCCATCCTCATCTCGCCGCACAGCCAGCCCCTGCTTGAAAACACCACGCTGGATTTCACCGAAGTGCAGCCCGGAGAATTTCAGTTCATTTTCCGCGACGGCTGCACCGCTCCCCCTGCCGCGAAGAGTTGTGGCGGGTGCGGCGGCGGTTGTTCTTAACGCTCATGGCACCGAGCGCCACCCACAGAAGATGAAACACGCTAAAAGCGAATTGAAGGCCCGCCCCTCCCATCCGCTTCGCGGTCCACGGCTGGCTTTGCACAGCCAGCCGGCTGCGGCGGCACACCGCCTGCGGTGCGGAACCCCGCCTCGCCCCCTCGCGGGGAGGCTATTGATCGGCTCGCTGCGCTCGGCTATCACCAGTAGCTCCGAACATGTTGCAACGTTAATCAAGCATCAGGTCGCCCAGCTGAGCTAACATTCGCGTCCATGAAATCAAAACCTGCCCAACCCGGCTGGGTCTATCTGGTCGGCGCCGGCCCCGGCGACCCCGAATTGCTGACCCTCAAGGCGGCGCGCCTGATCGGCGAAGCAGACGTATTGGTCTACGACAACCTCGTTTCGCAAGCCGTGCTTGAGTTCGCACGCCCTGATGCCGAGCGCATCTATGCCGGAAAGGAACGCGGCAACCACTCGCTACCCCAGGAAGAAATCAACGAACTGCTGGTGCGTCTGGCCAGGAGCGGCAAGCGCGTAGTACGGCTCAAGGGCGGCGACCCTTACATTTTCGGTCGCGGCGGCGAGGAAGTGGAAACCCTGCACGCCGACGGCGTCAACTTCGAGGTGGTACCCGGCATCACGGCCGCAGCCGGTGTCGCCTCCTATGCCGGCATCCCGCTGACGCATCGCAACCATGCGCAAGCCTGTGTCTTTGTCACCGGTCATCTTCAGGACGGCAGCATGAACCTCGATTGGCCCGGCCTCGCCCGGCGCCGCCAGACCGTGGTCATCTACATGGGTCTGTCAGGCCTGTCGCACCTGTGCACCAAGCTCATGGAGCACGGCCTGCCCGCCGACTGGCCGGCCGCCATCGTGCAACACGGCACCCAAGCCACCCAGCGCACCGTCACCGGGACGCTGACCACACTGCCGGGTCTGGCGGCAGCCGCCAATCTGCGCGCACCCACCTTGATCATCGTCGGTGAAGTGGTGACCTTGCGCGACAAACTGCGCTGGTTTGCCGAGGGCAGCGAGTAGGGCCTGCAAATTTCCCGGACTGGCGCAGCGAAAAGTTCCCGCAGGGACGCACAGCGCTGGCACCGGCGTTACGGCAAGCTATGCGGAAGCCGCCGGAATTCAGCGGATAGACGGCTTCTCCTGCTGCGGATCAAGGCTGTCATCAACGCCGCTGAAATACTTCAGCAACGGACATGCCTGGTCGATGCCGCATCCGTGCTCGCGCTGGCACTCGGTCAAGGTCTGATCCAGCGTCACCATTTCTGCGCAGGCCGCGCAGTGCTCCAACGGCGAATCGAACATGAGTTTCTCCACTCCCCTTGACGAATCAGGCATGGGGAATGCAACGGCATAAAGTCATGCCGCGCATGCCGGCACTTCGGCTGCTAGAATCCCGCGCATGATCGAATGGACTCCCGCTCTCAGCACCGGCAATGAAGTGCTTGACGAGCAGCACAAGGCGATTTTCCGCTGGCTCGCCGAACTGGAAAGCGCGGCTGCCGACGAGCGCACGCTTTTCGGCGCCTATGCGATCACCCGCCTGAAGAGTTACACACGGAATCACTTCGCCGCGGAAGAAGCCCTGATGCGGGCCTCGAGCTATCCCGGCCTTGAGAAGCACATCGCCGAACACGAGACCTTCCGCACCCGCTTGACGGAACTTCATCGCGAATCCATCGGCGCGGACATCTCGGCCGATACCGTGACGTTCCTCACCGACTGGCTCACCAACCACATCGCCAAGTCCGACATGGCGTATGTGCCCCATTTGAAACGTTAGGCGGAGCGGGCGACACAGCCGCAGCTCGCGTTGCATCCGGATAGCGGCAAATGGATGCTGTCGCGACGAAACGGGCAGGTTCGCCCGGCTCCTTCGCAGATTTCCGTGCTGCCGCGATGCGGTGCTGCGGGAAGATCCGCGCTAGTAAAGCACCTCGCTCCAGCGCCCGCTCGACTTCAATGCATTCTCGACACTCAACCAGTTGCGCCCCGATCCGGCCAGCTTGATCATGGTCTGTTCGACCACCGCGAGCAGGTCTTCCGTGCCGGCGACGAATACCCGCGTACCCGGCCGTTGCACCATTTCCCAGACTTCCGCCGCGTTCTGCTCCAGTGCCTGGTCCAGCGCCACCGGTACATCGAGGGCGGGACGCGGGCTGACCGCCTGGAAGGCCTTGAACGTCGGTTGGTCGAAGTAATTGGCGAGATCGCTGTTCTCGTCGTTCATGTAGAGCATTTCGAGCGGACTTTTCGCGCCGTAGAAGAGCCGCACCCTGCCCTTCCAGCCGCCGATCTTTTCGTAAATCTGCCGGATTAGGGTGCGAAAGGGGGCGATGCCGGTGCCCATGGCCAGCATCAGGATGTCGGCCGTCTTGTCTTCCGGGATCATGAAGGGATAACCCACCGGCCCGGCGAACTGCAGCACGTCGTCGGGTCGCATGTCGCACAGGTAGCTGGAAGCGATGCCCTGATATTTCTCGCCGTTATAGTCGTCGATATAGGAACAGCGCCGCACGCAGATGGCGAACTCGGTGGCATTGCCGCGCCGCTCGAGATCCATGATCGAATACAGGCGCAGGTGATGCCGGTTGCCGAACTGCCCCGGCGCCATGACGCGGACCAGGTTGCCCAGCGCCGGATCGAAAGACAGGTCATCGGTGCGAAACACCAGATGGCGGACTTCCTCGCGCGATTCGGGCGGCGTGATGCGGCGCGAATCGATCAGCACGGCAGAATAGCTCTTCGCCGGGGGCGGGGCGGGTGGCTTCGATATCGACATGGGATTGGCTCCGGGTGGTTTTTTCAGTTGCGATGTGCAGCTAAGGGTTTCGCGCTGCCGTCAGCGCAGGCGGGTTCGCTGCAGCCGCTGCCTGCCGCGCAGCAACCGCACTTGCCGGTGTCACGGAAGGGTCCGAGCTGCGGGTTCTTCGCGGCGAAGCCGCGATAGAGGCGGTCGACGGCAATCCCGCCAAGCAGGACGGTGAAAATGACGGCGACGGTGCTCAGATAAATGCTCATCAGCCGCCCAGCCCGGCAAAGCCCATGAAGGACAGAGAGAGGATGCCCGCCAGCATCAGCGACAGGGCGGTGCCCTGCGCCAGGTCGGGCACGTTGGACAACTGCAGGCGCTCGCGCACGCTGGCCATCAGCACCAGCGCCAGGGTGAAGCCGAGGCCGCCGCCGACACTGAAGGTCACCGACTGGACAAAGTCGTACTCACGCGCGGTCTGGAACAGCGCAACGCCGAGCACCGCGCAGTTGGTGGTGATCAGCGGCAGGTAGATACCCAGCGCGCGGAACAAGGTCGGGCTGTACTTCTTCAGTACCATTTCTACCAGTTGCACCGACGAGGCGATGATCACGATGTAGGAAATCAGGCGCAGAAACTCGAGGTGAAAGGCCGATAGCAGGAGGTTGAGGCCGTAGGCGCACAACGAAGCCACCAGCATCACGAAGGTGGTCGCCACGCCCATCGGGAAGGCCGTATCGAGCTTGCCCGAAACCCCGAGGAAGGGACACAGGCCGAGGAACATCGCCAGCACGAAATTGTTGGCAAGCAGCGCATTGACGAAAATCTGGAAGGCCGACTCATGCATTTTGCGTGGCCTCCGCGGGTTTTGCTGACTGTCTGCCTGACTGCTTGCGCAGCTTCCGGCGCTCGATCCAGGAGAACAGCAACAGCCAGGCGCCGAGCACGAAGAATCCGCCCGGCGGCAGCACCATGATGACCCAGGGCTGGAAACCGGCTCCGAACAAGGCCACACCGAACAAGGTGCCGGCACCGAGAACTTCGCGCACGACCCCCAGGGCCAACAGACCGATGGTGAAGCCGACGCCCATCCCGGCGGCATTTATCATCGCCGGTAGCGGCGGGTTCTTTGCGGCGTGCGCTTCGGCGCGGCCGAGGATGATGCAATTCACCACGATCAACTGGATGAAGGCGCCTAGCGCGTCGTAGAGCGCCAGGCTGATGGCCTGGATCGCGTAGTCGACCACGGTGACGAAGGTGGCGATGATCACGATGTAGACGGCGATGCGCACTTCCTTGGGCGTGATGTTGCGCATCATCGATACCAGGCCACAGGATGCAATCAGCACCAGCGCCGTGGAAACACCCATCGACAGGGCATTGACCACCGAAACGGTGACCGCCAGCGTCGGGCACATGCCCAGCACCATGACGAAGGTCGGGTTCTGGCGCCAGACGCCTTCCATGAACTCGTCCCAGGTATTTACGGTCGGCGGATTCATGACTTGTTCCCTAACTTGTCGAGGTTGGGCAGCAGGCGCGGCAGCAAGGTCTGCGCCGAATCGTTGATGGCACGGCCGACGGCGCGCGAGGTGATCGTCGCGCCGGCGATGGCGTCGATCTGCCACGGATTGGTCTTGGAGCCGTGCTTGACTGCCTTGACTTCATTGGCCAGCATCGAGAGATCGCCCTTGAGCTTGACGTCGAGTGCATTGAAGTTGGCGAGGAATTCCTTGTCGGTGATGATCTTGTCACCGATGCCCGGCGTTTCGCGCATGGCGACCACTCCGATGCCGACCACGCACTGGCAGTCGGGCGAGTAGCCGAACATGATGCGCACGGTGTCGGCATAGCCCTTGGCGCCGCCCTCGGCGGCAATGCCGGCGAGTTTGCCGGCTGCGTCGTAGGCGGCAAAGAACTTGACTGCGCCGGGAGCATTCGCCGTGTCGCCAGCGCCGACTTTTTGCTCGATGCCGCCGCCCGGCAGCGCAAGGTACTCGACTATCGATTTCGCCGCCGGAACTACCTTGAACACCGCGCGCTCGGTGGCGATGCGCTTGTTCGCCGCGACCGCATCGTAGGTGCCCTCGTAGGCGCCGACGATGATCAGGCCGCAGATCGCCGAGACCAGGCCCAGGGTGCGGATCATGCTGACAGCAGGCGACGCCGGCGGCGCGGGCGGCGGCGCGACGGCGATGGGGATCACGCGCTGATCGGTCATGATGCAAAACCCGTTTGAACCACAGAGACACAGAGGCACAGAGAAAGGCAAAAAATGAATTTTGCCTTTGAAGTTCTCTGTGTCTCTGTGTCTCTGTGTCTCTGTAGTGAAAGGATGTTCATCATTTTTTCGGCTTCTTCGGCAGGAAGCGCTTCTTCGGCGTTACCGCGCCGGCTTCCTCGCGCGAGATGTAGCCGGGATTCAGCGGATAGGAGGCGCGCTTTCTGGCGCGGTCGAGCACGCCGCGGCCGAAGGGAACCGGCTGGGTGATTTTCTCGATCAGGGGCGAAGCCGCGTTGGCAATCAGGATCGCATACATCACGCCTTCCGGCAGGCCGCTGTAGTAGCGAATCACCACCGTCAGCAGGCCAATCAACGCGCCGTATACCCACATGCCCTTGGGCGTCACCGGCGAGGTCGCCATGTCGGTGGCCATGTACACGGCACCGAGGATCAGGCCGCCGGAGAACAGCATGAAGAAGGGATTCGGGTAGCGCGTGGCATCGAAGGCAAACAGCAGCCAGGCAGTGAGCGCGGCGCTGCCTAGAATCGCCAGCGGAATACGCCAGTCCATGAAGCGGCGCGCAGCGAGATAGGCGCCGCAGACCAGGATCAGCGCCGGCGAAGGCCCCACCGCCATGTTGCCGGAGAGCGAGGTCAGCAGTTCGTCGGCATTGGCCATCACGCCGTCGAACTTCCATTTCGCCAGCGGCGTGGCGCCGGCCAGCGCGTCGAGATGCTTCGCCTTGAGCCAGACCGCGGCATCCGCCGGAATCATCAAAGGCCAGGCCAGCGTGGACGGGATGAACTCGGTGAAGCGCCCCGCGAGGAAGGACGGCGTGTAGGTCGCGATTGCAGTCGGGAACGCCGCCTGGACGAAGGCGCGACCGACCAGCGCCGGGTTGAAGACATTGAAGCCGATGCCGCCGAACAGCGCCTTGCCCAGCGCGATCGCCACCACGCCGGCGACTACGCCCATCCACAGCGGGAAACCCGGCGGCAAAGTCAGCGCCAGCAGCAGGCCGGTGATCACGGCCGAGTAGTCCGACAGGCGTCCGGCCTGCGTCCCGGTGCCGACGAAGAAGCGTTCGGTCAGCAGGCAGGCCGCGGTGACAACGACAATCGAGGCCAGTGCCGAAACACCGTACTGAAAAATGTAGAAGGCGCAGATCGGCAGCAGCGAATACACCACGTGGCGCATGATGGTCTCGACGGTCTTCGCCGCCTGCACGTGCGGCGCGGAACGAATTTCGATAAGGGGTTGGTTCATGCCGCCTCCGCCGGGCCGCCCCAAGGAGGCGGCGAGCCAAAACCCGGAAGTCGCGACAGCGACTGAACCGATGTCACCCCCTTCCTTGGGGCAGAGGCAGGGTTTCGCGGAGCACTGCTCCGCGTTGCCGGAGCCGACCTGGTGTGCAAAGCAGGCCGCGGGGTGGAGGATGGGGGGAAGGTTGTCATCACGCTGCCTTCTCCCGCAGGATCTGCTTGGCGACTCGGAACTGCTGCACCAGCGGAATGTTCGAGGGGCAAACGTAGGTGCAGCAACCGCACTCGAAGCAGTCGCCAAGGTAATACTGCTCGCCCATCAGATCGTATTCGCGTTTGGCGGCGAGCATGCCCAGAGTCGAGGGATTGAGTCCCATCGGACAGGACTCGACGCATTCGCCGCACTTGATGCAGGGATAGGTCTGGCGCCCCTCGCGCGCCGCCATGTCCTCGTGGCGGAACACCAGCACACCGGAAACGCCCTTGGTGATCGGCACGTCGAGCGAACCGAT
>JBIJDJ010000076.1:0-13126 GCA_044344175.1 Sulfuritalea sp.
GTGAGCTCTCTGAAAAACTCACACAGCGGCTGCAGGGACCACTTTCCTGGTGAGTTTTTCCTTGATGCGCGCCGACTTGCCGGAGCGGTCGCGCAGGTAATACAGCTTGGCGCGACGGACGTCGCCGCGACGCTTGAGCTCGATGCTGGCGATCAGCGGAGAATAGGTCTGGAAGGTGCGCTCGACGCCCTCGCCGGACGAAATCTTGCGCACGATGAAGTTCGAATTGAGGCCGCGATTCCGTTTGGAAATGACCACGCCTTCGAAGGCCTGGACGCGCTTGCGATCGCCTTCAACCACATTCACATTCACGATCACGGTATCTCCGGGCGCGAACGCCGGCACTGTCTTGCCCAGTCGGGCGATTTCTTCAACTTCAAGTTGCTGGATCAGGTTCATTGCTTTACTCCTTCAGTTATGGCTGCGGAAACGCCCGCCAACCTTGCGCGCAGAGCAGAACTAGCTTTCCGTTCTGGTGCCCGCCGTTTCTGTGCCTTCCCGCTTGAATTCAGCCAGCAGGTCAGCCTCTTCACTACTCAACGCCCTCGTCTCAAGCAGATCCGGGCGCCTTTGCCACGTCCGTCCCAGCGCCTGTTTCAGGCGCCAGCGCCGGATTCTTTCATGGTTGCCGGACAACAGCACATCCGGCACCGCACATCCTTCATACACTTCCGGCCGCGTGTAGTGCGGGCAGTCCAGCAAGCCGGCGGCAAATGAATCCTCCACCGCCGACGCCTCGTCGTTCAGCGCACCCGGCAACTGCCTGATGCAGGCATCCATCAATGCCATCGCCGCCAATTCGCCGCCGGAAACAACAAAATCGCCCAGCGACAGTTCCTCATCCACGCAGCACTCGATCAGCCGCTCGTCAATTCCTTCATAGCGGCCACAGAGCAGAATCGCCCCGTCGCTTGCCGCCAGTTCCGCCACACGCCGCTGATCAATCCGCGCGCCCTGTGGCGAAAGATAGATCACTTTCGCCGTACCGCCAGCGCCGACTTTTGTCGTCGCCTTTGCTGCCGCCTTTGCCGCGCTGATCGCCTGCTCCAGCGGCGAGGCCATCATCACCATTCCGGGGCCGCCACCGTATGGCCGGTCATCCACCGTTCGATGCACATCCTGCGTCCATTGCCGCGGGTTCCAGCATTCGATCTGCCACAGCCCCCGCTCCAGCGCACGTCGGGTGATTCCCGACGCCGTAAGCGCCGCAAACATTTCAGGAAACAGCGTAACGACGTCGAAACGCAGGCTCACCAGTCACAATCCCAATCGGCGCGAATGATTCCTCCCGGAACATCCACCTTTCTGACCACATGTTCAACAAACGGCAGCAGCCTCTCGCGCTCGCCGTCGACTACCACCAATACCTGGTTCGCGCCCGTCTCGATCAGAGACTTGACCCGGCCCAGGGGCTGGTCCTGCATATTCACCACCGCCAGGCCAATCAGATCCGCCCAGTAGTACTCGTCCTGTGCCGGCGGCGGCAGGGCATCGCGCGGCGCACCGAAGTAGCAACTGCCCAGCGCTTCCGATGAATCGCGGTCATCAATGCCGTCAAGCTTTGCCACGACGCCATCGCCGTGCAGCTTGACCGCTTCGAGGCCATGCACCTTCCAACTCGCAGCCGGAGCATCGACATCCGCGGAAAGCCACCACTGCGGCATCTTCCGCCATGCCTCGGGATCATCGCCGAAGGGATGGACCCGCAACCAGCCTTGTACTCCAAACGGGGCGACAATGCGCCCCAATACAATCATGCGGATCAGGCAGCCTGCGGTGCCGCAGCCAGTTTGACCAGACGCGCGGCGGTCGGCGAAAGTTGCGCGCCATGCCCCTGCCAGTAAGCGAGGCGCTCGGTGTTGACCACCAGCCCTTTTTCGCTTTCGGCGGCGACCGGATTGTAATAACCGATGCGCTCGATGAAGCGGCCGTCGCGGCGGTTGCGCGAATCAGCAACCACCATATGGAAGAAAGGGCGCTTCTTGGCACCGCTGCGGGCGAGACGAATGACAACCATGGTGTTCTCTTGTAAAGCGGGAAAGCCGGCGATTTTATTTCAAAAACACGGATAAAACAAGGCGCAGCCTCCGGATTTTGGCTGCTTTGGCTGCTTTGGCTACGCCGGCGGACCCGCCGCTTATCCTCGCGGAAGGGAAAACACCTCGCGAATGGTCCGCTGTATGCCGATCGCCGCCTGGCGCGGATTCGCTGCCTGACGGATCGGCCGGCCGACCACAATGTAGTCGGCGCCGTTCCGGAATGCCTGGGCGACATCGACGGTACGCTTCTGGTCGTCGACCGGCTTGTTCTCGACCGGCCGTATGCCGGGAGTCACCACCATCAGCCTGTCGCCCAATTCGTGCCGGATCATGGGCGCCTCGAGTCCTGACGAGACAATGCCGTCCACCCCCGCGGCCAGCGCCCGGCGCGCGCGCGAGAGCACAAGTTTCTCCACCTCGCAGGCGAAGCCGAGGTCATCCAGATCACCGCGGTCAAGGCTTGTCAGCACGGTCACCGCCAGAATTTTCAGATTTCCCTTGTCCTTGACCGCCGCTTCCATGATGGCCTGATTGCCATGAATGGTCGCAAAGGTCGCTCCGCTGCCTGCCAGGGCTCGCACGGCGGAACGCACCGTTTCCGGCACATCGAAGAACTTCAGATCGACAAACACCTTCTTGCCTTGCCCGACCAACCAGTTCAGCAAATCAAAATAGCCGCCGGTCATGAACAGCTCCAGCCCGATTTTGTAAAAAACCACCGCATCACCGAGTTCGATTACCAACGCCCGCGCCGACTCGGCATCCGGAACATCAAGGGCAACGATCAAACGATCCTGTGGATCAATGGATTTGGTCGATAGCAAGCTGGTCATTGCGGACACCTCATGTCGCAAACAAATGAAAATGCGTCCAGATTCTACTAGAATCCAATTTCATCCTCGGCAGTTACGCTTATCATGCGCAGCAAGAAAATATCTCCGCCGCCCATCGAGTTACAGCGAGCACTGGACTGGCTCGCCGAGCCGCAGCAGGACGATCCGCTGCTCGATCTGGTGCCCCTGCGCAATCACCTTGCCGCAATTGCCGCGCTGGGACTTCCGGTATTGCACCGCCTCAAGATCGACGAACTGCTGCAGCAGCGCGCCGATAGAATTGACGACGCGCTTTCTCCCATGTTGCTCGACGTCAAGCTGCCCTTGCCAATCTACCTTGGCACGGTCACCCAAGGCTTGATTGGCCTGCGCGCAGAATTGAGTGAAGCCTGGCTGAAGGTCGCCGGGGACGCCGATCCGCAGGAACTTGCCCGGGTCCATCGCAGCAGACCGCAAATTTGCCTGCAGGGAATCACCAACCTGTCGCGGCAGTTCATCGCCACCTTGCTGATTTCGATTCCCACGCCGATGAACTTTTGGCGCAATGCGCAGGCGCTCTATCATTGCGCCCACGAGTCGGTCGACCCGACGGCCACCCTGCCGGCCGAGATGAGCGCGATCGATGTCCGTTTCAAGGCCCTGCTGGCGCTCACCGCAGCTCAGCCCGAGGGGCTCACGCCGCGTGAAATTGCTTTCCTTGCCGATTATCTCGAGACTCACGCTGCGGTCACCCGGATTGACATGATTCGTCCGGAAGGATCCGGAGACTGGTTCTGGCTCGACGCCAGCCTTGATCAGCCACCGGTAGCCCTGCTGCGCCTGATGCCCGAAGGTGGACCGTGCCTCTACTTCCGGTTCGGCGAACTTGCTGACCTGGCTGCGCGGCATCTGGATCAGTTGAATGACGGCGTGCCGCCGTCGTTGCTCGGTTTGCCGCTTCAGGCAGCCGGGGCCGACTACCGCAACGCGCTCGAAAGGGCGCGCCGCTGCTGGGCCGCGCCACGGCGGCGCAATTTCAGTCGCCGCACGCAATCGCTGAACGTGGACGTCTGTACGCAATTAAGCAGTCTGTGGGCGGTGCTGGTAAGCGATTCGCAAAAGGAGCCGAAATCCGATACCTGCGAACTGACCTACAGTGACTGGACACTTCTCAACGAAGGCCCTTCAGGCTACGCGATCGTGCATGTCGTCGGCGAGGTCACCGGTATCGTGGCCGGCTGTGCCGTGGGTTTGCGTACCGGCGACGGCACCGGCTGGCAGATTTGCCTCGTGCGCTGGGCTCGCAGCAAGAGCAGCAGCCACGTCGAGATGGGTCTGGAAGTCCTCTCGCCATCCGCAAAGCCGGTGCGGATACAAACATTGAGCAGCCGCAATCCCGAACCACCGATCCCGGCACTGCTGCTTCCAGCCTTGCCGGATCTCAATCGCAGTGAAGCGATTCTGACCGTGCGCGGCGATCACAACGTCCGTCCGTTCACATTGCTGCAAGAGCACGGCGACCATTTGCAAATTGCCGAGTGCATGCCGCACCGGAGTCTCATCGAGACCTCGAGCATCGAGGTTTTCGAGTTTATTCGCAACCCGACCGCGGGTTAGGCGCGTGCGGATAGCGGCAATTCGGCGACGATCAGCGCGCCGATGAGAATCACGCTCCAGGATAGGTAAAGCCAGCCCAGAAATACAGGGATCGCGGAAAAGGCGCCATAGACCAAGGCGTTCACGGTAAATCCCGCAGCGATATAGAGCGTGAATAGCTCCTGCAGGCCGGCAAAGCCCAGCGCCGCCATGGCCCCGCCAAAGGCCGCATGCCAGGCCTTTACCGGCTTGTTGGGCACCGCCCAATACAACAGTCCGAACAGTGCGGTCATGAAGACAAAAGGCAACAGACCCCGCAGCACGAATTTGTCCACCCAGACGGGTTCGTCGACAAGACCAAGCGAGATGCTGGTGACGAACGAGATCGCCGCGAGACTGGCACCAAATGCCAACGGCCCGAGCAACAGCGCAAGACCATGCATGGCGAGGCGCCGCAACAGCGGGCGGCTGGACTTGACGCGCCATATCTGGTTGAAGGCCCGCTCGATGGTGAGCATCTGCATCAGGGCCGTCACTCCCAGTACGGCAATCCCGGCAACGGTCACCTGTCCGGCACGTGACGCAAACTGGCCGACATATTTTGCGATGATGATGCCGGCCTTGTCAGGTAGCAGATTGGCCAGGAGAAATTTCTGCAAGGCCGCACCAAGGCCGACGCCAACGGGCAAAAAGGAAATCAGGGCAAACGCAGCCGCAATCATTGGCACCAGACCAATCAAGGTGGCAAAGGAAAGTGCCGCTGCCGTTTGTACGCAATGTTCGTCATGGAAACGGCGCGCGGTGCGCAGGATCAACCGGAAGGGTGCCAGGAGCCACATATAATCGGATTCTAACGGAGGCTGGACAATGAAGACGGCAAGCGACACGCGGGAAGTTCTGGTTCTTTACTACAGCCATCATGGCTCGGTTCGCGAACTGGCGCGCCACATCGCCCACGGCGTCGAACAGACACCCGGCGTCGCCGCCCGGCTACGCACCGTGCCCAGAATTTCGGCGGTCTGCGAAGCCACCGAAGCCGCGATTCCGGATGCAGGCGCCCCCTATGTCGAAGCAAGCGATCTCGAAGAATGCATCGGTCTAGCCATGGGCAGCCCGACCCGCTTTGGCAACATGGCCGCACCGCTGAAGTATTTCCTCGACTCCACCAGCGGCCTGTGGCTCAAAGGCGCCCTGGCGGGCAAACCGGCAGCCGTATTTACGTCTACAGCCTCGATGCACGGCGGCCAGGAATCCACCCTGCTGTCGATGATGCTGCCGCTCCTGCATCACGGCATGATCGTTCTCGGTATTCCCTACACCGAAGGAGCGCTGTCTGCGACGCGCGAAGGTGGCACACCTTACGGCGCGAGCCATGTCAGCGGCAGCCATGGCAGTGCGACCGCCAGCGAACATGAAAAACTGCTCGCCGTCGCTCTCGGACGCCGCCTGGCCGAGACCGCAAAAAAACTCGCACCATGAATCTCTGGTTCAACCGGCTGGCGTCGACCAGCCTGGTCGGCTTGCTGTTTCTCTGCCTTGCCTGGGAACTCTGGCTGGCACCCCTGCGCCCCGGGGGTTCGATGCTGGCGCTGAAAGCCCTGCCGCTGCTATTGCCCCTGTTCGGCATCTTGCGCGGCAAACGCTACACCCATCAATGGATGTCCATGCTTTCTCTGGTCTATGCCGCCGAAGGTCTGGTGCGAGCGGTCTCCGATCAGGGCGCGAGCCAGGCGCTGGCAATGGCCGAGACAGTCCTGGCGACGCTACTGTTCGCCGGTTGCCTCGGCTACGCCCGTGTAACCGCTCCGTCCAGAACCGTCAAATCTGCGGATTGAGCTTCTCCTGCCCGGAGCACAGTTTATTGAGTGCGTTGAGATAGGCCTTGGCAGACGCGACCACGATATCCGTATCGGCACCCTGACCGTTCACGATCCGACCGTCTTTCGACAAGCGCACCGTCACCTCGCCCTGCGCATCGGTACCGGTGGTGATGGCATTCACCGAGTAAAGCAGTAGTTCGGAACCGCTCGCGGCGACGCTTTCAATCGCCTTGAAGGTTGCATCAACCGGGCCGCTGCCGCTCGATTCGGCATGCTGTTCGGCGCCTCCTGCGGAAAGCGTCAACCGGGCCTGCGGCGTCTCGCCGGTTTCCGAGTGGAACATCCATGACACAAGCCGGTAGTGTTCGCTTTCAGGCGTCACGGTTTCGTCCCCAACCAGAGCAGAAATGTCCTCGTCGAAAATTTCCCGCTTCTTGTCGGCAAGTTCCTTGAAGCGGCCAAACGCCGCATTGAGGGCTTCCTCGCTAGCCAATTCAATGCCCAGTTCCGTCAGCCGCTGCCTGAACGCGCTGCGGCCCGAAAGCTTGCCCAGAGTCAGCCGGTTGGTGGCCCAGCCCACGTCTTCGGCACGCATGATCTCGTAGGTCTCGCGGTGCTTCAACACGCCGTCCTGATGAATGCCTGACTCATGAGCAAACGCGTTGGCGCCGACCACCGCCTTGTTCGGCTGGACGGCGTAGCCGGTGATTTGCGAGACCAACTTCGAAGCCGGCACGATCTGCGTGGTATCGATACGCGTGTCACAGGAAAACAGATCGCCACGCGTGCGCACAGCCATCACCACCTCTTCCAGAGAGGCATTTCCGGCGCGCTCGCCCAGGCCGTTGACGGTGCACTCAACCTGGCGTGCCCCCGCCAGCACGGCGGATAGCGAATTGCCGACGGCAAGCCCAAGGTCGTTGTGGCAATGCGTCGACCAGATCACCTTATCGGCTCCGGAAACGCCCTCGATCAATCGGCGCATGCGCTCGCCCCAGACTTCGGGAATGCTGTAGCCAACGGTATCGGGAACATTGATGGTGGTGGCTCCCGCCTTGATGACGGCATCGAAGACGCGACAAAGAAAATCGAAGTCCGAACGGACAGCATCCTCGGCGGAAAATTCGACATCGTCAGTGTACTGGCGCGCCAGCTTGACGGCGGCTACCGCCGCCTCGACCACCTGATCCGGCGCCATGCGCAGCTTTTTTTCCATGTGGATCGGGCTGGTGGCAATGAAGGTATGGATGCGACCGGACCTGGCCGGCTTGATCGCCTCGCCGGCACGCCGTACATCCGCCTCGTTGGCGCGGGCCAGGCCGCAGACGGTGGACTCCTTGATTACCTCGGCAATAGCCTTCACCGCCTCGAAATCGCCGTTCGATGCAGCCGGGAAGCCTGCCTCAATGACATCCACGCGCATGCGCTCAAGCTGACGGGCAATCCGCAGCTTTTCCTCCTTGGTCATGGAGGCGCCGGGACTTTGCTCGCCGTCGCGCAAGGTGGTATCGAAAATGATCAAGTGTTCCTTGGACATGTTTATCTCCTGGGAAAACGAAGTTTCAGTGAACGCCAAAGCCGGGTATGTCGGTCTCAAACGCAACGGCGATAGCAAAAAACAAAAAATGGGCAATACCGCTCCTCACGGGGCGGGCACTATGAACAACCGAATTGTGGGGGAGGTGTTTTAGCGCGCGCGGCGCAGCAGCGGAAGCAGCTTCGCGCGCAGCGGCAGGCGCGCGATGAGCGCGCCTGTGAGGGCAAGAAATAACGTGGAAAAGGCAAGTGTCGCAATCATGGCAAAGACTATAAAGACTTTATTTCCGGCGCGCAACAAATTTCAGCTGGCGCCACTTCCGCTTTACGCAGATGTTTCCAGCCTCAGCCTTCGCTGAAGCCGAGAGTTTTAGCTACGGCCGCTGCGCATAACGCCGATGAATCCGGCGTTAGCCTTCACTGAAATTGCGCTTTTTCTTCCTGCGCCAGGTCCATGCCGCCATCACATAGCCCGACAGGGCATAGGCGAGAAACAAGGCAAACAAAACCCCGGGAGGATACGACGACACCAGCACATAGCCGAGGACGATGGCAGGAAGAACCATGAACGGCACGCTGCGGCGCATATTGATGTCCTTGCCGCTCCAGTAGCGCAGCGTACTGACCATCGTGACGCCAGCGAATAGAGTCAGTGCGAAGGCATACCAGCGCACTTCTTCTCCTGGAATGTCTCGGTCATTGATGATCCAGACAAAGCCGGCGACCAGCGCGGCCGCAGCCGGACTCGGCAGCCCCTGGAAATAACGTTTATCCACTGTTCCAATGCTGGTATTGAAGCGGGCCAGGCGCAATGCCGCACCGGCACAGTATACAAAGGCCGCTATCCAGCCCCACTTGCCCATGCCCTTCATCGCCCACTCGAACACAATCAAGGCCGGCGCAGCGCCGAAGGACACCATGTCGGACAGCGAGTCGTACTCCGCGCCGAACGCACTCTGGGTTCGGGTCATGCGCGCGACACGGCCATCGAGCCCGTCGAACACCATGGCAATGAAAATCGCCACGGCCGCATGCTCGAAGCGCCCGGTCATGGCCTGAACTATGGCGTAAAAACCGGCGAACAAACCTGCCGTCGTCAGCAGATTGGGCAGCAGATAAATGCCGCGCCGACGCAGTTCGGAATTCATCAACGCCTTGCGAGGTGGAATTTCCGGCATGGTGAGAGGGCAGTAAGGAACGAGGCCTATTCTAACGGCTCAAACAAGTTGTGCGGCATGTGTCCGCATAACCCTGAACATCGATGCCGCGACAGTACGCCGCCGACAACATGAATCGAATGTGAAAAGGGCACAGCTCTGCCGTGCCCTTTTCAATACCTGCGAGAAAATCAGTTCTTGGTTTGATCAACCAGCCTGTTCTTCTTGATCCACGGCATCATTGCCCGCAATTGCTCGCCAACGGTTTCTATCGGATGGGCAGCGGTCAAGCGACGACGGGCCGTCATCACCGGATAGTTGGTGCGACCTTCGAGGATGAACTTCTTGGCGTATTCGCCTTCCTGAATCGCCTTCAGGGCATCTTTCATTGCGGCGCGAGCTTCAGCACCGATGACCTTCGGGCCGGTGACATACTCGCCGTACTCGGCATTGTTCGAGATCGAGTAGTTCATGTTGGCAATGCCGCCTTCGAAAATAAGATCGACGATCAGCTTGACCTCGTGCAGGCACTCGAAATACGCCATCTCCGGCGCATAGCCGGCATCGGTAAGGGTTTCATAGCCGGCCTTGATCAGTTCCACCAGGCCGCCACAAAGCACCGCCTGCTCGCCGAATAGGTCAGTCTCGGTCTCCTCGCGGAAGTTGGTCTCGATCACGCCGCCCTTGGTCCCGCCATTGGCCGCAGCGTAAGACAATGCAATATCCTTGGCCTTGCCCGACTTGTCCTGATGAATAGCGATCAATGAGGGCACACCGCCACCGCGCAGATATTCGGAACGCACGGTATGGCCGGGACCCTTCGGCGCGATCATGATCACATCCACGTCGGCGCGCGGAATCACCTGGTTGTAATGAACATTGAAGCCATGCGCGAAGGCCAGCGCGGCGCCCTTCTTCATGTTGGCTTCGACATCGCTGTGATAAACCGCAGGAATGGTTTCATCGGGCAACAGCATCATCACGACATCAGCATCCTTGACCGCCTTGGCGACTTCTTCCACCTTGAGGCCGGCCTTCTTCGCCTTGTCCCAGGATGCGCCGCCCTTGCGCAGACCCACCGTCACCTTGACGCCGGAATCCTTGAGGTTCTGTGCATGCGCATGGCCTTGCGATCCATAGCCGACGATAGTGACCTTCTTGCCCTTGATGAGGGAGAGATCGGCATCCTTGTCGTAATAAACTTTCATTGATTTTCCTTGGTTTCAGAGTTCAGACTTTGAGAATTCGGTCGCCACGCCCGATGCCGGACACACCCGTGCGCACGGTTTCGAGGATCAGAGAGCGATCGATGGCTTCGAGAAAAGCATCCAGCTTGGACCCGTTGCCTGTCAGTTCGATGACGTAGGTCGAGTCGGTGACATCGATGATGCGGCCACGGAAGATATCGGCAATACGCTTCATCTCTTCGCGATCCTTGCCGGCGGCACGCACCTTTACCAGCATCAGTTCGCGCTCGATATGCGCGGCTTCCGACAGATCCACCACCTTGACGACATCGATCAGCTTGTTGAGCTGCTTGGTGATCTGCTCGATGACCTCGTCCGAGCCCGTGCTGACGATGGTCATGCGTGACAGCGAAGCATCTTCTGTCGGCGCCACCGTCAGCGACTCGATGTTGAAGGCACGTGCAGAGAACAGGCCCGAAACGCGGGACAGAGCACCGGCTTCATTTTCGATCAGAATGGAAATAATGTGTCGCATGCTTACAGTTCCTCGGCCAGAATCATTTCCGACAAGCCCTTGCCGGCTGCAACCATCGGATACACGTTGGCCGTCTGATCAGTGAGGAAATCCATGAAGACAAGGTCATTTTTGTGTTTGGTGAAGGCTTCGCGCAAGGCCGGCTCGACGTCCGCCGGACGCTCGATTTTCATGCCCACATGTCCGTACGACTCTGCCAGCTTGACGAAATCGGGCAAGGCATCTACATAAGACTCGGCGTAGCGATTGCCATGAAACATCTGCTGCCACTGCCTCACCATGCCCAGATAGCGATTGTTGAGATTGATGATCTTGATCGGCAGACGGAATTGCTTGGCGGTCGACAACTCCTGGATATTCATCTGAATTGATCCCTCGCCAGTGACGCAGGCCACCGTCGCTTTCGGATTGGCAAAACGCACGCCCATCGCATACGGCAGGCCGACACCCATGGTGCCCAGACCGCCCGAGTTGATCCAGCGCCGGGGCTTGTCGAACTTGTAGTATTGCGCCGCCCACATCTGGTGCTGACCTACGTCCGAGGTTATGAAGGCATCGCCACCGGTCACCTCGTAGAGTTTCTCGACGACATACTGGGGCATGATGATTTCCTTGCCCTGCTTGTACTTGAGCGACTTCTTGCCGCGCCATTCGTCGATCTGCTTCCACCACGCGGCCAGGGCTTTCGCCTCAGGCACGCCCGCCGATGCTTCGATAAGCTTCTGCAGTTCGTCCAGCACATCGGGCAGATTGCCGACGATAGGCACATCGACCTTGACCCGCTTTGCAATCGAGGACGGATCGATGTCGATGTGAATGATCTTGCGCGGGATCTCGGCGAAATTCGCCGGATTGCCGATCACGCGGTCATCGAAGCGCGCGCCGACGGCAATCAGTACATCGCAATTCTGCATGGCCATATTGGCCTCATAGGTGCCATGCATGCCGAGCATGCCCAGCCATTGCTTGTCGGTCGCCGGATACCCCCCCAGACCCATCAGGGTGTTGGTTACCGGATATCCGAGCTTGCGCGCAAGTTTGACCAGTTTTTCGGAGGCATCGGAAAGAATCACCCCGCCGCCAGCGTAGATCATCGGCCGCTTGGCCTCCAGCAGCATCTGCACTGCCTTCTTGATTTGTCCGCTGTGTGCCTTGATCACCGGGTTGTAGGACCGCATGGCAACCGTCTTGGGGTATTCGAATTCGCACTTCTGGTTGGTGATGTCTTTCGGGATATCGACCAGAACGGGGCCGGGACGACCTGTTTTGGCTATGTAGAAAGCCTTCTTCAGGGTTATCGCCAGATCCCTGACATCCTTGACCAGGAAATTATGCTTCACACAGGGTCGCGTAATGCCCACCGTGTCGCACTCCTGAAAGGCATCCTGTCCGATATAGCCGGTCGGCACCTGTCCGCTAATGATAACCAGCGGAACGGAATCCATGTGTGCCGTGGCGATGCCCGTGACCGCATTGGTCACGCCCGGCCCCGAAGTCACAAGGCAGACACCGATCTTGTTGGAAGACCGTGAATAGGCATCCGCTGCATGCACAGCGGCCTGCTCATGACGAACCAGAACATGCTTGAACTTGTCCTGCTTGAAAAGTTCGTCATAAATATAAAGAACCGAGCCGCCGGGGTAGCCGAACACATACTCGACCTTTTCCTCGTGCAAGCACCTGATTACGATTTCTGCGCCAGTTAGCTGCATTGATTACACCTGTTACACTTTTCGAGTGAAACGTATAACCTTACTGACTCGTCCGCGAATGGTCAAGATTTATAGTCTGTTTTTCATTATGAGAAGCTGCTGAAAACCGGCAGGAGCATTCCCTGAGTACTCGACTCGAACTTTCCAATTTCCTTGCCAGCGTGGAACGCCGGGCCTTCAAACAGGCCATGTTTGCCATTCGGAACGAAGAAACCGCACTGGACATTGTTCAGGATGCCATGATGCGTCTCGCGGAAAAATACGGTGACCGTCCGGTCTCCGAATGGCCCATGCTGTTTCAGCGTATCCTGCAAAATGCCATTCGCGACAGCTATCGACGATCCAAGGTACGATCCCTGTGGACAACCCTGCTTTCGTCCCTTTCTCCCAACGATGACGAGGAAAATGATCCGCTTGAAACTATTGCGGCAGAACACGAGTCAGAGGGTCTGGAGACACCGCACCGGCGATTGGAACGTTCGCAACTCATTGGCGTCATTGAAAAAGAGATAGAGAAGCTGCCGCCACGTCAACGTGAAGCCTTCCTGATGCGTTACTGGGAGGAGATGGATATTGCCGAAACGGCGGCGGCGATGGGTTGCTCCGAAGGAAGCGTGAAGACACATTGTTCGCGCGCCACGCATACTCTGGCTGCAGCACTTGGGGCAAAGGGCATAAAGCTATGAACGAAGATACTGAATTCGGCTACAAAGCAAGGCAGATTCTCAATCA
>JBIJDJ010000245.1:0-3807 GCA_044344175.1 Sulfuritalea sp.
ATTGACGAAATGACGACACTGATGCTGGCCGAGTTCGACGCGGAAACACGTTTTCGGGTGCGTGCGGCTCGCGGCGAAGGCAACGAAGCGCGCGCGCTGGAGTTGTTGAACAAAGCGCGGGGGAATCCGGCATAAGCCACCATGCCCACACATGCGCACGTGAAACGACGCTTGACCAGGGACCGGCGGACGGCAGTGCTTGTGAAGGGGCCAACCACGTTGTTGAACTGGTCGTCGCGGCGGAGGCCCAAGTGATCGTGACTCATAACGTGGCCGTGCCGCGAGTGCCTGCCGAGGGCTCACGCTGGTTGAGTATCGCCGCACTGCTCAAAGGCTGGATGAAATTGACCCGGGCCGCACTGCCGATGTTGAAGGTTTGCCAGTCGATGGCGACGGGCGGATTGGGCGGCGCCGCAAAAGTCGGCGCCGGCGGCACGGCGATAAAGCCGGCTGCGGCGAGCAGCACGGCACCCGAGGCGCGCTTGCCGCGGGCCCTGGCGATTTCGGATACCGCCACCCAGGTGTTGGTGAAGTCGTTCCAGATCAGGCGGTAGGTCTTGTTCATGGGCTTGCTCTCTCGGCTTGCATTGCTTTAGCGGATGTGGCTGTCCTACAATGGACGGCATGTTCAGTGTTCGATTTGCTCGCCCGATCCTTATCACGCGTCATGCACGGGAACGCATGATCGAGCGCTCGATTTCTGACGAATGCTGCTTGAGGTAATCGACAGCGGAGAAACCCGCTACCGGGATGCGACACACCTCTGGGCGTTCAAAGAATTTCCGGCACGGCACGACAATTTGCTCTGTGCTGTGGTGGTGCTGGAGGATGCGCTCATCGTGAAGACCGTCATGCACCACTTTTCTGTACTTTGAGGAGACGACATGCGTACGACCTATTTCGACGAAGACGACATTCTTGTTATCCGCCTCTCTGACAAACCGATCAGCCGTGAGGTTTCGCAGGACTGGAGCACGCATATCAGTTACGCCGAAGACGGCACGACGGTCGAAGTCGTGTTGCTGGAGGCCAAGGCCAACGGTGCGTTCCCGCTTCAGGTTGAGCATGCGTTGCCGGCCTAGCCTTACCCGATAACATTTCGTTTCTTCCCGCCATGGTCAGAACGGGAAACCGGCACTCAGCCAGAGCCGGTTCTTGTCGAGGCTGCCGTCCTGATCGTTGCCGCTGGCGGTGGGATTGGGATTACTGCCCAGGCGGCGCGCCCAGACGGCCTTGAGGGTGAGGCCGGAGGCGCCCTGCCAGGCCAGTGCGGCACCGGCGCCCTTGAGCCCGTAGCTCGGGCTGCCGTCGGGGTTGCGGATGTGGCCGGCATCGTAGAAGCCGGTGAGGATGAAGCCCGCGGGCAGCTTCCAGCGCAGTTCGAGGTTGCCCAGGGTACCGACGGCACCGCCGCCTTCGCTGGACGGGTAGGCGCGCACGCCACCCGAGCCGCCGAGGTAGAACTTCTCCGAGGAGTCGATGGTCTTACCGGCCTCCTGCCCCGAGAACTGGGCGAACAGCGAGAGGCTGTCGGTGAGCACCTGCTGGCGCGAGAGGCTGTAGCGCCATTTGCTGAAGTGCTGATCGCTGCTGCCGATGTCGTTGGTGAGCCGGCCCGTGATGAGCCCGAGGCTGGCGCTGTTGGCGCCGCCGCCGCCCCAGTTGTCGAACAGGTTGCCGTTGAGGGTGACGCTGCTGTCATCGACCGTGTAGCGGGTGGTGGTGGCACCGCCGAACTGGTTGTCGAAGGCCTTGTGGTCGTAGGCCAGGTTGAGATAGAGGTTCGCCAGCCGCGAGCGGATCAGCGGGTAGGAGGCCTCGAGCCCGAGGGTGCTGGAGCTGCCCTTGTCGGTGGCGGCGTTGTACGGGGCGACGATGAGCTGGTAGCGCAGGTCGGAGGCGTTGATGCCGACGCGCCAGCCGTCACCGCCGACGGGAATGGTATAGGCCAGGCGCAGATAGTCGCTGCCCCGGGTGTGGATCAGGTTGCTGCTGAGCAGGTCGCCCAGGCCGAAGGGGCTGTTGACGTTGAGGTTGGCGGTGAAACGCTCGCTGCCGGTGGAGCGCGAGCCGGTGGTGTCGAAACCGGCTTCGCCTGCCAGGGGCGGTTCGTCGGCGATCTTGAGGATCAGGTCGGTTTGACCCTCGGCGGCGCCGGCGGCGAGGCTACCGGCCACGGTGACGCCGGGCAGGTCGTCGGCGAGCAGAACGGCGCGGTCGAGGGCGTCGGCGTTGAGCGGGGCGCCCCCGGCTTGTTGGGCACTGACGTTGCGCAGCAGTTGTTCGCCGGCGACTCGGGTGGCACGGCCTTCGAGCTTGACGCCGCCGAACACGGCTTCGACGATCTGGAGGGTGACGATGCCGTCCTTGATGTCCTGCTGCGGGAGATAGGCACGCACCACCCAGCCGGCGGAACGGTAGGTTTCGGCGACGGCCGCGGCCGCAGCCTGCAACTGGTTGTAGTCCAGCGGTCGCTCGAGGAAGGGGGCGACGGCGGGCGCGAGTTGCTCGGAGGTAAGCAGGGTGTTGCCGGCGAAGCGGAACTGTTTGACGGTGACGACGATACCCGCCACGGGCGGCAGGGCGGCAGGGGTGGCCGGTTTGTCGGGGGCGATGCGCCGGGGCAGTTGTTGGCTCCGTTCGCGTTCGATCTGCTGTTGCAGGGCACCGGCGTCAAGTGGCGTTTGGGCCAGGCTGACGGATGTAACAGGCACGGCCAGCACCAGCAAGAGGGGGGCAATGAGAGGGTTTTTCATGGGGGTGCAGACCAGCGGTGGCAAGGCAATCGATTCGATTGCCCAAGTGTGGGCGCAAATTCGCGCGCGAATCTAAGCAAATCTAAGCGCGGGGATGGAAAAGACCGGATTTAGCTCACGGGGCGGATGGGCGCAGGTGGTGGCAAGCGATTGATCAAATATGTTGCGATTCTTCAAAAATCGCAACATATTTGATTGACCTGTTGCCGCTAGCGACATACACTGGAAACGTGTCGCAATATTTGAAAAACTAAACCATGACCGATTGGCGCGCAGACCAGCCCTACAACGACTTGCCACCCTTGCCGCCTGCCGCAGAGGTGGAGACACGCCCGGTGCTCAAGCAGTGCATTGCCGCGCGCGCCGCCTTGGCGGAACTGAAGCAAGCAGCGGAGCTGATTCCCAATCAGGGGGTCTTGATCAATGCGCTGCCGCTTCTGGAAGCACAAGCCAGCTCGGAAATCGAAAACATCGTCACCACGACAGACCGGCTTTTTCAGTACCAGAGCGCCGGAGCGCAAGCCGATCCCGCCACCCGCGAGGCACTGCGCCACAGCAGCGCACTACTGGAAGGGTACCGGGCACTCAAACAAACACCCTTGAACATCCGCACGGCGGAACAGGTTTGCTCGCGCATCAAGGGCATCGAGATGCAGGTCAGGCGCGTACCGGGTACGGCACTCGCCAATCAAGCAAGCGGAGAAGTGATCTACACGCCGCCTGTCGGTGAAGATTTGCTGCGGACAAAACTCGCGAATTGGGAACGCTATCTTCATGAGGAGCGGGATATCGATCCCTTGATCCGCATGGCGGTCGGGCACTACCAGTTTGAGGCGATCCACCCCTTCACCGACGGCAACGGTCGCACCGGGCGCATTCTGAACAGCCTGTTCTTGATTCAGGAAGACATGCTGACGCTGCCGATTCTTTATCTAAGCCGCTACATCATCAAGAACAAGTCCGAGTACTACCGCCTGCTGCTGGATGTCACGCGCAGCCAAGCATGGGAGCCGTGGATTATCTATTTGCTGGTTGGCATTGAAGATACGGC
>JBIJDJ010000246.1:0-3791 GCA_044344175.1 Sulfuritalea sp.
CGGCACTGGCGGCACTTGGCATCTAGGTTGCGGGCCATGGTGTCGTATCCTTATTGCCTTAGATGCGGCGGCGCTTGGGCGGCCGGCATCCGTTGTGGGGAATCGGGGTAATGTCGGTGATGCTGGTAATCTTCATGCCAAGGGCATTGAGCGCCCTCACTGCCGATTCGCGCCCGGGGCCTGGGCCCTTGATGCGAACTTCGAGATTCTTTACACCACACTCCTGGGCAGCCTTGCCGGCGGCTTCTGCAGCAATCTGGGCGGCGAAGGGAGTCGACTTGCGCGACCCCTTGAAGCCGGCGCCGCCGGAAGTGGCCCACGACAAGGCATTGCCCTGACGGTCGGTGATGGTAATGATGGTGTTGTTGAAGGAAGCGTGAACGTGCGCGATGCCTTCGGCGACGTTCTTCTTGATCTTCTTGCGGACTTTGGTTGCGGTCTTAGCCATGTATTGGTTCCTGGTTTACTTCTTGCCCATCGAAATCGCCTTGCGCGGTCCTTTGCGGGTTCGCGCGTTGGTGCGGGTGCGCTGACCGCGTACCGGCAAACCACGACGGTGACGCACGCCGCGATAGCAGCCAAGGTCCATCAGGCGCTTGATGTTCATCGTCGTTTCGCGGCGCAAATCGCCTTCGACGGCGAACTTGCCGACTTCTTCACGCAAGCGATCCAGTTCGCTGTCCGTGAGTTCCTTGATCTTTGCCGAACGCTTGACGCCGACCGCGTCGCAGATTTTCTTTGCGCGGGTGCGGCCAATACCGTAGATCGCGGTCAAGGCGATCTCAGCGTGCTGGTGATTCGGAATGTTGACGCCTGCTATACGAGCCATGTGCTTACCTGTTCGTCGCCGTTAGTGAATGCGGTGTGGTGGGCTAGCTGAAAAACGCGAACCGTAGATTATATCTGATCTGAGGCGCTCTATCAACCTTGACGCTGCTTGTGACGCGGATCGGTACAGATGACCCTCACCACACCCTTGCGCCGGATGACTTTGCAATTGCGACAGATACGTTTGACCGAAGCCAGAACTTTCATTGGAGTTCTCCGGAAATATTGCCAGACTACTTGGCGCGGAACACGATACGGCCTTTGGAAAGGTCATAAGGCGTGAGCTGCACGGTGACCTTGTCGCCCGGAAGAATGCGAATGTAGTGCATGCGCATTTTCCCGGAGATATGGCCAAGAACCACATGCCCGTTTTCTAGTTTGATCCGGAACGTGGCATTCGGGAGATTCTCGACGACCTCTCCCTGCATTTCGATAACATCTTCCTTCGACATGAATCAGCGGGCCGGGAATCCGGCTCCTTTGAAATTTGCCTTTTTCAGAAGACTTTCATACTGGTGCGACATGACGTAGGCCTGCACCTGCGACATGAAATCCATCGTCACCACGACGATAATCAACAGGCTGGTACCACCGAAATAAAACGGTACGTTCCATTTCAGAATCAGGAACTCCGGCAGCAGGCAGACTGCCGTGATGTAGATAGCACCAGCCAGCGTCAGGCGGGTCAGGATCTTGTCGATGTAGCGGGCGGTCTGATCGCCGGGACGAATGCCGGGAACAAACGCTCCGCTCTTCTTGAGGTTGTCCGCAGTTTCCTTGGAATTGAAAACCAGCGCGGTGTAAAAGAAACAGAAAAATACGATGGCGGTGGCATACAGCATCACGTAAATCGGCTGCCCCGGGGAGATCGTCGCCGCAATGTCCTTCAGCCAGGTCATCCCTTCGCCCGCGCCAAACCACCCGGCCGCAGTCGCTGGAAACAGTATGATTGACGATGCAAAGATCGGCGGAATTACGCCTGACATATTCAGCTTCAATGGCAGATGCGAGCTCTGGCCGCCGTAGACTTTGTTGCCAACCTGGCGCTTGGCGTAGTTTACCAGAATCTTGCGCTGGCCCTTTTCCACAAACACCACGAAGCCCGTGACCAGAATCGCCACACCACAGATGAACAGTGCCGACAAGGCGTGCATCGCACCGGTACGAACCAGTTCGAAGAGGCCGCCCAGCGCGTTCGGCAAACCCGCAACGATGCCGGCGAAAATGATGATCGAAATGCCGTTGCCCAGACCGCGCTCGGTGATCTGCTCGCCCAGCCACATCAAGAACATCGTGCCGGTGAGCAGGGTAAGCACGGTAACGAAACGGAACATGAGGCCCGGGTCAAGCACCAACCCGGCCTGCGATTCAAGTGCGATGGCCATCCCCAGCCCCTGGAACAGGGCCAGGCCCACGGTGCCGTAGCGCGTGTACTGGGTGATCTTGCGCCGTCCGGCCTCCCCCTCTTTTTTCAGCGCCTCAAGCGAAGGCACGGCGACCGTCATGAGTTGCATGATGATCGAAGAAGAAATGTAGGGCATGATCCCAAGTGCAAATAGCGTAAAGCGCGACAGCGCGCCGCCCGAAAACAGGTTGAAGACGCCGAGAATCCCGCCCTGCTGTCCCTGGAACAACTCCGCCAGCTTCGCCGGGTCGATTCCGGGCACGGGGATGTGCGCCCCAATCCGGTACACCACCAGCGCACCCAGCAGGAACCAGAGCCGGCGCCAGAGATCGCCAAACTTTCCGGTCTTGCCTAAAGTTGCTGCCTGGGTTGCCACGTGGCCCGTCCTCGTCCGCTATCAGGCTGCGGCGATGTCTGCTACTGAGCCGCCCGCCGCTTCGATCGCGGCGCGGGCGCCCTTGGTCGCGCCAACGCCCTTGAGGGCGATCTTGCGATTCAGTTTGCCCGACAGGATCACCTTGGCAGACAAGGCGTCTCCCGCAATCACGCCGGCCTGCTTCAGGACGAGCAGATCGACTTCTTCGACCGGAAGTTTGTCCAGTTCGGACAAACGCACTTCGACATTGCGGCTGGCGGTCAAGGATACAAACCCCCGCTTCGGCAAACGACGCTGTAGCGGCATCTGGCCGCCCTCGAAGCCGACCTTGTGGAATCCGCCGGCGCGCGACTTCTGACCTTTGTGTCCACGACCGGCGGTCTTGCCAAGACCGCTGCCAATGCCCCGCCCGACACGCTTGGAAGCGTGTTTCGAGCCTGCGCCCGGCTTCAGGTTGTTAAGTTCCATGCTCATCGCGATATCCCCTTAGCCTTCGCACTTCAGCAGATAGGCGATCTTGCGGATCATGCCGCGTACCGCCGGCGTGTCCTCAAGGACGGCCGAACTATTGAGTTTCCGCAGGCCAAGCCCACGCACCGTTGCACGGTGATCCTGTTTGGTGCCGATGACGCTCTTTACCAGCGTGACCTTGATCGTCTTGTCAGCCATGGTTTACTCCAGAATTTCTGCCAGAGCCTTGCCGCGCTTGGCGGCAATCTCGGCCGGGGTGCTCATGGCCAGCAAGCCATGCAGCGTTGCACGCACCACGTTGTAAGGATTGGTCGAGCCGATGGTCTTGGCCACCACGTCGGTAATCCCCATGACTTCGAACACGGCGCGCATCGGGCCTCCGGCGATAACCCCGGTACCCGGAGACGCGGGAGACATCAGCACCGTGGTGGCGCCGTGCTTGCCCTTGACCGTGTGGTGCAGGGTGCCATTCTTCAGGCTGATCTTCGACATCTTGCGGCGGGCCTCTTCCATCGCCTTCTGCACGGCGACGGGGACTTCGCGCGACTTGCCCTTGCCCATGCCGATGCCGCCATCGCCATCGCCGACCACGGTCAGCGCAGCAAAACCGAGAATACGGCCGCCCTTGACGACTTTGGTGACGCGATTGATGGAGACCATCTTCTCGCGCATGCCGTCGTCGCGCTCTTCCTGGACCTGCTGCTGTTTCCT
>JBIJDJ010000265.1:0-2578 GCA_044344175.1 Sulfuritalea sp.
CAACGAGGTGTTTTGGGGCAAGCGAATCCGCGAACATTCCTGGCAGTTCCCGCAAGGGGGCATCAAGAAGGGCGAAACGCCCGAGCAGGCGATGCTCCGCGAACTGGAGGAGGAAACCGGCCTCAAGCCCGAACATGTGCGGATCATCGGCCGCACGCGCGACTGGATGCGCTATGAGGTGCCGAAGCACTGGATTCGCCGCGAATGGCGCAGCACCTACCGGGGGCAGAAACAGATCTGGTTTCTGCTGCGTCTGGTCGGCCGTGACACCGACGTCTGCCTGCGCGCCAGCGAACATCCGGAATTCGATGCCTGGCGCTGGAACAGCTACTGGGTACCGCTGGGCAACGTGATCGAATTCAAGCGGGGCGTGTATGAGGCGGCCCTGCTTGAGTTGGCCCGTCTGCTGTTCGTGCATCCCGAAGAGCGCATGCCGCGCTGGGAATCAAGCTCGGCGGGGGACGAAAAATGAAGCTCCTGGTGGCTTTCATCGTTGCGGCGATTGCGACGGGCGCGGCGGCACAGTCGCCGCAGATGCCGAAAGACAACGCCGGCTTCGAGGATGAAGAGCCCTGGCAGGAGCAGAAGGAGGTCGAGCCACCCGCCTTCCCCAAGCAGGAGAACCTGCGCGAGTATTACGTCGGTCCCGCCACCACCAACAATTACTTCATAGATGCCAGTACGCTGAGTGTCGGCGGCGACGGTATTGTGCGCTACGTGCTGGTGGTCCTGACTTCGGGTGGCGCCACCAACGTGAGTTTCGAGGGTATCAACTGCAAGGATCTCACCTGGAAGCATTACGCCACCGGGCGCAGCGACGGCACATGGGTGAAGTCGCGCGCCGCCCGCGCTGAGTGGCGGCCGATCGAAAACAAGCCCGTGAATCGACACCACGCTTCCTTGAGTCGCGACCTGTTTTGCCCGGCCGGCAACGCAATCGATACAGCGGACGAAGGGCGCAATGCCTTGCGTTTGGGCAAGCACCCCCGTTCAAATTCATTCTGACAACAGGGAGAAGCCAGTGATCAATGCCCTCATCCCGGAATTCGACAAGGCGCTTCGCGCCGTGTTTGCTTCGGCTCCAACCCGCCGTCCGATGCCCGGCACTGACCTGCCCGAGGCCGAGATGAGCGAGGACGAAAAGCGCCACGTTGCTGCGTTGATGCGGGTCAACCACTGCGGCGAAATCTGCGCCCAGGCGCTGTATCAGGGCCAGGCACTAAGCTCGCGCGATCCGGTCGTCAGGCGCGAACTTGAGCAGGCGGCGTGGGAGGAAACCGAGCATCTGAACTGGACGGAACGGCGCATCGCCGAACTCGGCGGGCGCAAGAGCCTTTTCAATCCCTTGTGGTATGCCGGTTCACTGGCCATCGGAATGTTCGCCGGGAGGTGCGGCGATGCATGGAGTCTGGGCTTTCTGGCCGAAACCGAGCGCCAGGTCGAGGGGCATCTCGAGAGCCACAAAACCAGCCTGCCGGCGCAGGATCGCAAATCATGGGAAGTTCTCGAGCAAATGAAAACCGACGAGATGCGCCACGCGGAAACGGCACGCTACCATGGCGCGCGGGAACTGCCTGCGCCGGTCAAGTTGGTCATGAAGCTTTCGTCGCAGGTAATGACCAGGCTTTCCTACGTCGCCTGAGAAGCTTCAGCGACCTCGAATGTATGGCTGATCTCGGCGGTCTTGCCGAGCATGATCGACGCCGAACAGTATTTTTCCGCGGATAGCTTGACGGCGCGCTCGACAACCTCGGGCTTCAGATTCTTTCCCGTCACCACAAAGTGCATGTTGATCCTGGTGAATACCTTCGGATCCGTCTCTGCACGCTCGGCCTGAAGCTTCACTTCGCATCCGCTGACTTCGTGGCGGCCGCGTTTCAGAATCAGGACAATGTCAAAGGCCGTGCAACCCCCGGTACCCGCCAACACCAGTTCCATCGGTCGCGGTGCCAGATTCCGCCCACCCGCTTCAGGCGCACCGTCCATGCATATCAAATGCCCGCTGCCGGTCTCGGCAACAAAGCTCATTCCCTCATGCCAGCGTACTGTGCAGTCCATGCCATTCACTCCCCGAAGCCGTGACCTGCATTCTAGCGGCGGCAATGAAGACCGGATATCGCGTCGCAGCAAATCGAGCCGATTTGGGCTTTCCTGCGGTTCATCGCCAACAAAATCAGGAAAATTTATCGCCCTAAATTTTGGATCTATATTTTAATAATCAATTAAATCAATTGCATTTGGCTTGAACGCCCTTGGTGGTCCAAGGTTGTCCAAGGTTATTTGCGCAACGCACAAAAAACTCTTGCATTGCAGCAAAGACTATGGAAAGATCAGTTCAACTTTAAACGGTCTGACGCAGTAAAGAATCCAGGTCATTCCGTTGTTCGGCTGATGTCTCCTCCACCCTCCTCCATTGGAGTGGTTTTAAGCGCAACCTCATCCAGGTTGCGTTTTTTTATGTCCGCGCCGGAAGCGCGGATGGCATCCCCAGCGGGATGCAGATTTCCGGTGGCACGGGAACGCTTCGCGGTTCTGCCGGCAGCCGGATATCCGCCCCGCCGAGCGGGCAACGACGGCG
>JBIJDJ010000078.1:0-12903 GCA_044344175.1 Sulfuritalea sp.
AAATTCGCAACGACGAAATCGGCGCCCGTGACCAGCGTCTCCCGCGGGTGCAGTCGGGCATTCTTGCCGTCGAGGGTAAACAACAGCGCCACGTTGTCCTCAAGCACGTTGGCCGGCAGCGCCATGCGGGCGTACTCGCCCACCTCCGGAACATCGAGCAGCAGCGCCTCGGTGTGCAGGCCGCCGGCATCGGCAAACACGGCACGCGGCGCTTTCGACACGGTCTGGATGCCGACCGAGGCCTGTCTCTGCCCGGTGCGCACGTAGCGGCGGACGATGCCGATCAGCCAGTTCTCGCCACCGTCCGGTTGCAAGCCGATCAGGCTGCCGATGCGGATCCAGTCGGGATTGGCGATGGTCGCTTGCGCGCAGAGGCCACCCAGGCTGACATCGTCGATCACCCACGATTCGACGTCGTCCGTGCCGTTGCTGGGCCCCGAAAGCCGGTGATGCACGCCCGCCAGCCCATTCACCACCCGCAGCGGCGAGTTGATCCGGCGCCGGGCATCGCTGCGCATCGGCGGCTTGGGCGCCCAGCACATTGCCAGATGTTCCAGAACCGGAATCACCGTGTCGACCTGGTATTGCCCGCCGAGATTGATGCCCGGTGGCACGCGCCCTTCGCCACGAATCTGCTCGATGGTCTTTGTCACCGCGTCGACCGCGCGCGTGCCATTGAAAAAACGCAGGGTCGGCGTGATCTCGGGAACCCTGGCCAGACGCGTCGGCGGCAACGGCTTGGCGACATCCACCCAATATACGTTCTCCGGCCGGAGTTCCCGGATCAAGGTAAAAAATGGCAGGAAGTAGGCGATGAAGCGCTCGGTAATTTCGATCTCCAGCGGCTGCAGGTTGTCCATCGATGCCGCGTGGAAAACCAGCACCTTGAGATATTCCGCCTCGATCGTGCTCTCGGCACTGCCGGCATAAAGCTGCAAGGGTTTCTGTGCCGCCTTGGCATCGATGGCCGCCAGGTAAATGCCGCCCAGCGTCTTCCAGTACTCGCGCTCGACCGGTCCATAGCGAAACTGGTCCCATTTGAGCTGGGCCGCCAGCGCACTGATCAAGCGGCCGTAAAGCAGGGGCAACTGGGGCCGGATGGCCTCGCCTTCCTTCTCTGCCGCACGATAGCGGGCCAGGCAGTCGAGATAGGCGGAGACGAGTTGATGCCAATAGCCGTGACCAGCTTGCCAGTAACGGGTTTCCTGTGTGCGGCTGGTACCGACGAGCGCGGGGTAATCGCGGCCGAGGCGCCGGACCTGGGGCACGGCGGCTTCGTCGAGCCTGAATATCAGTTCAAGGCGTTGCGCCACCGCGAAGCTCTCATCGGCGGCAAGCGAATCCAGCCATGCACCGGCATCCTCCACGGCACTCAAGGGTTCGCGGTTGGCGACATCGGCCAGAATGCGCTTGACTTCGCGCGCATCGGCCAGAGGATGAATGGTCTTGCTGGAAAAGAATCCGAGCATGGGGGTTTTCCGTAAGTCAATGCCTTGGCAATAGCATAGCCGGTCGCGCTGGCGCTGTCATTCCGGCGCCAACCACTTGGCAAGAAGGGCCAGGCCCCAGGCTACGCCAAAGCCGGTGAGGTCCGACGCGGTAGCGCCCAGGCCGCCGCCACAACTCGACGCCGACAGATCGACATGCAGCCAGGGCCGCCGGTGGGTGAAACGCTGCAGGAAGCGCGCGGCCAGAATGTGGTCAGCCTCGCCGTCCAGAGTGCATTGCTTGACATCGGCCACCTTGGAATCGAGCGCCGGATCATAGTCCTCGTCGAGGGGAAAAGCACAGACCCGCTCGCCGCTGGCATGGCCGGCTCCCACGGCCATGGCACCGAGTGATTCGCCACTGGCAAATACGCCCGAATAGCGTGCGCCCAGCGCAACATGCATGGAGCCGGTGAGTGTGGCGAAATCGATCACCAGATCGGGCTTGACCGTGGCCTTGCCGCCGGCTTTCCCGCGCTTGCCGTATCCGGCTTCGTCGGTCGCCATAAGCAGGGTATCGGCCAGCACCATGCGACCTTCGGCATCGGTGTGCACGATCTCTATGGTAGTGCCGTCCAGCGCCGTAATGATGTCATTCTGCTTGTAGGCGCCGGGCGACAGGTGGTTGTGGGCGATCGCCAGCCAGCAGTCGATGGCGGCCGGCAGTTGCAGCTCGGCCGCCGCCAGCGTCAGCGCCAGGGCCACCGCGGAACCGTTCATGTCCTCATGCATGCCGGCCATGTAGCGGGCGGGCTTGAGATTGTGGCCCCCGGTGTCGAAACAGATGCCCTTGCCGACCAGGGCCACGGTCTTTTTCGATGACTCGTTTTTCAGCTTAGGTTGCCAGGACAGATGCACGATGGCGGCATCTTCGTGATGCGAGCCCTGCGCCACGGCACAGAAAGCCCCCGCGCCCATTTTCTTCAGGGTCCTGAAATCGAATTCCTCGATGGCCAACCCGGCTTGCTTCGCCAGATTGCGAATGCGCTTGCGGTAGCTGGCCGGCGTCAGTTCATTGGGCGCCAGGGCGGTGAGCTCCCGCGCCAGCAGGTTGGCGCGCGCAACGGCCGCCACCTGAGCGAGATCGGGCGTTGCCAGCGCACTGAACAGGTCGATCCGCTCCAGCGCCACGGCGGGTTTCTTCTTGCGTACCGGCAGCGGCACGCCATTGATCTGCGCCACATAAACCGCATCCCGCGCCACGTCGTCCATGCCTTCACCGACGGCAACCCAGATCGAGATCCGCTTTGGTGTCTCGTCGAGCAGCAGCATCGCGGCCTTGCGCAGACGCGTCAGGCGCTCAAAGCGCGACAGTTTGAGATCCGCCATGAGCAGGGCGCGGCGGCGCCCGTCGGGCAGGTCCATCGTCAGGGGCGTCTTGGCCAGTTCCCCCGGCTTCATCGCCTTGCGCTTCAAGACCGCCAACCATTGATCGCGCTGCGGCAGGTCCGCCGGCAGGGCATCGCCCGCAGGCAGCACGATCAGACCATGGGAGGAGGTTTCGATCTGCGCGTAATCGCGGGCCGGGTGCGCAGCAATCCGAGGGAGCATCGTGGACGATTCCAGTAAAATGAGTCCCCGATTATATGTCCCGCCGTCGCCTTCCATGCGCCCTTACCTTGACCTGATGCAGCACGTGCTCGAGCACGGCCACGAGAAAGCCGACCGCACCGGCACGGGTACCCTCTCGGTGTTCGGCTGGCAGATGCGCTTCGATCTGGCGGAGGGATTTCCGCTGCTGACGACCAAGAAGCTCCACCTGCGCTCGATCATCCACGAATTGCTGTGGTTCCTCCAGGGCGACACCAACATTCGCTACCTGAAGGAAAACGGCGTCTCGATCTGGGACGACTGGGCCGATGCCAAGGGCGACCTGGGGCCCGTCTATGGTCACCAGTGGCGGCACTGGCCGGCCGGCGACGGAAACGAGATCGATCAGATCACGCAACTGATCGAAGGCCTCAAGAAGAACCCGGATTCGCGCCGGCACATCGTTTCGGCCTGGAACCCGGCCGAGATACCGCAGATGAAGCTGCCCCCCTGCCACGCCCTGTTCCAGTTCTACGTCGCCCCGGCGGCGGGCCCGGGGCAGGTTCCCAGGCTCAGTTGCCAGCTCTACCAGCGCAGCGCCGACATTTTCCTCGGCGTGCCGTTCAACATCGCCTCCTACGCGCTGTTCACGCTGATGGTGGCTCAGGTCTGCGGGTTCGCGCCCGGCGATTTCGTATGGACCGGCGGCGACTGCCACCTTTATTCCAACCATCTCGAACAAACCCGCCGGCAACTCTCGCGCGAACCACGCCCACGCCCGACCATGGTCCTCAACCCGGCGGTGAAGGATATCTTCGGCTTTCGCTACGAGGATTTCACCCTGCAAGGCTACGACCCGCATCCGCACATCTCCGCGCCGGTGGCGGTGTGATTCTTGGTGCAGATATCGGCGGGACAAAAACGCTGCTGGGTCTGGCGCAGGACGGGGAACTGCTTGTCCATCGCCGTTACGCCAACGCCGACTTTCAGGATTTCGCCGCCGTCCTCGCCGCCTTCCTCGCCGATACGCAAACCGATCACGCGCGGATACGCGGCGGTTGCCTCGCCCTGGCCGGCCCGATTGCCGATAACGGCCGCTCGGCGAGCCTGACCAACCTGCCCTGGAGCATCGACAGCGCTGCCCTGTCGCACCGTTTTGGCCTGCCGGCCCTGCGTCTGGTGAACGACTTCGCGGGCGCCGCCATGGGCGCCGTTACCTCGTCCCCCGCACAGCGATTCACCCTGCAGCCAGGCGAACCGCTGGCCACGGCGCCCTGCCTCGTCGTCGGCGCCGGCACCGGGCTCGGCATGGCCATGATCCTGCCCGGGAACGGAGACCGGCGCATCGTTGCCGGCGAAGGCGGCCACGTCGCGTTTGCTCCGGCCGATGCGCAACAAATCGCACTGTGGACTTTCCTCCAGGCACGCCACGGCCGGGTTACCTGGGAACGGGTGGTGTCGGGGCCGGGATTGAGTGCCATCCACGAGTTTCTCGCCGGCGTCGTGCTGGCACCGAAACAGATCGCCGCGAACGCGCTGGCCGACCCGGCTTGCGCCGAGCGTCGCTCGCTGGACCTGTTTCTCGCTGCCTACGGCGCCTTTGCCGGCGACATGGCGCTGGCCTGCCTGGCGCGCGGCGGCGTCTTCCTCGCCGGCGGCATCGCCGCCCGACTGCTGCCGCTGCTGCCGCAAAGCGGCTTGCTTGCCGCCTTCAATGCCAAGGACGGACATGCCGCGCTCGTCGCGCGCATGCCGCTCCACGTCGCCACCGATCCGCTGCTTGGCCTGCGCGGCGCATTACACCTCGCACGAAGCTGACTGTTGACGCTTGTCAACATCCTGTCATGCAGTGAGCGCAGCATGAGAGCGGAGTATTTCCGCAATGAGGAGGAGAAGATCATGGCAACTGCAAAGAGCGTCACCAAGGCCGCGCCCGCCAGGCGCGCGGCAACGCCTGCGGTCACCAGTGCCGCCAAAGCCAAACCCGCGCCCAAGGCAAAACTTGCGGCGAAGCCGGAACCGGTCGCGAAAGCAAAACCTGCAGCGAAGGCAGCCCCGAAAGCGGCTGCAGCGACACCGGTGCGTTCGCGAGCAAAAAAGCCCGCGAGCGTTCCTTTGGAGCAGCGCAGGCATTACATTGAGATGGCCGCCTATTACATCGCCGAACGGCGCAGCTTTGCACCGGGTGACCCGCTGGAAGACTGGGTTCAGGCCGAAGCCGAGATCGACCGGTTGCTGGCCGAGGGGCGCTTGGGAGCCTGAAGTCTGGTCCGCAGGGATCAGGCCGGCAGCAGCACCAGGGCGGCAAGCGGCGGCAGGGTCAGCGATACCGAAGCAGGGAAGCCCATCCAGGCTTTCGCTTCAGCCGTAACGCGACCGCCGTTGCCAAGATCGCCGCCGCCATAGTGCGCCGAATCGGTGTTGATCCGTTCCATGTAGTCCCGGACCAGCGGCACGCCGAGGCGATAGTTGTGGCGCGGCACCGGCGTGAAGTTCAATACGATTACCGCATGACGGCCATCACGGCTGCGGCGCAGCCAGCTGATGACCGACTGATCGGAATCGTGGCAATCGATCCACTGAAAACCTGCGGGGGAGAAATCGAGTTCATGCAATGCCGCTTCACTTACGTACAGCCTGTTAAGCTCGCCCACCAGGCTCTTTACGCCGGCGTGCAAGGGATATTGCAGCAGATGCCAGGGCAGTTCTTCGGCGGCGCGCCATTCCCACGACTGTCCCAGTTCCGCGCCCATGAATTGCAGCTTCTTGCCCGGCGCCATCATCTGGTAGGCCAGCAACAGGCGCAGGTTGGCGAAGCGCTGCCACTCGTCGCCGGGCATCTTGCCCAGCAGGGATCTCTTGCCGTGCACCACTTCGTCGTGCGACAGCGGCAGGACGAAGTTCTCGCTGTAGGCATAGAGCTGGCCGAAGGTCAGCCGCTCGTGGTTGTAGCGCCGATACACCGGATCGTGCGTCATATAGTCCAGCGTGTCGTTCATCCAGCCCATGTTCCACTTCATCGAAAAACCGAGGCCGCCGAGCCAGGTCGGCCGCGACACCATCGGCCAGGCCGTCGATTCCTCGGCAATGGTCAGCGCGCCGGGAAAGTCCGCGTGCACCATTTCGTTCAACTCGCGCAGAAAGGCAATGGCTTCGAGGTTCTCGCGCCCGCCATGCACGTTCGGCGTCCACTCGCCCGCCTTGCGCGAGTAGTCAAGGTAGATCATCGAGGCCACGGCATCGACGCGCAGCGCATCGACATGGAATTCCGACAGCCAGTAATACGCCGAGGACAACAGGAAACTTCTGACCTCGTTGCGCCCGTAGTTGAAAACATGCGTGCCCCAGTCGGGATGCATTTTCTGCTTCGGGTCCTGGTGTTCGTACAGCGCCGTGCCGTCGAAGTGGGCCAGGGCCCAGTCATCGGCCGGAAAGTGGCCGGGCACCCAGTCGAGGATGACGCCGATACCGGCCTGATGCAGGCGGTCGACCAGGAAACGCAGATCATCGGCACTGCCGAAACGCGAACTCGGCGCGAAAAACCCGGTGCATTGGTAGCCCCAGGATTCGTCAAGCGGGTGCTCCATCAGCGGCAGGAACTCGACATGGGTGTAAGCCAGGTCGACCAGGTAGGGCACCAGTCGCTCGGCCAGGTCGCGGTAGCTATAGAAGCTGCGATCGGCATGGCGCATCCAGCTGCCCAGATGCATCTCGTACACGCTCATCGGCGCCGACAGCCAGTCGCACTTTGCTCTCGCCTGCATCCAGGCGCCGTCATTCCATGCGTACGACGAATCCTGCGTCACACAGCAGGCGGAGGCCGGACGCCGTTCGAAGGCACGCGCGTAGGGGTCGGATTTGAGCCGCAGCGTGCCGCTGCCGCGCAAGCGCAGTTCGAAGCGATACAAGGCATCGGTCGCCAGTTCGGGCACGAACAGTTCCCATACGCCGGAGCCGCCCAGGGTTGCCATCGGATGCACGCGCCCGTCCCAGCCGTTGAATCCGCCCACCACCGAAACACGTTCGGCATTCGGCGCCCAGACGCGGAAGCAGACGCCGGCGATGCCGTCGCGGGTTTGCGGTACGGCGCCGAATGTGCGCCAGGCCTGACGCAAACGCCCGGCATTAAAGAGGAACAGATCGTCGGCCGGAGGCTGTGGCAGAAAGGCGTAGGTATCGAACTGCTTCACGCCATCGATATCGACACGCCACGGCCGCGAGGGAGGCGCGGCGCCCTGCCATTCGAAGAGGTCGGAGCCGCTGCGGCGTTTCAGCGGCGCCCATTCGCCGTTCCCAAGTTCCACCGCAACCGATTTTGCCTGCGGGCGGAATACCCGAAGGCGCCAGCCGGCGCCTTCGGCATGAAGGCCCAGCACGGAAAAAGGATCGTGTTCGCGCGCTTCGAGCAACGCGGCACAGGCAGGGACGGGCATGGTTATATACTCAGATCAGTTTTTGCTATCGTATTGATTGTAGCCGCAATGGAAAATCCACCATGCATTCAATTCTAGACCATGGCGGCAGCGGCGCCGTGCAACGGGCCGACCGGGAGGGGATAGAGTCGTGAGAAACAGTGAAATCGTCCGCAATACTTTCGGTATCGTGCTGGCTGGCGGCCGTGGCAGCCGCCTGATGCAGCTTACCGACTGGCGCTCCAAACCCGCCGTTCCTTTTGGCGGCAAGTTCCGCATCGTCGATTTCACTCTGTCGAATTGCGTGAACTCGGGCATCCGTCGCATCGGCGTCGCCACGCAGTACAAGGCACAGAGCCTGATCCAGCACCTGCAGCGCGGCTGGAGCTTTCTCGACGGGCGCTTCCACGAGTTCGTGGATATCCTGCCGGCCCAGCAACAGATCAGCGAACACTGGTACCGGGGCACGGCCGATGCGGTGTTCCAGAATCTCGACCTGATCCGGCGTAACCGGCCGAAGCATGTGCTGGTGCTGTCCGGCGATCACGTCTACAAGATGAACTACGCGCGCATGCTGGCCGAGCACGTCGAGCGGCAGGCCGATTTCAGCGTCGCCTGCATCGATGTGCCGCGGCAGGAGGCCAGCGAATTCGGCGTCATGCATGTCGATGACCAGCAGCGCGTGGTGGCATTCGTCGAAAAGCCCAAGGATCCGCCGGCAATGCCGGGCCGCCCCGATCGCGCCCTGGCCAGCATGGGCGTGTATGTATTCAATGCCGACTTTCTCTACGAGCAGCTGATCCGCGACCATGATGATCCGCATTCCTCGCACGACTTCGGCAAGGACATTATTCCGCATTGCGTCGACCGCTACCGGGTGTTCGCCCACAACTTCGTCAATTCCTGCGTCGGCATGGACGAGACCGGGATTCCCTACTGGCGCGATGTCGGGACCATCGACGCCTACTGGGAGGCCAACATGGAACTGACCAAGGTCATTCCCGAGCTCAACCTGTACGACGATGAGTGGCCGATCTGGACGCATCAGGAACAACTGCCACCGGCCAAGTTCGTCTTCGACGATGACGGCCGGCGCGGCATGGCGGTCGATTCCCTGGTCTCCGGCGGCGACATCATCAGCGGCGCGCTGGTGCGCCACTCGCTGCTGTTCTCGCGGGTGCATATCCACAGCTACGCCGAAATCGAGCACTCGGTGATCCTGCCTGACGTCGATATTGGCCACCGGGTGAAGTTGCGCCGCGTGGTGATGGACAAGCATTGCCGCGTGCCCGAAGGCCTGACCATCGGCTACGACATCGAGGCCGACCGCAAGCGCTTCCATGTCAGCGAAAACGGCGTTACCCTAGTGACGCCGGAGATGCTCGGACAACAAGCCCACCACATTCGCTGATATTCATGATGCGTTGGCTGCGCCCCCGATCATGAATATCAGCAATGTCATTAAGGAGGCCCCCCCACCCCCATTCCCCGCCCCGGGGCGGGGGCCAAAATTTGCTCGCTGCGCTCGATAATATGGATCACTCTCTCATCTCTCTCATTCGTCCGGCGCCGGCCTCCAACCGCTCATGAAAAACCTCGACCTGGTCTTTCTCTGGCACATGCACCAGCCGGACTATCGCGACCATGGCGCAGTCGGTGCGGGGCAAGAAGTCGGCGCTGGCGGGACGGCGACGGGCGAGTTCGTCCTGCCCTGGGTCTACCTGCACGCCATGAAGGACTATGTCGACATGGCCGCCCACCTGGAACGCCACCCGCAGATCCGCTGCGTCGTCAATTTCGTGCCGGTTCTGCTCGACCAGATCGAGGACTACGCGCAGCAGTTCGCCAGCGGGCAGTTTCGCGATCCCTTGCTGCGCATGCTGGCGACATTCGATCTGGAGCGCATCAGCGAAGCTGATCGGAGCCTGCTGCTCGCGACCTGTTTCCGCAGCAACCACACCACGATGCTGGCACCCTTTCCGCACTACCAGCGCCTGCACGACCTCTACCTGCTGCTTACCCACAAGAACGAGACGAGCTGCAACTATCTTTCCGGCGCCTATTTCTCCGACCTCGTGACCTGGTACCACCTGGCCTGGAGCGGAGAAACCGAGAGGCGCCGCAATCCTCTGCTGGCCACGCTGATGAGCCAGGGCGAGGGCTATGACGCCAACGACCGCCAACAACTGCTGGCAAGCATCGGGGAGTTGATCGCCGGGCTGATTCCGCGCTGGCGGGCGCTCTCTGCCCGCGGCCAGGTCGAGATCTCGTCCACGCCCAACACGCATCCGCTGTCGCCGCTGCTACTCGACTTCAAGGCCGCGCGTGAAAGCCTGCCCGAAGCGCCGCTGCCCTTCAGCGCCGCCTATCCCGGCGGACGCAGCCGGGTCATTGCCCACATCGATGCCGCGCGGATCAGCCATGCCCGACGTTTCGGCGCGCCGCCGGTCGGCATGTGGCCGGCCGAAGGCGCAGTCTCCGAGGACTTCATCAAACATCTGGCCGCCGCCGACTGCCGCTGGATCGCCAGCGGCGAAGGCGTGCTGAACAACAGCCTCGCCGCCAGCAAGATTACAGACCCGCGTGCTGCCTACCACCCCTGGAAGCTGGAGCAGGCTCCCGGTCTGACCCTGTTTTTCCGCGACGAACGGCTCTCCGACCTGATCGGCTTCGACTATGCCAAATGGCACGGCCGCGATGCCGCCCAGCATCTTGTACTGCAGTTGGAAGCCATCCTCGACGCGGCGGCCGAAGTCGAAAAACCAGTGGTCAGCATCATCCTCGACGGCGAAAACGCCTGGGAGCACTACCCTTACAACGGCTACTATTTTTTCGAAGACCTCTACGGCCTGCTCGCCAAACACCCGCGCATCCGCACCACGACCTATGCCGAGTTGCTGGCGCGGCCGGATCCGCCCGCAGCTAACGTCCTGCCGCGCCTGACGGCGGGCAGCTGGGTGTATGGCACGCTATCCACATGGATCGGCGACGAAGCAAAAAACCGCGGCTGGGATCTGCTGTGCGAAGCCAAGCAGAGCTGCGACCGGGTGCTCGCCAGCGGCCGCCTCGACAGCGCACAGGTCGCCGCGGTCAACACGCAACTGGCGATCTGTGAAAGCTCCGACTGGTTCTGGTGGTTCGGCGACTACAACCCGTCGGCTGCCGTCGCCAGCTTCGACAGCCTCTACCGGCGCAATCTGGCGCGGCTCTACGGCCTGCTGCTGCTGGAGCCGCCAGCCCATCTCGACACCCCCATTTGCGCCGGATCGGCCACCGCGGAAGGCGGTTCCATGCGGCGCGTCACTGCCTCCCAGTCGTGACGCATGGAGCTTCGATGAACCAACGCGAATCATGAATCTGATCACCTTTGTCGCGCCACGGGCAGGCAAACTGTCCCGCCCCTCCCATCCTCCCCTCGCGGGGAGGCTACTGATCGGCTCGCTGCGCTCGATTGTTACCCGGCGCACTTGCCACCGAATCTCACGCCAAGACCACTCATGACCATCAGCCTCCTGTTCGGGGTTCACGCCCACCAGCCCGTCGGCAATTTCCCCGCTGTCATCGATGATGCCCATATCCGCAGCTACGGCATGTTCCTGCGCGTCATGGAACGCTATCCCGAGTTCCGCTTCAGTGTGCATTTTTCCGGCTGGCTGCTTGATGTGCTGTTCGAGCGCTTCCCCGACGACATGGCGCGCCTGAGTGCGATGACCCGCCGCGGCCAGGTGGAGTGGTTCGGCTCCGGCGACTGCGAACCGGTGCTGGCGGCGATTCCGCACCGCGACCGGGTGACGCAGATCGCCACGCTATCCGACAAGATCGAGCGCCGCTTCGGCAGGCGCCCCTCCGGCGCCTGGCTCACCGAACGGGTCTGGGAATCCTCGGTGGTGACCTCGCTGGTCGCCACCGGCATCCGCTACGTGGCGGTGGACGACTACCACTTTCTCTGCGCCGGCGAAAGTCAGGATCGCCTCGACAGTTTTTTCTCCACCGACGAAGACGGCCGTCGCCTCGACCTGTTCCCGATTTCCGAGGCCGCGCGCTACCGGCTGCCATTTTCGCCGGCGGCGGAGGCCGTCGCCTGGCTGGAGGACCTCGCGCGCCAGGGTCATCGCGCGGCGATCTATTTCGACGACATCGAAAAATTCGGCATCTGGCCCGAAACCTATGAATGGGTGTTCGAGAAGGGCTGGCTGACGCAGTTCGTCGAGGGCGTGCTGGCGTCACCCCTGATCCGCACCGAGACCTATGCCGACTACCACGCGCGCGAGAAGACGCGCGGCATCGTGTACCTGCCGACCACCTCCTACATCGAGATGAACGAATGGACGCTGCCGGCGGAACGCGCCGCGACCTACCATGCCCTGCTCGAACAGGAAAAGGCCGCCGGCCGCTTCGAGGCGCACAAGCCCTTCCTGCGCGGCGGCATCTGGCGCAACTTCATGTCGCGCTACACCGAGGCCAACTGGATGCACAAGCGCATGCTCGGTGCCTCGCGACGCCTCGCCGCGCTGCCGTCCGAACAGCGCAGTCCCGAACTGCAGGAGTACCTGCACCGCGCCCAGGCCAACGATGCCTACTGGCACGGCCTGTTCGGCGGCCTCTACCTGCCCCACCTGCGCCGCGCCATCTGGAACAACCTGCTCAAGCTCGAGGCAGCCCTGGAACGCCTGGCGCCCTGGCCGCGCCAGCAGCAGGGCGACCTCGACCATGACGGCCATGTCGAAACCGCCCTGCGCAACCCGCTCCTCCACGCCTACGTGCGCGACGACGGCCACGCCTCGCTGGTGGAATTCTCCAGCCTCGCCCTGGCCCACAATTTCGGCGACACGCTGCGCGCCTACGAGGAGGCCTACCACGCCAAGATACATCCCGCGGAGGCAGGCCATGCCGCGCCGGCGGAAACCGAAGGTATCACCTCGGCCCACGACCGCGTCGCCTTCCTCCACACCATCCTGCCCGGCGACGCCGACCCGGACGAGCGTCCGCGCGGCATCTTCGTCGACAGCCTGGTCGGCAGCAACGACATGCTGCGTCCCCTGGATTTCTACGCGGCCGGCGAACTTCCCGGCACCTGGACCGCCGCCGGCGAGGGCTGGCGCATCGACAAGACCTGCCGGCTCGACGGCGACACGCTGAGCGTGGTTTTCCGCGCCGAAGGCGGCGCACTGCCAAAGTCCATCGAGACCGAGCTGAACCTGGCGCTGCCCAGCTGCGACGGCTATGGCGGGCGTTATGTGCTCGCCGACGGCAGCGTTCCCGGCGGTTTCGGCGAGGCACTCGAACTCGCCGCCATGCAGCGGATCACGCTCGACGACAGCGAACTGCGCGGCTCATTGCTGATCGAGACCAGCCAGCCGGCCCGGCTCGAGGCGCAGCCGCATCGCACCGTCTCGCAGTCCGAGGCCGGCTTTGAAAAAATCATGCAGGCCGTCTGCATAACGCTGGCCTGGTCACCCGCATCCGGCGTCGAG
>JBIJDJ010000247.1:0-3742 GCA_044344175.1 Sulfuritalea sp.
CGGGCCAGGTCGTGATGCGGGTGATGGTGCTCGATGCCACGCCGACCAGGTTCTACCTGCGCTTCTCCGTCGAGGACAGCGGAATCGGGATTGCCCAGGAAGACCAGGAGAATATCTTCACGCCCTTCGTACAGCTAGACACCGGCCCGGCCCGTCGCGCAACCGGCACCGGCCTCGGCTTGTCGATCTGCAAGGATGTCGTCGAGCTGATGGGCGGTCAGCTGCGCGTTTCGAGCGAACCGGGCCGCGGCTCGCGCTTCTGGTTCGACGTCCATTTTCCGCGCGCCGACGCGCTGTCGCCGGCGTCGCCAGCGGTCGCAGACCGCGCTACCGGCAAGCCGCTGCGGATCATGGTCGTCGACGACAATGTCACCAACCTGCACCTGCTGCGCGAGATCCTCGAACAGGACGGACACGCGGTCAGCATCGCCGAGTCGGGACAGGCGGCGCTCGACCTGCTGGCGGTGCCCGAACAGGCGCCGGACGTGATCTTCCTCGACTACAACCTGGGCGACATGGATGGCATCCAGGTCCTGCAGGTTTACCATTTTGGCGTGCGCGATCCGGCGCCGGTGTTCTTCCTCACCGCCGATACATCGGCCGATTCGATGGCACGGCTGCGCGATACCGATGCCTGCGGCATCATCGGCAAGCCGGTGCGGCTGGCGGAGATACGCGAGGTGCTGGCCGATACCTTCCCGGAGGGAGCCGCCGGCACCGAGGCCAAGTCATCCTCCGCCCTGCGCGCGGTGCCCATCCTTTACCTCGACGCCGAGGTTCTGGCGGAGGTGGCGGCGATCAGCAAGCGGCCGGCATTCCTCGGGGAAATGATCGATCACGCCGTCCGCGACATCGAGCGCACTACCGCGGGCCTGATTGCCGCACTCGGCGATGCGCAATGGGATGAGGTCAAGAAACTGGCGCACGCCCTGAAAGGCGTCGCGCATCAGATGGGCGCTTTCCGCCTCAAGAACACCGCAGTCTCCATGATGCAGACGGATAGTGCGGGGCTGGATGCGGTGCGGACCAAGCTCGCGACGGAACTCGCCGACGTCAGCGCCAACAGCGTCGCGGCACTGCGGGAGTGGCGCAACGCGGCTAAGCCGAACGCTTCCGGAAAATCGGTGGCGTGACCGCGGCGCCGCCGGCGTCGGCCGCCTGCATGCGCACCAGGGTATCGAGCACCCGGCGTTCCTCGGCGGACAGCGCCATCGCCGTCGCCACCCAGTCCTCGACCACGGTGCGCATTTCCACCAGGTCAAACACGCCCATGCGCGCTTCGGCGCGCTGCAGCGCCATGCGGGCGTTGTAGCGACGGCGGTGCTCGGCGATGAAGCGCTGCACGGCGGCCGGGCCTTCGCCGGGCTCGCACAACTCATCTACCAAGCCAAGCACATGCAGGTCCGCGGCGGAATGAATGCGCGCATTGCGCATGAAGGCGGCGGCGCGCCGCAGTCCGATGCGGTTGGTCAGCAGCGTCATGCCGCCGGTGCACGGGAAGGTGCCAAAGGCGATTTCGGGGAAGCCGAATTCGGCGCCGCGTTCGGCGATCAGGTGCGAAGCGCTCAGCGCCGTCTCGAAGCCGCCGCCCAGGGCGCGCCCCTGGACGAGGCTGACGGTGGTGAGCTCGTGCGCCGCGGCGAATATCCGCCGGACCAGTTCCAGGCAGCGCATCGAATAGGCGCGCAGCGCCCCGGCGTTGCCGCCTTCGATGCAGGACTGGAAGTAGGCGAGGTCGCCGCCGAGGGCGAAATGGCGCGGATGGCTCGAGCTCAGGACTAGATAGCGCAGACGGCCCTCGCGCGAGTCCTCCTGCCAGTGCCAGTCGTTCTCTTCGATCCGGTCCAGCAGTCGCTCGAAACCGGAAAGCAGTTCCGGCGAAAAGTTGAGCGGCCGGCCGGGCACGGCCTGCAGGGAAACCCAGAGGGTATCCAGCGAATTGTCGAGCCGGGTCGCCAGCACGGTGTCGTCGCGGGGTACGTGCGGCGCGATGGAAGCGGTCCTTACCATGGCATACCTACCACAAATGGATGCTTGATATTACCGCTTGCTGAGGACGAGGGCTGTGTTTGTGCCGCCAAAACCGGCGCTGAGGCTCAATGTGTGGCGAATTTGCACACCCCGCTGCGCGACACCCGGCACGTGGCGCAGCGCGCAAGCCGGGTCGATGTCGTCGAGAAAGGCCGTCGCCGGGAGAAAATCATGCTGCATGGCGAGGACGCAGACGGCGAGTTCCATGGCGCTGGCGGCGCCCAGCATGTGCCCATGCTGGGCCTTGGTACTGCTGACGGGTACGGTATCAGCGGCGTCGCCGAGGGCGCTGCGCAGGGATGCCGCTTCCACCGGGTCGCCCGTGGGGGTCGCGGTGGCATGGGCGTTGATGTAGGAAAGATCGGACGGCTGCAGGCCGGCATCGTGCAGGGCGGCCATGACGGCGGCGGTCTGTCCGCGCGAATGCGGGGAGCCGACATGGTAGGCATCGCAGGCGATGCCGTAACCTGAAAGTGTCGCGTGGATACGGGCGCCGCGCGCAGCGGCGTGCTCCGCCGATTCCAGAACGAAGAACACCGCCCCCTCGGCGAGCACCAGCCCGCTCCGGCTGCGGGAAAACGGCCGGCAGCTGCGCCCGACATCCTCAGGATCGGGCCGGGCCAGAGCCCGCAAGCCATCCCAGGCACCCATGACCGGCGCATTCAGCGTGGCCTCGCAGCCGCCGGCGATCGCCAGGTCGAGATCGCCGGCGCGGATCCAGCGCAGCGCGTCGCCGATCGCCGCGCCGGAGGATGAGCAGGCCGAGGTATGGGTGATCACGGGGCCGACGATCTGGTGGCGGATCGAAATCCATGCGGCCGGGGCGTTGTGCATGCCGGCCATCAGGGTGAAGGGACGGGCTGTTTGCTTGCCCCCGGCGGAATAGTCGCGCAGCCACTGGGTTTGGGTATCGGCGCCGCCGCTCACGGTGCCCGCAAAGATCCCTGCGCGCGCACCGAGATCGCCCAGGCCCGACGGCAGGCCGGCATCGGCCATGGCCTGCTTCGCGGCGGCGACGCTCATTTTTGTGATCCGGTCCAGATAAGGCAGGTCCTTCTTTTCGAAGTGATTATCGAAATCACCGCGGACGATGCCGGCCGGGAAAGTCTTGGTAAAGCCTTCCGCCGACCAGAGGCTGATGCCGGACCGGACCGCGAGCAGATGGTCGAGAACCTCGGCGGTAGACTGGCCGATGGGTGAAACGAAACCCAGGCCGGTAACGACGACTTCCTTTTTCACCGTTCTGCCAGGCTTGCCTGGGCCAGAGCCACGAAGTCGTTGATGGTCGGATTCGCCGGCAGGCGCTCAAGCGGCAACTGGCAGCCGAAGGTTTCTTCCAGCCCCATCACGATGTCGATCAGGGCCATCGAGTCGAGCCCCGAGTCCTTGATGGGCTGGTCACTGTCCGGCAAATCCAGGCCGAAGGTGGTTTTGGCGATTTCACGAATTTTGGCCGTGATGGCCTCGTCGCTCCAGGCGGTGGTGTTCATAAGGGTATTTTGGTTCCGGATCGTTTGGACAACCTTAACTTAACGCAAGGGAAATCGATTCTAAGCACGGAATTGAAGAAGAGAAACCGGTCGATGGCGGGCTTGGCGGCGGCGACCAAGCTTCAAGCCGTGGACCTCAGTTCGAAGTCCGGAAAGTGGCCGGTGGCGGGTTCGACGATCAGTTCGTCGACGCTGCCTCCGGCCGGGCCGATGCGGCTCCA
>JBIJDJ010000079.1:0-12901 GCA_044344175.1 Sulfuritalea sp.
CGCACCTGTCGCGCCAGTTCGCGCAGCGCCGCGGGCTCGGTCCTGACGCCGAGCTTCTGCACCTTCTCGGTACTGATCTTCAGTTCGCCCGTCGCCGCGCCCGGGTTGGCATCCCCGTCCTCGCCGGTATAAACCGCGATGTAGTCCATTCCCATCGAATCCTTCTTCGGCACCGGCGAGGTGTCCGCCAGGCCCATCGGATTGCGGTAGTAGAGCAGTTTGCGCGGCGCGGCCGCGGCGGCGGCGGCCGTGGCGGCCGGTGCAGGCCCGGCCGCCGTGTCACCAGTGCCGACTTTTGCGCCCTTGCCCAACCAGTAACCACCGCCGACGGCCAGCAGCAGGGCCGCCAGCGCGGCCGGAGTTGCATATTTCATAGATCTTCCCCGATCAATCGTTCGATGTCGGCCAGGCGGGCCTGCTGTTCCGCCTGCGCCTTGATGACGTCCTGCTTCGCCCGGCGGATCTGCCGCTGCGCGTCAAGCAGGGTGGCGAAGTCGACGCGACCGTTCTCGTAGCCGGCCAGCGCCGCCTGGAAGGTAAGGTCGGCCTGCGGCAACAGGCTGGTTTGCGCCAGCATTTCGCTGCGCCGCGCCCCGTCGATGGCGGAAAGGTTCTCGGCCAGATCGGCCAGCAACTGGTTCGCGCCGGCGTCCTTGCGCGCCCGCGCGACGTCGATCATCTTCTCGGCCTCGCGTTCCTGGCTGCGGCGGCTTTCCTGCTGCAGCGGGATGTTGAATTCGAGCATCAGTTCCCACTCATTGACGCGATTGCGCGTCTGGATCGGCGAGACGCCGACGGCGAAATCCGGATAGCGGTTGCGATAGGCCAGATCGCGGTTCTTCTCGGCGGCGCGAATCCTGGCGTCGTCGGCGAAAAGTTGCGGGTTCCGGCCGCGCAGGCGCTCCTCCAGCGCGGCGTAATCGAGCCGGGCGGCGGCCGGCAGCGGCCGCAGGCGCTCCGGTGCGGCCAGCGCCGAATTCGCCGGCCGCGCCAGCAAGGCATTGAGGCGGGTGCTGGCGTGATGATGTTCGGTTTCCATCTGGATCAGTTCGCTCTTCATCGCGGTACGCTCCACCTGGACGCGGATCGCATCCTGCTGCGGCGCCAGTCCGCCGGCATAGCGCGCCTGAATGATGCCGTCGAGGCGATCGATCAGGTCGATGACTTCCCGGGTCAAGCCGATCAGCTTGCCCACCGCAAAATACTGGGCATAAGCCGTCTTGATCCGCGCCGCCTGTTCAGACCACGTGAGGCCGGCCTTACCCTGCGCCGCATGGGCTTCGGCTTCCGCCACTTCGCGTTTGAGATCGCGCTTGCCCCAGAACGGCAAGGGCTGCGTCAGCGTGTATTTGGTGCTGCCGACGCGGCTGGGCAGCAGGTTGGCATTGGTCTCGGCAGGATAATTGGTGATGTTCTGCAGTTCCGTGCGCAGCACCGGGTCGGGCAGCGCCCCGGCCGGATAGACGCGCTCCGCAGCCGCTTCCGCTTCCAGGCGCATGACGGCGTATTCCGGATTCCTGGCCCTGGCGTAGTCGAGCAGACTCTCCACATTGGACCCGATCAGCGGCGGCGCAGGTTCGGCGTGCGCGGTCGCGACTGCGGCAGCCAGCGCCGCCGCAAGTAGCGCAAAACGGGAAGTCATGGCCCTACTTCGCGGCTTCGATGCTGAGTACGGTCAGTTCACCCTTGACCTCAGCCGCGCGGAAGCGGATCTTGTCGCCCTCCTTGAACGGCTTCAGCATGGCCGGCGTCTTGGCCTTGAAGCTCATGGTCATGGGCCCCATGTTGAGATTGGCGATCTCTCCGTGCGCGATGGTGACGGTGCCGGAAACCTGATCCAGCTTCCTGATCACGCCGTCGGTCTGCGCAACCGGTTCGGGCGCTGGCGCGGCCGCGACCGGCGCGGCGGGGAGTAGCAGGGTTGCGCAGAGCGCGAAAAATGCGTAGCGATTCATACGTGATACCTCCTTCATTGTTCATTGGACCACACCGGTCCAGGTTGATTATCCGTGATCTCAGTGCTTGTGGTCGGTGTGGTTGTCTTTCGTAACAGCCAGCGGCGTAAAGCGCGCCTGCTCGGCCGCCTTGCCCGACAGCGTAATCGAAACCACCACCTTCATGTCCGCCGTCGCAGCGTACTTGCCGACACCCTTGAGGCGGTTTTCGCCATCGGGAACCAGCTTGACGCTGATTTTCTGCTTGCCGGCGAGGATGGTCGCCGTACCGCCAGCACCGACTGTTGAAACTTTGGCGCCGGCATGGTCGGTGACATGGACGACTACGGGATTATCCTTCGCCTCCTTGCTGTCGCCGGCCACCACCAGTTCGAAATGATAGGCTCCGGCCATTCGCTGCTGGCCGCCATTGGGCGCCTTCTGGGCAGCCAGGACATCATCGGTGTGCGCGAGCGCGGTCGACCCGGCCAGCATCATCACGCCGGCGGCGGTGGAGAACATCAGGGACTTCAGGCGCTTCATGGGAACCTCCTTGGTTGTCGGCATCAGGCTTAGAAACTTTCGCTCTCTTTTGCGGCGAGCAGCCGCTCCAGCGCGGGTTTTCCCCACAGCCAGAACATCAGCGGCGTGAGCAGGGTATCGAGCAGGGTCGAACTGATCAGGCCGCCGAAAATCACCACCGCCACCGGATGCAGCACCTCCTTGCCCGGCGCGTCGGCCGAGAGCAGCAGCGGCAGCAGCGCGAAGGCGGCAACCAGCGCGGTCATCAACACCGGCGTCAGGCGTTCCAGCGAGCCGCGCACGATCATGTGCTGGCCGAAGGTTTCACCCTCGAAGGCGCACAGGTTGATGTAGTGACTGATCTTGAGGATGCCGTTGCGCGTGGCGATGCCGGTGAGCGTAATGAAGCCGACCAGCGCCGCGACCGACAGCGGCTGACCGGAAATCCACAGCGCAATCACGCTGCCGATCAGAGCCAGCGGGATGTTGCCCATGATGATCAGGGTCAGCGCCGTCGAACGGTAGCGGCTGTAGAGCACCATGAAGATCATGGTCAGCGACACGATGGCGAGCAAGGTAATCAGCCGCGCCGCCTGCTCCTGTGCCTGGAACTGGCCTTCCAGCGCAGTGAAGTAGCCTTCCGGCAGTGGCTTGGCGGCGAGTTCGGCGCGAATGTCGGCGATCACTTGCGACATGTCGCGGCCGTTTGTATTGGCCGACAGCACGATGCGTCGACGCGAGTTCTCGCGGCTGACCTGGTTGGGGCCGTCGCTTTCGTCCACGCTGGCGATTCGCGACAGGGGCACATGGCCGCTCGGCGTTTCGATCAGCAGATCGGCCAGCGCCTGCGGGCTGCGGGCACTTTCCGGCAGGCGCACCAGCAGGTCGAAGCGCCGGCTGCCCTCGATGACCTGGGTGATGCGCTCGCCCTCGATCATCTGTTCCAGGCTGCGCAGCACGTTGCCCGGCGCGACGCCATAGCGTGCCGCCTGTTCGTAGTCGAGACGGATCTTGATCTGCGGGATCAGCACCTGTTTCTCGATCTGCAAATCGGTCACGCCGGGAATCTTCGCCAGACGCTGACGCATGTCGTCAGCGAGGCCGCGCAGCGTGTCGAGGTCGTCGCCGTAGATCTTCAGTGCAATCTGGGCGCGCACGCCGGAGAGCAGATGGTCGAGGCGGTGGGAAATCGGCTGGCCGACGTTCGACGCCGCCGGCAGGCTGGCCAGACGTTGCCGGATGTCGGCGATGATCTGCTCGCGACTGCGGTCGGAGGCCTTGAGGTCCACGTCCATCTCGGTGTAATGCACGCCCTCGGCATGCTCGTCGAGTTCGGCACGACCGGTGCGACGGCCGACCTTGGTCACCTCGGGCACCTGCACCACCAGTTGCTCCGCCAGGGTGCCGATGCGGTTCGATTCGGCCAGCGAGGTACCGGGGTTGAGCAGCACGTTCACCGTCAGCGTGCCTTCGTTGAATGGCGGCAGGAAGGAGCGCGGGAAGAAGGGCGCGCTCGCCGCGACGATCACCACCGCCGCCAGAGCGCCGGCCAGCAGCGCACTCGCATGATTGAAAGACCAGTGCAGCAGCTTCGCATCCCAACGCTTGAGCCGGATCACCAGCGGGCTGTCGCCGGCATGCAGTTGCTTCATGTGCGGCAGCAGGTAATAGGCCATCACCGGCGTCAGCGTCACCGAGACGATCATGCTAGCAAGAATCGACACGATGTAGGCGATGCCCAGCGGCGTGAACAAGCGCCCCTCGATGCCGGGCAGCACGAACAGCGGCACGAACACCAGCACGATGATCACCGTGGCGTAGACGATGGCCGAGCGCACCTCAAGCGTCGCCGCGGCGATGACTTCGATGACGGGGCGTGGCGTGGCCGCGGCGCGGTTGAGCTTGAGCCGGCGCAGGACGTTCTCGACGCCGACCACGGCGTCATCCACCAGCTCGCCGATGGCGATGGCCAGGCCGCCCAGCGTCATGGTATTGATCGACAGGCCGAAGTAGTGAAATACCAATGCTGTCGCCAGTAGCGATACCGGAATCGCCATCAGCGAAATGACGGTGGTGCGCACGTTGAGTAGGAACAGGAAGAGGATCACCGCGACCATCATCGCGCCGTCGCGCAGCGCCTCTTCGACGTTGTTCACCGAGTGCTCGATGAAATCGGCCTGCTTGAAGAGGAAGGACGGCGCGGCTATGCCCTGCGGCAGGCTCTTGCCCAGTTCGGCGATGGCCTTCTCCACCTCGCGGGTCAGGGTCACGCTGTCGGCGGCCGGCTGCTTCTGCACCGACAGGATCACCGCCGGCTTGCCCATGTAGCTGCCGTCGCCGCGCTTGATGGCCGGCGCCAGTTTCACGTCCGCCAACTGCCTGAGCAGAATCGGCTGGCCATTCTTCACACTCACCACCAGGTTCTGCAAATCCTCGATGCGCGAGCTGCGGCCGATCTGGCGGATCAGGTATTCGCGGCCCTGGGCTTCGAGAAAGCCGCCGCTGGTGTTGGCGCCGAAATCCTTTAGCGCCGCTTCCAGCTTCTCGCGCTCGATGCCCAGCGCCTGCAGCTGGGCAGGCTTCAGCTCGACGCGATACTGGCGCACTTCGCCGCCGATCGGAATCACCTGGGCGACGCCGGGAATGGTCAGCAAGCGCGGCCGCATGACCCAGTCCGCATACTCGCGGACGACCATCGGGCTGACCTTGGCGGGATCGGCGGGCAGTGCGATCAGCAGGATCTCGCCCATGATCGATGAAATCGGGCCGAGCTGCGGCACGATGCCCGGCGGCAGTTGTTCGCGCACCAGGTTCAGGCGCTCGGCGACCTGCTGCCGGTTGCGATAGATGTCGGAACCCCACTCGAATTCGACATAGACGATCGACAGGCCGATGCCAGACACCGAGCGCACGCGCGTCACGCCGGGCATGCCGTTCATGCTCGACTCGACCGGGAAGGTGACCAGTTGCTCGACTTCCTCCGGCGCCATGCCGCCGGCCTCGGTCATCAGGGTCACCGTGGGCTTGTTGAGGTCGGGGAAAACATCGACCGGCATCTGGCGCAAGGTGATCGCACCGTAGATCATCAACAACAGCGAGATGCCGAGGACGATCAGCCTCTGCTTGAGGGCTAGGTGGATGATGAAATCGAACATCTCAGCGGACTTGCGATAGCAGGCCGGCGCCCTCGACCACCACGCGGTCCCCTTCACGCAGGCCCTCGGCAATGGCGACGTTGGCGGCATCCAGCGCATGGTGGCGCACGCGGCGGACGACGAAGCGCTCGGCCTCGGTATGCACCCAGACCGCCGTCTCGCCGGCGCCGACTTTGGTCCGTGCCGCGCGCGCCACCGCCGCGCCCTTGATTTGATGCGCGGTGCGCACCACCACCGTGACCGGCTGGCCGACGGCCACCATCGAGCTGCTGCCGATGATGCGAAACAGCAGCGGCAGCGCCTGTTCGCGCAGTTGCCGGCCGGCGCCGACGAACTTGAGCTCCAGTGCGCTTTGCCCGGCCAGCGCACTCGCCGATATCAGTGTAGCGCCGATCCCCGGTTCGTAGGCCAGCGCTTCCACCGCGAGGCGGGCCGGATCGACGATTTCGAACAGGACCTCCCTAGCGTCGACGATCTGGCCGGCCACCAGGTGGTGCGAGGCACTGACCACGCCTGCGGCCGGCGCCAGCAACGGCTCGGCCGAATCGATGCTGGCGCTGACGAAGGAACGGCGCTTTTGCAGCGCATCGCGTTCGATCCGTGCCGCCTCGATTTCCTTCTGCGGCACCGCGCCTTCGAGCTGCTCGAAACGCTTGACGCGTCCTTCGGCAATCGCCAGCTGGGCCTCCAGCTCGGCCAGTTGCGCCTTCTGGTTGCCACGTTCGATGGCGCTGGCGACCGGGCGCAGCCAGGCCAGGACATCACCCTTGGTGACTTTGCGTCCCGGCACCGGCATGCCTTTGGGGCCGGGCATGACGCTGCCGGAAAAAGTCGCCTGGACACGACCGCTGAAATCCGGATCGGGAATTACCTTGCCGTTTAGCTCGAACGTCGCCGCCAGATCGCCGATCCGGATCGGCAGCGTGCGTATCCCCAACTGGCGTTGCACCGGCTTGGGCACGAACAGGCTGCCGTCCGCCAGGCGTTGCAGCGCGGCCGGAGCGCCCGGCGCAGCGCTTCCCGGCGCGGTGACCGGCTTCGCGTCCTTGCTGTGGTCCTCGTCGCCGTGGGCCAGCGCGCCGCCGCCGGCGAATGCCAGCGTTGTCGCGGCAAGCAGGAGTCGCAGGCTGATTTCTTTCATCTTTATAGTCCCCTGACTTTCTTCCGGCGTTGCCGCACGATAATCAATGCGCCCGCAGCCAGCAACGGCAGCGCGGCGGCGATCCAGACAAGCCTCTCGCTCCAGTAATGCACGTGCACCGAGCCGGGCGCAGCGAGGGAAGTGTCCAGCGTGGCGGAAAGCAGGTCAGCGGTGTCGTTCGCCTCGATGGAAATCGTCAACGGATGTTTCCCCGGTGGAATGACCGCGGCGAGATTCATGACATAGGTGCCCGCTGCTGCCTCGCTGGCAAGTCCATTCAGTCCCGCGCCCTCGACCTCCACCTTGGCCTTCGCCACCGGCTCGTTGCTGCCGAATCGATCGACATACACCATCAGGTGCTTGCCTTCGAGAACAGCGACCACTTCGAACTCCTCGGTCGTGGCGATTGCGCGCGGTGCGGCCGCCACCGCCAGCACGGGTACGGGCGCGGCATGCGTATGGCCATCGCTGCCGTCGCCGCCAGCCCACGCCGGCAAGGCGATGACAGCGCCCAGGAAAACTGCTGTCAATTGCTTCAAGGCAAGACCCCCATCGACTGGTTAAGGCGCGATATCGCCGCGGCGCGGGCAACACGCTGGCGACCAAGAAAGGCTTCGGCGTCGAAGGCCGCGGCACGAATGCGCAACAGCGCCGCCAGGTCGGATTCGCCGAGTGAAAAAGCCCTTTCGCTCAGACGCAGATTTTCGGCAGAGAGTGCGAGGCGCTCCTGCGCCATAAGCAACTGGCGCTCCGCTGCAGAAAAGGCGCGCTGTGCGCGCTCTGCTTCAAGCCGGACACGCATCTCGATACGCAGCATTTCGGCGTCGGCCTGATCTGCTTCGGCCTGGGCTGACGAAGCCTCGCGGCGCACCTGCGCCCCAGAGGAGAACGGAATTTTCAGGCGTATGCCTATCGTGTTGGCGTAAGACTCGGCGGAATCGTCGCGCTCGCGCACTGCGCGCAGCGCCAGCTCCGGCGAGGCCCGCCGCGATTCGTCGGCCACCGTTACCCTGGCGCGGGCGCTGCGCGCGGCCGCGGCGGCGGCCATCAGCGTGGGATGGGTTTCGAGCCTGGCCCCTTTTTCCTTTCTTTTTTCCTTTTCTTCAGCCATTTCCTGTGGCGCAGCCGTGCCGGTCAGCGTGCGCAGGGCCTGTTCCGCCTGGAGCAGCGTCGCTTCGGTCTCGATCAGTTCGGCGCCGGCCGCATGCACTTCACCCTGCGCCAGGTTGGCGTCGATGCGCGACAACTCGCCGACCGTGTAGCGGCGGCGCACGTCGGCTTCCAACGCGCGCGCAGTATCGAGACGACGGGCCGCCAGAGTCTGGGCATTGCGCGCCGCCGCCAGCGTCCACCAGGCGTCGCGCAGTTCGCCGGCCAGCGCCGAGCGCAATGCCGCGCGTTTTGCACTCGCTTCATCAATCCGGCTGGTCGCCTCGGCCTCGCGCGCCGCCTTTTGCCCCGGCAGCCACAAGGGGGTCGACAGTTCGACTTCGTATTCCTGCTTGCCCAGATTGCGGTTGAGGCGGTCGTTGCGGCTGCTGATGCTGACCGAGCCCGGCTCCGGCGTCAGGCCGGCGGCGATGTCCTGATTCGCGCGTGCCTCGGCCTCGCGGGCCTCAAGCGCTGCGGCCTCGGGATGCAGCCGCCAGGCTTGCTCCAGCGCAGTCGCCAGACCGCTCGCCGGCTTTCCGGCATCCGCCGCGAGGGCCGACTGACCCAGCATCAGTGCCACTGCCCAGACGACCGTCCTGCCACTTCGCCCGCGAATTCCTGTTGCCATGCCCATGTACCCTCTGCCTGACGTGTCACGCATTCTGCAAAGGGCAAGCCCACGGGAAGCTGACGCGTGGATTACATTTCTGTAATCAAGGAGGGCGGAGCATTGGCGAAGCAACGGCGTGAAAGTCGGTGCTGGCGGCACGGCGGCGAGCCTGTCGCGAAGTTAAAGGGCGGCAGCAAGCGACCAAGAAGGGGCGAAGCGCATCGTTGCTGCAGTACCTGCCAGATGGAAACGGACGGCTAGTCTCGACGGCCTCGTTTTTGCAGCATTGCGGGGGGGTTTTGCACCGACCAGTTCGCGCAAGATTCCGCAGTCTGCGGCGGTGTGCGGGATTGCGCAGCAACTGCGCAGGACGGTCAATTGCCGTTCCAGCGCACACAGACTCTCGATCCGCGTGCGCACTCGTATCAGTTGTGCATCGATGAGGCGATCCACGTCGCCGCATTCCGCGGACGGTTGATCAAGGAAGTCCAGCAGTCGCTTTATCTCGGCGAGAGATATATCCAGCGCCCGACAGTGCCGGATAAAGGTGAGCCGTTCCAGATGGGGCGCACCATAAGAACGATAGCCGTTATCACGCCGTGCAGGCGGTGGCAGCAGACCGTATTTTTCATAATAGCGGATGGTTTCGACATCCACGCCCGTGGCGCTTCCAAGCTGCCCTATACGCATGCATCCCTCGACTCAAAGTGGTCACTATATCGAGTTGACCTTGAAGCGGCTACAGGGTTTTTAATACAGCCTGGTTTTCGAAGAGGGGTAATCGTGGAAAGCTGCTGTCACGACAAAGGCTGTGCACTCGATGCTCTGCGCGAGCGGCAAGGACGAATATTGCGTATCGTTCTGGCGATCAACGTCATGCTGTTTCTAGTGGAGTTAACGGCGGGCATCGCTGCCTCATCGACATCGTTGATGGCCGATTCGCTGGATAGCCTCGGTGATGCACTGGTCTATGCCTTCAGCCTCTATGTATTGTTTCGCAGCGAACGTTGGCGAGCAGGCGCTGCCCTGCTCAAGGGACTGATCATGCTGGGATTCGGCATCGCCATCACCGTGACTTTGATTAACCGGGCGCTGGTGCCGGTCGTCCCTGTTGCCGGGATGGTCAGCGGCTTCGGCTTATTTGCCCTGGCCTGCAATCTCACGTGCCTGATCTTGCTGACAAGGCATCGCAGCGACGACATTAATATGGAATCGGTCTGGCTTTGTTCGCGCAACGATATCATCGCCAATGGCGGCGTTATCCTCGCCGGGATTGGTGTGTCGGCTACGGATTCGATGTGGCCGGACTTCGCTGTTGGCGCATTGATCGCGGTGATTTTCCTTCGCTCGGCGTTCTATGTGGTCTCGCAGGCCACCCGGGAATTCCGACGGCTTGGAGCGTAAGCGCACATGACGAACGAACACTCCTCCCGGCAATGGAATTTGCTGTTTGCATGCTGGCTGGTTGTTGGCACAGCGACGCTGGGCAGCCTGTTTTTCAGCGAGGTGATGCAGCGGACACCGTGCGTGCTGTGTTGGTACCAGCGTATTGCCATGTTCCCGCTGGTGTTCATTCTTACCGTCGGACTATTCCCATTCGACGTCCGCTGCGTTCGCTATGCACTGCCCATCGCCATCGCTGGCTGGGCGGTGGCGCTTTATCACTGCCTGCTCTACTTGGGCGTGATCCCGGAAAGCATGCAACCCTGCACGCAGGGACTGTCCTGTGCCGACGTCAAGATCGAGCTATATGGTTTTGTAACGATTCCCCTGCTCTCACTTATCGGATTCACATTCATCATCGCACTGCTTCTGTTAGTGCAGAAAGGCGGCAAGAAATGAAGAAGTCGATCATCGTTATCAGCGCGGCCCTGGTCATGGTCGGCGCCTTTGTGTTCGGAATGAACTGGTACAAAGGTCAGCAAACCGAGACCATTCGCCAGATCGCCGCAGACGGCGACTCGCCGTTCAACCGTCCGGATGCTCCCATGATCGGCACCATCATGGCAAAGGTCGAGATCGTCGAATTTTTCGACCCGGCCTGCGAGGCCTGCCGTGCGTTCCATCCCTACGTCAAGTCGGTCCTGGAAGCCAACAAGAACAAGGTCAGGCTGAGCCTGCGCTACGCAACGCTGCATCAGGGATCCGATTACGTTGCCAAAATATTGGAAGCAGCTCGAATGCAGGGTGGGGATGTTTATCTCAAGACCGTGGAGGCCGTTCTTGAGGGGCAGCCGGTCTGGGCTGAACACGGACGACCACAGCCGCAACTGGTATGGACCCTGCTCAACGGCACCGGGTTGGATATCGAGCGCGCAAAGCGGGAAATGAATGATCCGCGAGTGCTGGCACGCTTGAAGCAAGACGCCGCCGATATGGCAAAACTGAATGTGCGCCAGACTCCCACGCTATTCATCAACGGCAAGCCATTGCTGAACTTCAGTCCGGATGGCTTGGCGGCACAGGTGGCCAGTGAAGTCCGTGCAGCGTACCCGCGGTAATCGCAAACCAACCATGAAGGAATATTCCATGAAGAATTTATTGATGGGCACATTCCTGACTAGCCTTGCGCTGGTCGCGCACGCGCAGATCAGTGTGAGCGATCCGTGGGTCCGTGCCACGGTGCCTGCGCAAAAAGCCACCGGTGCATTCATGAAACTTACCTCGGCCAGCGATGCGCGACTGGTCGCGGCACGTTCGCCCATTGCCGGCATCGTTGAGATTCACGAAATGTCAATGGAGGGCAACGTGATGAGAATGCGCGCGCTCCCCCATGGACTGGACCTGCCCGCGGGCAAGCCCGTGGAATTGAAGGCGGGCGGGTATCACTTCATGCTGATGGATTTGAAGCACCCATTGAAAGCAGGGGACACGGTTCTGATCAGCTTGGTCATCGAGGACAAGCAATCCAAACGTACCGTGGTCGAGATCAAGGCGCCGGTCAGGCCACTTGGACAATAGAACTCGCGGCAAAGCCCACACGAAGGCAGGCTTGGATCCATGTCCGTTTTTGGTTACGGCCGCGGCGCTCAATCCCGATAGAGCCGACGTTATTGAGTCGGCTTCAGTGAACTTGAAACCACCGTTCGGGCTGAGCCCGTCGAAGCCCCGCGCACCCCTCGACAAGCTCAGGGCGAACGTTCAAGCAGATTGAAGCCGACTCAATAGCCTTCACTGAAACTTCGTTTTCAGTGGCTGGAAAATACGCGCGTCGTGCCGTCGCGGGCAACCAGCAGCGTGTCGTAGGGAATCGGGCTGGCGCTTTCCATGCCCGGCGAACCGGGGGGCATCGAGGGCACCGCAAGGCCCAATGCCTGCGGCTTCTCCTTGAGCAGACGGCGGATGTCCGCTGCCGGGACATGTCCCTCGATCGCATAGCCGCCGACCTTGGCGCTATGGCAGGAACCCAAGCGATCGGGCATGCCGAGCTTTTTTCGCGCCGCAGGAACGTCACCGACATCATGGGCCGTCACCTTGAATCCATTCTGGCGCAGATGCTCGACCCAGCCACCGCAACAACCGCAACTGGCACTCTTGAACACCTCGACGTGCGGTGTGGCTTGTGCAAATGCCATAGTCGCCGAGAGTAGTGCAAGGACAATGGCGGGGACAAGGCGAATTGGTTTCATGGCATGGCTTTCTTCAGCAGGCTATGGCAAACATTCTGCAAACGCCTCCCCCACTGGAAGCTGACGCGCGGATTACATTTCTGTAATCTTTACCGGACATCGATTCCGCAAGCGCACAATCCGGGCAGCGCGGCGGCATGGGCAGGAGAGAAACAGGCGATGAAGATTCTGGTTGTCGAAGACGAGCCAAAAACAGGTGACTACCTCAAGCAGGGGCTGGTTGAGGCCGGCTTCGGCGTCGACCTGGCACGCGACGGTGTCGATGGCCTGCACCTGGGCGAAACCGGCGATTACGACCTGGCAATCCTCGACGTGATGCTGCCCGGATTGGATGGCTGGCAAGTGCTGGCCGGCATGCGCCGCGCCGGGCGCGAGATGCCGGTGCTGTTTCTTACCGCGCGCGACCAGGTCGAGGATCGCGTCAAGGGCCTCGAGCTGGGCGCCGACGATTACCTGGTGAAGCCCTTCGCCTTCGCCGAACTGCTCGCCCGCGTGCGCACCCTGCTGCGCCGGGGCACCCGCAGCAAGGACGCGGAACAGATGCGCGTAGCCGATCTCGAACTCGATCTGCTGCGCCGCCGGGTCACGCGCGGTGGCCAGCGCATCGACCTCACCGCCAAGGAATTCGCCCTGCTCGAACTGCTGCTGCGCCGCCGCGGCGAAGTGCTGCCGCGCTCGCTGATCGCCTCGCAGATCTGGGACATGAACTTCGATTCCGACACCAATGTCATCGAAGTGGCGGTGCGCCGCCTGCGCGC
>JBIJDJ010000248.1:0-3737 GCA_044344175.1 Sulfuritalea sp.
GGCCGTCGAGCCACTGCAATTGCATGCGCGCACTGGTCAGCAACTGACCGAGCTCGTCGTGGAATTCGCGTGCCAGGCGCCGATATTCCTGCTCCCGTTCGGCTTCGCGGTAAGTCGCGAGCCGGCGCAACTCTTCGCGGGAAGCCTCCAATGCCTGCTGCGTGCTCATCAGCGGGGTGACATCCACAATCACTCCCGCCAGCAGCGGGTCGCCGCCGGGACCGATGTCCATCGAGCCGCGCATCTGCAGCCAGCGCGCTGCGCCTGCACCGGTCTGATCCGTGCTGCCGCCAGTGGCGCTGCGCCCGAGCCATTCCAGCCGTGTCGGGCAGTCCTCCCCGATGTTCAGCCAGAGCAGTCCGGCTCTGTCTTCCGGGGCAATGGCAGCGAGCAGTTGCGCCGGATCGCCGAGCAAGCGTTGCGCCGTGACCGGCAGCAAGAGTTCGATACCGTCGCTGACCGCCTCGAATCCATGCCCCGGGCGGAAGCTGAACAGTGCCACCGGCAACTGGTTCGACAACTGCGCCAGCTTGTTCTGCGTCGCACGCAACTGCGCTTCCGCGCTGCGCCGGCGTTCGTCGAGCCGGCGCCGGTTCAGCCACGACCACGCCGCAATCCCGACCATGGCCGCGAACACCAGCGCCAGCAACAACCCCGTCGAAAGGGTCAGTTGTCGCGAGGTGCCGACATGCGTCAGCTCGGTAGCAGCGTAGGCCAGGCCCATGGATCGTGAGGTCGCAGCGAAAGATCGTCCGATTATAGACACCGCCGGAACGTGCAAACCGGCGTGCAGGCAATTCCGCCCGGTGAAAAGTCGGCGTTGGCGGGACGGCGCAGTAGATGTCGCGAAGCACTGCTTCGCGCCTGTCAAGGGTCGGCCGGTGACGCCAGACTGCATGCGCACGACCGAGTGAGTAGTCAGCGTGCCGGCGGTGAGTCTGTAGTCGAAAACTGCTTCGCCGTACCGCCGGCGCCGACTAGTGAATGGTTTTCCGCATAGGGTTTCCCCTATGGCGAATCCGCTTTCGCCGATGGCGCCACAAGGCAATGAGGCGAATCATGGCCTCAGTTGCCCGGCTTGGGCGGCGCATCATGCGGATAGTCGCGAGTCGTGGCGAAAGCAGTGCTTTAGGCGATGGGTTTGCGGTTGGGTACGTTCGGGTGCATCAAAATTTTCTTTCAGGCATTGCTTACAGCCGAGGTTGTCAATGAAAACACAAAACGGATTTTCTCTGGTTGAACTGATGATCGTCGTCGCCGTGATCGGCGTTTTGATGTCGATTGCGTTTCCTAACTACACCGACTATGTGATGAGAGGCAAGATTCCGGATGCGACGTCGGCTTTGTCGACCAAGCGCGTGCAAATGGAACAGTTTTTTCAGGACAACCGCACTTATCTTGCCGCGCCGCCTTGTAATGCGGATACGACCACCAGCCAGAATTTCAATTTTTCTTGCTCGGTGGCGGGGACGGCCACCAATTTCACGCTACAGGCCGCAGGCAAGAGTTCCATGTCCGGCTTCACTTACACGTTGGACGAGAGCGGCAACAAGTCAAGCGTCATCGCCGCTCCGGCTCCCGACAGATGGTGGGCAACGTCGCCGACGGCGCCGGCAACAACCGGAGGTTGCTGGGTTACCAACACGGGGGGCTCGTGCTAAGTCCGAAACATCCGCAGCGTGGCATGAGCCTGGTCGAACTGGTGGTCTCGCTCGTGATCATCGGGTCGCTGCTCGCCCTGGCGGCGCCCAACTATACCGCGTGGATTCAGAACACCAAGATTCGCACCACGGCCGAGGCCATCCTGAACGGCCTCCAGTTGGCGCGCACCGAAGCGGTCAGGCGCAATACCCAGATCCGGTTTTATCTGACCGACACGCTGACCTCCGCCTGTGTGGCGTCAACGGCCGGTACCAACTGGGTCGTGAGTTTTGACGACCCGGCCGGCTTGTGCGCCAACGGACTGCTGAATGAAGCCCTGGACGCCGGGGACTTGGCGGTCAGCCCCGCGCCGCGCATGATTCAGGTCAGGCCGTCGTCCGAAGGCTCCACCGGCGTAACTGTTGCCGCCGACCAGGCCTCGATCATCTTCAATGGCCTTGGGCGAATCACGCCGGTTCCGGGCGCCACCATCAACATCGATGTTTCCAATCCGGCAGCGGGCACGTGCGCAGCGCTGGGCGGCGGCGGCGGCCCCGTGCGTTGCATGCGTATCACTGTTTCCACCGGGGGCCAAATCCGCCTCTGCGACCCGGCCCGCGCCGGTACCGATCCCGTGGGGTGCTAGCATGACTGCCCAGCGTTCAGCTTTGCCCTCCCGCAACAGCCAATCCGGAATAATGATCCTGGAAGCGCTGATTGCCATCCTGATCTTCTCCATAGGCATTCTGGCCATTGTGGCGCTGCAGGCGGTCTCGATAAAGCTGGCGGGCGATGCCAAGTACCGCGCCGATGCGAGCCTGCTGGCAGAGGAGTTGCTCGGCCAGATGTGGACCAGCGACCGGGTCCCGGCCAACATGCTCGCCAACTATGGTTCAGTTGCGGCGGGCGCCGGATATACCGCCTGGCTGGCGAACGTCAGGGCCGCGCTGCCCGGCACGGTGACCAATCCGCCGGCCGTCGTCGTGGATACCACGGCCAATACAGCAACCACCGGAACCACCACCGTCACCGTGCGCTGGCAGGCGCCCAACGATGGTCTGCCACATTCCCATACAGTAACGGCTCAAATCCGGTAGGAGATGCACTTGTTAGCCACGACATCCAATCCTCTCCCGCGAAGCGAATATTGGCGCATCAGGGGATTCAGCCTGATCGAAGTCATGGTCGGCATGGTGATAGGCATGATCGGCATCATCGTCATGATGCAGTTGTTTTCCCTGACCGAGGGGCAAAAGCGTGCGACCACGGGGGCCGGCGATGCGCAAAGCGCCGGCGCCATCGCCCTGTACGGTTTGCAGCGCGACATTCGCCAGAGCGGGTATGGCATTTCCGCAATGAACCTGCTGGGCTGCGATGTTCTTCTGCGCACCGGTATTACGCTTACCGCCATCGCGCCGGTGACGATCAACCATGCCTCGATTCCGGTGGGAGATCCGTTTACCGACACGCTGCTGGTGGTCTATGGCAACTCCAACAGTTCGCCACAGGGCGAAACCATCATCGATCAGATGGCGGCCGCCACGCCGCCCTACACAGTTGCCGCGATTGCCTCATATACCGTCAACGACCGGGTCATCGCCGCGCCGGCAACGCGTCTGACGCCATGCAACCTGATACTGGATACCGTCATCGGCGTCCCCGCCACCGTTCAGGTGACCACCGGCAGCGCCGGCATGGGGCAGGGAACGCTGTTCAGCCTGGGACAGGGGCCGAAAATCCTGGCCTATGCGATTCACCGCGGCAATCTGACGGCGTGCGATTACATGACCAGCAACTGCGGTGCCGCCTGCACCGTCGCCGACAGTCCGAACAATGCGGTGGTTGGCAACGCAGCCTATGCGGGTTCGTGCAACGCGGCCTGGGTACCGATTGCCAGCAATGCGGTCAGCCTGCGCGCCGAGTACGGCCGCGACATATCCGTACCCATGGATGCCGTGCTTGACACCTATGATCAGACGACTCCTGCCACGGCATGCGGCTGGTCCCAGACGGCAGCGCTCAGGCTGGCACTGGTCGTGCGCAACGGTCAGTTCGAGAAGACGGTGGTTACTGCGGGTGCTCCGGTCTGGGCCGGT
>JBIJDJ010000080.1:0-12853 GCA_044344175.1 Sulfuritalea sp.
GCGACTTGCTCGACACCCATGCTGGCGCGCAGACGCTGGCGCGTGATGCGGCTGCAGCCTGGACGGCGTGGCGCACGGCGCGCGAGGCGCGCCATGCCGCGGAAAAGGATGTCGAGGCCTCCGTGCGCGAGCGCGAACTGCTCGAGTGGCAAGTCAGGGAACTGGCCGCCCTGGGCTTCGATGTCGCCGGATGGCAGGAAACGGAACAGGAGCACCGTCGCCTGGGCAACGCCAATGCCTTGCTGGAAGGCGCCGGCATGGCGCTGGCGGCGCTGGAGGATGGCGAAGCCGCGAGCCTGCCGCTGTTGCAGCATGCCGGAGCGAAGCTGGCGGAATTGACGTCCTTTGATCCGGCGCTGGCCGAAGCGGCTCAGCTGTTCGAGACGGCGCTGATCCAGTTCGAAGAGTCGGCGCTGGCGCTACGGCGTTATCAGGATCGCCTGGAGCTTGATCCCGCCCGGCTCGGCGAACTCGACAAGCGCATCGATGCGGTGACGCAGATGGCGAGGAAGCACAGGGTCACGCCCGAGGAATTGCCCGCCTTGCAGGAGTCTCTGCAGACGCGCCTGGCCGAACTCACCTTGCGCGCCGATCCGGCGGCTCTGGCCGAGCGGGAACGCAAGGCGGAAGCCGCATTCCGCGAATCGGGAAAAAAGCTGACGGCTTTGCGCACGAAGACAGCCAAGGTCCTGTCCGCCGCCGTCACGGCCGGCATGCAGGAATTGGCGATGGCCGGCGGGCGCTTCGAGATCGCACTTGCACCGCTGCCCGAGGGCGCCGCCTGCGGGCTGGAGAGCGTTGAATTCCTTGTCTCGGCCAATGCCGGCCAGCCCTTGCGGGCCTTGGCCAAGGTGGCATCCGGCGGCGAACTGTCGCGCATCGGCCTGGCGCTCCAGGTGATTGCCAGCCAAGCCAACCCGGCGGGAACTCTGATATTCGACGAGGTCGATGTCGGCATCGGTGGCCGCGTCGCGGAAATCGTGGGCCGCATGCTGCGCGAGTTGGGCAGGAGCCGCCAGGTGCTGTGCGTCACACATCTGCCGCAGGTAGCGGCGCAGGCCGACTGGCAATGGTCGATCGCCAAGGAAACGCGCAAGGGGGCGACGACATCGACGGTCAGCGTCCTCGATAGAAATGCGCGCATAGGCGAGATCGCACGGATGCTGGGCGGCGAGAAAATCACCGAAACCACACGCCGCCACGCGGCGGAAATGCTCGGTCAGGGCTAGCGCGGGTCAGTCGGGAATGCCGTGCGCGCCGAGCATGGTCACCACGCCGGTGGCGATGAACACGGTGGCGGCAATCCAGCGGATCAGGTTCAGCGGCAGGCGCTTGGCCAACTTCTCGCCGATGATGACTGCCGGTACATTGGCCAGCATCATTCCCAGCGTGGTGCCCATCACCACGGCAAACAGCGCGCCCTGAAACTGAGCCCCCAGCGCGACCGTGGCGAACTGGGTCTTGTCGCCCATTTCGGCGATGAAGAAGGCAATCGTGGTGGTGACGAAAGCGCCGGCAGGATGGATCTTCGGGTCTTCGTCCAGCGAATCCGGGTGTAATGCCCAGAGGCCGAAGACGATGAAGACTGCGCCGGTAATCCATGGCAGCCATTGCGGTGCAATCAGCTGTGCCAGCCAGACGCCGACCGAACCGGCCAGCGCGTGATTGAGCACGGTCGCGACAAAGATCCCGGCAATAATGGCCCAGGGCTTCCTCAGACGGGCGGCGAGAACGAAAGAAAGCAACTGCGTCTTGTCGCCGATCTCGGCGATGGCGACCAGGGTGGTCGAGGTGAGAAATGCCTCCATGCAGCCGCCTAAATGGCCACCTTGCGATGCGGGCATTCAGTCTTGTTGCACTCGACATAGAGGTAGAGCGCGTGTTCGCGAACCGTGAAGCCACGCTCTTGCGCGATGCTGATTTGGCGCTTTTCGATAGCGGAGTCGAAAAATTCCTCCACCCGGCCGCAATCCACGCAGACCAGATGGTCGTGGTGCTCGCCTTCATTCAGTTCGAAAATCGCCTTGCCAGATTCGAAATGGTGACGCTGCAGCAGGCCCGCCTGTTCGAATTGGGTCAGTACGCGATAGACCGTGGCCAGGCCGATATCCAGGCCGTCGGCCAGCAGGTGGCGATAGACGTCTTCCGCCGTGACATGGCGCGGCGAACCCTCGCTCTGTAACTTGTGGAAGAGGTCGAGAATCTTGAGGCGCGGATAGGTTGCCTTGAGGCCGATACTCTTGAGGTCGTCGGGGTGGGTCATGGAGCGGCAAACGCGGCGTCAGAGGCTGAACGGGCAGCTATGATATAGTTTTCACGCTCCGGTTGGGATAATCCGATCGGGAAATGACAAGGTTAGCCGGAATACGGCAGCCATCTCCTAATAGTGTTTTTCCGGAATTCCCCGATGAAGCGATTTCTGTTGCTCCTGCCTTTTCTGGCAGCTTGTTCCGATGCGCCGGTAATTACCCGCGTCCTCACGCCCTATCGCATCGATGTGCGACAGGGCAACTACGTCACGCAGGACATGGTGGCCCAGTTGAAGCCGGGCCTTAGCCGCGAGCAGGTGCGCTTCATTCTCGGTTCGCCCCTGGTGGCCGACATGTTTCACGTTGACCGCTGGGACTACGTGTATCGCTTCCAGCCGGGACATGGCGAGGCCCAGCAGCGTGGCCTGACGGTCTTCTTCCAGGATAACAAGCTGACGCGTGTCGCCGGCGACGTCGTTGCCGAGGACCGCTCCAGGGCGGAAGCACCCAAGCCCGCCGCGCAGGTGATTGACATTCCAGGGAAGGCATCAGCGGTGGTGCCGCCAGCGGCCGATGCCGGTACGCCAGAGAAGAAGTAGGGCATGGAAAAAATCCGCTACGCCATTGCCGGCAGTTCCGGACGCATGGGCCGCACCCTGATCGAGGCCGTGCAGCAGGATGCCGGTGCAAGCCTTGTAGCCGCACTCGAACACGGTAGCAGTCCGTTTCTCGGCAAGGATGCCGGCGAACTGGTCGGCGCCCCCTGTGGCGTCAGGATTACGGCCGATCTCGATGCCGCGCTGGCGGACGCGGATTGCCTGATCGACTTTACGCGGCCGGAAGGCACGCTGGAGCATCTCGCGGCCTGCCGGCGCCATGGCGTCAGCCTGGTGATCGGCACGACGGGATTTTCAGCGCAGGGCAAGAGCGCCATCGAAGCGGCGGCGCAGGACATTCCCGTCGTCTTCGCGCCGAACATGGCGGTCGGCGTCAATGCGGTATTTCGCCTGCTCGATGTCGCGGCGCGGATTCTCAATGAAGGTTACGACGTCGAAGTCATCGAGGCGCATCATCGGCACAAGGTCGATGCACCGTCGGGTACGGCCCTGCGCATGGGTGAAGTGGTGGCCGCCGCGCTCGGCCGCGACTTGGCGGAGTGCGCCGTGTACGGCCGCGAAGGCCATACCGGCGAGCGGCCGGCGACGCAGATCGGCTTTTCCACCATTCGCGGCGGCGACATCGTAGGCGACCACACGGTGCTGTTCGCCGGTGCCGGCGAGCGCATCGAGATCACGCACAAGTCCGCCAGCCGCATGCCCTATGCGCTGGGCGCCTTGCGCGCCGGCCGTTTCATGCATGGCCGCAAATGCGGTCTGTTCGACATGCAGGATGTGCTCGGACTGAAGTAGGTCGTCAGGGTCTGTTCTCAATCATCCGGCGGATGGCGTTGAGGCCAGACGAGGATGCCGGGCGCTGCCCGCGCCTTGCGCTGGTGCCTTCCTGCCCCGTCCCGCGTGCTACCATGCCGCGCCCGCCATGTCCGATCCCATCCACGAAATTCAGCGCATCTTCGCCCCCGAGGGGCCGCTTGCCGCTGCCGTGGCCGGCTTTCGTCCGCGGCCGCAGCAGTTGGAGATGGCGCAGCGCATTGCCGCGGCCATTGCCGGCAATCTGGCGCTGGTGACCGAGGCCGGCACCGGCACCGGCAAGACCTTCGCCTATCTCGTGCCGGCGCTGCTCTCGGGCGGCAAGGTGATCGTTTCCACCGGCACCAAGACGCTGCAGGACCAGCTGTTCAACCGCGACCTGCCGACCGTGCGCGCTGCGCTCAAGGTCGGCGCCACCATCGCGCTGCTCAAGGGCCGCGCCAACTACGTCTGTCCCTATCACCTGGAGCACGCAATGAGCGCCGGGCGGCTGGCGTCGCGCGAAGAGGCGGGGCATTTGCGCAAGATCGCGCGCTTCGCCGAACGCACCAAAACCGGCGACAAGGCGGAATGCATCGACGTGCCGGAGGATTCCGGGGCATGGGGCGTGGCGACTTCGACGCGCGAGAACTGCCTCGGCCAGGAATGCCCGAATTCGAAGGAATGCTTCGTGCTGGCGGCGCGGCAGGATGCGCTGGCGGCCGACGTGGTGGTGGTCAATCATCACCTGTTCTTCGCCGACGTGATGCTGAAGGACGAGGGCATGGGCGAACTGCTGCCGGCCTGCAACACCATCATCTTCGATGAGGCGCACCAGTTGCCCGAGGTGGCGGGGCTGTTCTTCGGCGAGAGCGTGTCGACCACCCAGATCATCGAACTGGCGCGCGACACGAGGAACGAGGCCATCGTTTCCGCGAAGGACTACCCCGCGTTGCAGGAGGCCGCGCAGACGCTGGACAAGGCGGCGCGCGACCTGCGCCTGGCGGTGAAGGGCGAGAACCAGCGCCTGCCGGCGGCGAAGCTGGAAGGCGAAGCGGAATTCGGCGCGGCCTTGCAGGGCCTGGCCGCTGCGGTGAAGGAACTCGGGCGTCATCTCGACACGCAGGCGGAGCGCGGCGAAGGCCTCGCCAACTGCCTGCGCCGCGCGCAGGAACTGGTGCTGGGCCTGCAGCGCTGGAGCAGCGGCGACGGTGAGGGTGGCGTGGATGGCGTCGTGAAATGGGTCGAGGTCTATTCGCAGGCGATGTCGCTGAACCTGACGCCGCTCGACATCGCGCCGATCTTTCAGCGCCAGATGGAAGGCCATCCGCGCGCCTGGATTTTCACCTCGGCGACGCTGGCGGTGGGCAGCAATTTCGCCCACTACTGCGGCGAACTCGGGCTGGCCAAAGCCGATACCGCCGTCTGGGGCAGCCCATTCAACTATGAAAAGAATGCGCTGCTCTATTCGCCGACCGGCATGCCCGATCCCAACAGCGCCATGTACCAGGAAGCCGTGGCGGAGGCGGCCTGGCCGGCGATCCGTGCCGCCGGCGGGCGCGCCTTCGTGCTGTGCACTTCCTTGCGCGCGATGCGCCGCATCCGCGAACTGTTGCAGGAGAAGCTGGCCGGAGAAGGGCTTGACCTGCCGCTGCTGATGCAGGGCGAGGGCTCGCGCACGGAACTGCTGGAACGCTTCCGCTATCTGGGCAACGCCATCCTGGTCGCCAGCCAGAGTTTCTGGGAAGGCGTGGACGTGCGCGGCGAGGCGCTGTCGCTGGTGGTGATCGACAAGCTGCCTTTCGCGCCGCCCGACGATCCGGTGCTCTCGGCGCGCATCGACCGCATGCGCGCGGCGGGGCGCAACCCCTTCATGGAATACCAGTTGCCGCGCGCCGTGATCAGTATGAAGCAGGGCTCGGGCCGGCTGATCCGCGACGAGGATGACCGCGGTGTGCTGATGATCTGCGACCCGCGCCTGACCGGCAAACCCTACGGCAAGGCCATCTGGCGCTCGCTGCCGCCGATGCGGCGCACGCGCGACGTGGTCGAGGTCGAAAACTTCTTCCTCCGCGCGCTGCCGTTAGAATTGCCGCATGAATAGCCATTCCAGCATCGAACTGGCCGACCGGCTGAACGCCGACTGCCATTGCGTCTCGCTCGACCGCAAGGGCCTGGAGGCGGAACTGGAGCGCGTCAGCCCGGGCTTCCACGACGAGGTGATGGCGGGGCGGCCGCACCTGTTCTCGGACTCGGTGGCTTTTGTCAGCGCCGAGCACGTGCAGCGCATGGCGCGCCTGGTCGCCGCGGTGGAGCGGGTGGTTGCGCTGCCCGCCTGGCGCGAGCATGTGCTGGCTTGGGCGCCCGAAAGTGCACAGCACCGCTGCGCCGCGCCGGGCGTGTTCCTCGGCTACGACTTTCATCTCGGCAACGGGTTTGGCAACAGCAGCCCGCAACTCATCGAGATCAACACCAATGCCGGCGGCGGCCTGCTCAACGCCCTGCTGGCGCGCGCGCAGAAGGCCTGCTGCGACGACGTCGAAGCCCTGCTGCCGGGCGACCTGGCTGGCGACACGGCGGAGCACTTGTTCTTGGAGATGTTCCGCGCCGAATGGCGCGCTTTTGCTCAGAAAGTCGGCGCTGGCGATACGGCGAAACGCATCGCGATCGTCGACGCAGCGCCGCAGACGCAATACCTCTACCCCGAGTTCGTGCTGTTCCGCCGCCTGTTCGAGCAGGCCGGGATCGCCGCGGTGATCTGCGATCCGCAGGACCTGGCGTTTCGTGACGGCGCGCTGTGGCATGGCACCGCGCGCATCGACCTGGTCTACAACAGGCTAACCGATTTTTCCCTCGACGCTCCGGCCCATGCGGCCTTGCGTGCCGCGTATCTGGCCGATGCCGCGCTGATCACGCCGCACCCGCAGGCCCACGCCCTGTATGCCGACAAGCGCAACCTGGTGGTCCTGTCCAATACGGCGCTGCTGGCGAAATGGGGTGTCGATGCAGAAACCCGCGCCACGCTGGCGAACAAGATCCCGCGTACCGAACTGGTGCTGGCCGAGAACGCCGATGACCTCTGGGCGCGGCGCAGGCAGCTCTTCTTCAAGCCCGCCGCGGGCTATGGTTCGAAGGCGGCCTATCGCGGCGACAAGATCACCAAACGGGTGTTCGAGGAAGTGCTGGCCGGCAGCTACATCGCCCAGGCGCTGGTGCCGCCGTCCTCGCGCACCTTGCGCGTGGGCGAGGCGCCGGTGGAACTCAAGCTCGACCTGCGCAACTATGTCTACAACGGCCATGTGCAGCTGATCGCCGCGCGCCTGTGGCAAGGGCAGACCACCAATTTCCGCACCCCCGGCGGCGGCTTTGCGCCGGTGCTGACGGTGCCGCAGGGGACGCCATGAAAGTTTTTGGTCTGGCCGGCTATTCCGGCTCGGGCAAAACCACGCTGCTGGAGGAACTGATTCCGCGCCTGACGGCGGCCGGGCTGAAGGTTTCGCTGATCAAACACGCCCACCATCGTTTCGACATCGACCAACCGGGCAAGGATTCCTACCGCCTGCGCGAGGCCGGCTGCTCCGAGGTGCTGTTGATATCCGAGCAGCGCTGGGTGCTGATGCACGAGTTGCGCGGCGCGCCGGAGCCTTCGCTGGAGGAGCAGATCGCGCGCTTTTCCGAGTGCGACCTGGTGCTGGTCGAGGGTTTCAAATACACGCCCATCCCCAAGCTGGAAGTGCATCGCCCTTCGGTCGGCAAGCCGCTGATCGCCGGCAGCGGGGTGGAAACCATTGTCGCCATCGCGACCGACGAGCCCGACGTGGTGCGGCAGCAGAGCGCGCTGCCGACGCTGGACCTCAACGATCGCGACGCTATCGCCAATTTCATTCTTCGCCACATGGGGTTTCGCTGATGCGCGCCGAACTTGCTCTCCCTCGACCCCATCCCCTCCCCGGCCCTCCCCTTGAAGGGGAGGGAGAATGGCGGACGCTTGTGGCCCATCAGGTGGAGTTTGCCCATGCTTGATTTCGAAGACGCCCTCGGCCGACTGCTGGCCGGCGCCCACCCGGTCGGCGAGACGGAGACGGTGCCGACCCATGCCGCGGCGGGGCGGGTGCTGGCGCAGGGCCTGCGCTCGGCCATCGATGTGCCGCCACTGGACAACACCTCGATGGACGGCTATGCGCTGCGCTGCGCCGACGTGCCTGCAGCCGGGACGCAACTCGCCGTGGCCCAGCGCATCGCGGCTGGCAGCGTCGGCCATACCCTGGCGGCCGGCACCGCCGCGCGCATCTTCACCGGCGCGCCGCTGCCGGCGGGCGTCGATGCCGTGGTCATGCAGGAACTGTGCGCCATCGACGGCGACACCCTGACGGTGAATCATGTGCCACATGCCGGTGAATGGATCCGTCGCCGCGGCGAGGACATCGCGGCCGGCGCCGAGGTGCTGGCAGTCGGCACGCGGCTTTCGGCCGCGCATGTCGGCGTCGCCGCATCGGTCGGCGCGCCGCAGCTCACGGTGTTCCGCCGCCTGCGCGTGGCGCTGTTCTCGACCGGCGACGAACTGGCGCTACCGGGCGAAGCGCTCAAGCCCGGTGGCATCTACAACTCCAACCGCTACACGCTGCGCGCCCTGCTCGAAGGTCTGGGCTGCGTGGTCGACGATCTCGGCATCGTGCCCGACTCGCGCGACGCGACGCGTGCGGCGCTGCGCGAGGCCGCCGCCGGCAACGACCTGATCCTGACCAGCGGCGGCGTGTCGGTGGGTGAGGAGGACCACGTCAAGCCGGCGGTCGAGGCGGAAGGCGCGCTGGACTTGTGGAAGATCGCCATCAAGCCGGGCAAGCCGCTGGCGTTTGGAAGCGTTCGGGCAAAAGTCGGTGCTGGCAACACGGCAACTGATACGGCGACTGCCTTCATCGGCCTGCCGGGCAACCCGGTGTCGAGCTTCGTCACCTTCCTCATGCTGGTGCGGCCCTTCATCCTCAAGGCGCAGGGCGCCTCGGTGCTGGTGCCGCGCGCGCAGCAGATGCGCGCCGATTTCGATTGCAAGGGCGATCCGCGCCGCGAGTTCCTGCGCGCCCGGATCAATCCTGAAGGCGGCCTGGAATTGTTTGCCAACCAGAGTTCCGGCGTGCTGACCTCCTGCACCTGGGCCGACGGCCTGATCGACAATCCGCCGCGGCAGGCCATTGTCCGCGGCGACGCCGTGCGTTTCCTGCCGTTTGGCGAACTGCTATAGTCAATCGATGAACGTGAAAATCCTTTTCTTTGCCGGCTTGCGCGAGGCGCTGGGCACGGGCTCGGAGTCGCTGGTTTTGCCGACTGGCGTTGCCACGGTCGGTGCGCTGCGCGACCAATTGGCTTCACGCGGCGAGCAATGGGCGGCCCTGGCAAACATGAAGAACCTGCGTGTGGCGGTGAATCAGCAGATGGTCGGCCTCGATGCGCCGCTCAAGGCGGGTGACGAAGTGGCGTTTTTCCCGCCGGTGACCGGGGGCTGATGTGAGCGTTTCGGTACAGGAAGCGGATTTCGACGCCGGCGCGGAAATCGTCGCGCTGTCGGCCGGCCGCGACGACGTCGGCGCGGTCGCCAGCTTCGTCGGCCTGGTACGGGCGGACAAGTCTGCCGGGGCAATAGTCGGCGCTGGCAATACGGCGGCGCCGGTGCAGGCGATGACCCTGGAACACTATCCCGGCATGACCGAAAAGGCGCTGCAAGCCATCGTCGCCGAGGCGCGCGGGCGCTGGGACATCTTCGGCGTGCGGGTCATCCATCGCGTCGGTCGCCTGGTTCCCGGTGATCGCATCGTCTTCGTTGCGGTCGCCTCGGCCCACCGCGGCGAGGCCTTCGCCGCCTGCGAATTCATCATGGATTATCTGAAGACCCGCGCACCCTTCTGGAAGAAGGAAGAAACGTCCGTGAGCGGACGCTGGGTCGATGCCCGCGAGAGCGACAACCACGCGGCGGGGCGCTGGGAAAGGGACTGATCCTCTGGATACCGTCCCCGTATTCCGCGGGGACATAACGAAAAACGGCTGACCGCTTGCGCGGCCAGCCGTTTTTCGGCAAGCGCTGACTGCTTACTTGCGCTTGGCGCCGGCCGCAGCCTTTTTGACCGTCTCGCCGACATTGCTCATCGCGGCGGTCGAGGCTTTCGAAATCTGCTCAAAGGCCTGATTGGCGGTGGCGATGGCCTGCTGGAAGGATTCCATCATGTTCGGCGTCTGCCCGGGCAGGCTCTTCATGAAGGTCTGCATGGATTCGGTCATGTCCTGGGAGCCGGAAGCGAGTTGCTCGGTGACCAGGCGGGAGAACTCGGCACGCGCGGCATTGCTGATCTCGGCGATTTGCTGCGCCGCGGCCACCATGCGCTGCGTGGTTTCCTGGGCGTACTCGGTGCGCAACTGCAATGCCGTCTGCGGGTCGCGCGCGGTGGTCAGCGCCTTGGCGTTTTCGACGCCGCTTTGAAACATTTCCTTGGCCAGCTCGGACTGCAGCGCCATGATGCGCTGGGAATTTTCCATCGAAAGCTGTGCCATGCGCATGGCAGCTTCCATGTTCTTGCGGTGCAGCTCGCTGAATTGCTCGATCTTGGCTACCATGATGATTCTCCTGTGGGTTATCCGAAAGATTCAATGTACTACCAACGGCTTACGGGACTCTGACCCAAGTCAACAGATGTCGTTTTGTCATCGTCAGTTGTTGCCGGCTCCCGGGTGAAGGATACTGCACACGGCTTGAGCTTCCAATAAGGGGGAAATCATGAAAATGCTCGGAATCGCGCTGTTGCTGCTGGTGGCGCTGGAGCACCTGTATTTCCTTTACCTCGAAATGTTTCTGTGGACCACACCCAAAGGGCTGAAGACCTTCGGCAACACGGCACAGAAAGCCGAGGACTCGAAGGTGCTGGCAGCCAACCAGGGGCTTTACAACGGTTTTCTCGCCGCCGGATTGCTTTGGGGCCTGATCTATCCGGACGCAGTCGCGGGTCTTCATATCCAGATGTTTTTTCTTGTCTGCGTGATCGTGGCGGGCATGTACGGTGGCCTCACGGTCGGCAAGAGAATCCTCTATCTGCAGGCCGGGTCGGCCTTGCTGGCCCTGCTGGCCTTGCTGGCCGGGTAGCGGGCTTCGCGGGCGCCTCGATCGAGGATTGAAATCCGTCGCACAATCCCCATGTTGTGCGCAATGACATCTTTCTGAGGCCTCCGCCATGCGTTTCGACAAGTTCACCACCAAGTTCCAGCAGGCCGTCTCCGACGCCCAGAGCCTGGCCGTCGGCAACGACCAGCAGTTCATCGAGCCGCAGCACCTGCTGCTGGCCCTGCTCAACCAGGAGGACGGCAGCACGTCGTCGCTCCTGGCGCGCGCCGGGGTCAATGTCGGCGGGCTGAAGGCGGCATTGGCCAAGGCGCTGGATCGACTGCCCAAGGTCGAAGGCCACGGCGGCGAGGTCAGCATCGGCCGCGACCTGGCCAACCTGCTCAACATCACCGACAAGGAAGCGCAGAAGGCCGGCGACCAGTTCATCGCTTCCGAAATGTTCCTGCTCGCCATGACGCAGGACAAGGGGGAGGCCGGGCGCCTGCTGAAGGAAGCCGGCATGAATCGCAAGGCGCTGGAAGACGCGGTAAAAGCCGTGCGCGGCGGCGAAAACGTCGGTTCGCAGGAAGCCGAAGGCCAGCGCGAAGCATTGAACAAATACTGCCTCGACCTGACCGAGCGCGCCCGCCAGGGCAAGCTCGACCCGGTGATCGGCCGCGACGACGAGATTCGCCGCTCGATCCAGATCCTGCAGCGGCGCACCAAGAACAATCCGGTGCTGATCGGCGAGCCGGGCGTGGGCAAGACCGCCATCGTCGAAGGTTTGGCGCAGCGCATCGTCAATGGCGAAGTGCCGGAAACGCTGAAGGACAAGCGTGTGCTGGTGCTCGACATGGCAGGCCTGCTGGCCGGGGCCAAGTACCGCGGCGAATTCGAGGAACGGCTGAAGGCCGTGCTCAAGGAAGTGGCGCAGGACCAGGGCCGCATCATCCTCTTCATCGACGAGATGCACACCATGGTCGGTGCCGGCAAGGCCGAGGGCGCCATCGACGCCGGCAACATGCTGAAGCCGGCGCTGGCGCGCGGCGAACTGCACTGCGTCGGTGCCACCACGCTCGACGAATACCGCAAGTACATCGAGAAGGATGCGGCCCTCGAACGACGCTTCCAGAAGGTGCAGGTCGACGAGCCCAGCGTCGAGGCGACCATCGCCATCCTGCGCGGCCTGCGCGAGAAATACGAACTGCACCACGGCGTGGACATCACCGACCCGGCACTCGTCGCCGCGGCGGAACTCTCGCATCGCTACATCACCGACCGCTTCCTGCCGGACAAGGCCATCGACCTGATCGACGAGGCCGCGGCGAAGATCAAGATGGAAATCGATTCCAAGCCGGAAGTCATGGACAAGCTCGACCGTCGCCTGATCCAGTTGAAGATCGAAAGCGAGGCGGTGAAGAAGGAGAAGGACGAAGCCTCGAAAAAGCGCCTCATCCTGATCAAGGACGAAATCGACAAGCTCGAGCGCGAACTGGCCAACCTCGACGAGATCTGGCGCGCCGAGAAGGCGCAGGTGCAGGGTTCGGCCCACATCAAGGAAGAGATCGACAAGATCAGGGGGCAGATGGCCGAACTGCAGCGCAAAGGTGCCTTCGACAAGCTCGCCGAACTGCAATACGGCACGCTGCCCAAGCTCGAAGCCCAACTGAAGGCGGCAGATCTGGCGGCCACAAAAGTCGGCGCTGACGGTACGGCGAAGAACCGTCTGCTGCGCACCCAGGTCGGCACCGAGGAGATCGCCGAGGTCGTTTCGCGCGCCACCGGCATTCCGGTCAGCAAGATGATGCAGGGCGAGCGCGAGAAACTGCTGAAGATGGAAGACAAGCTGCATAGTCGCGTCGTTGGCCAGGATGAGGCCGTGCGCCTGGTGTCGGATGCGATCCGTCGCTCGCGCGCCGGGTTGTCGGAAGAGAGCCGGCCCTACGGTTCCTTCCTGTTCCTCGGCCCCACGGGTGTGGGCAAGACCGAACTGTGCAAGGCGCTGGCCGAATTTCTGTTCGATGCCGAGGATCACCTGATCCGCATCGACATGAGCGAGTTCATGGAAAAGCATTCCGTGGCGCGCCTGATCGGTGCGCCGCCGGGCTATGTCG
>JBIJDJ010000249.1:0-3724 GCA_044344175.1 Sulfuritalea sp.
GCCCGGGTCGAGCGCCATTCCTGGCGCAGGATGCCGTTGGCGTCGATCAGGAAGGTGCTGCGCTCGATGCCGAGCACCTTCTTGCCATACAGCATCTTGTTCTTGACCACGTCGAACATGCGGCAAAGCACGCCCTCGATATCCGAGATCAGTTCGAAGGGAAGTCCCAGCCTGGCCTTGAAGCTTTCATGCGACTTCAGGGCATCGCGCGAGATTCCGACCACCGCGCAGCCGGCCTTGACGAACTCATCATGCAGATCGCGAAACTGTTGTGCCTGTGCGGTACAGCCCGGTGTATTGTCCTTGGGGTAGAAATACAGCACCAAGGGCTTGCCGTGATGGGAGGACAGGATGAATTCGCCGCCCGTGGCGGGCACGGTGAAATCGGGAACGCGCAGTCCGATGGCTGAGGGAACGGGTTTGTCTTCGGTCATGCAGCTTCCTTCCAGGTTGACAGAAATTCCTCGTCCTGCAGCAGCAAACGGCCTGCCCGGCCGGGGATTTCACCCCGGACCATTTCGTGGCGAGGCAGCAGCGCCGGGTCGAGCGCGTCGCGCATCTTGCCCAGTGATACCAGTTCGTAACCCTGTTCGCGCCAGCCTGTCAGCAGGCGCTCGAGGGTGTCACCGAACTTGAGGCCTTCAAGTTCAGCGTGCAGCGTGAAAATGTGGTCGCAATTCGTCGCTCCAGCGACGGTCTGCGCGGTGAGTCGCAGCAAGTGCTGGTGCACGTTGTCCGCCGTGATGTCGTCCGTGCCGATCAGTTCGTCCAGTGTCGGCAGGGTGGTCGGCAGTTGCGGGCAGGCCACGATTTCGCCGTTCCAGACCGGAACGAAGGGATGGAGCCCGCGGCAGTCGGAGGCCCAGCGGTATCCAAGGCGTTGGGTCAGACGCAGTGCATGCGGGTTCATTTGCCAACCGGCGGCACCGTGACCGGGAGCCTCACAGCCGAAAATCTCGATATAGCGTTCGTGTGCCCGCCGCATCTCGATTTCAGTCCAGGCGGAGCTGGCTCTTTCGACGCCGTCCTGCCACTTGACGTGGTCCCAGCAGTGGATCGCAGTTTCGAAGCCGGCGTCGCGCGTGGCGCGCATGATGTCGGCGCCGCGGCGGCCGATGTCCGGGCCTGGCAGCAGGGTGCCGTACATCAGCGTCTTGATTCCGTACTGCGAGACGACGGAGCTACGCCGCAGCTTTCTCATGAAGCCGGGGCGAAACGCGCGCCCGACGGCGCGGCCGGTGTGATCGGGTCCGAGCGAGAAGAGGAAGCTGGCGTCCGCCTTCTGGCGACGCAAAATCTCCACCAGGCGTGGCACTCCCTGCAGGGTGCCGCGCCATGTATCGACATCGATCTTGAGGGCAAGCTTCATCGGGATTTCAGTCCATCAGCTTGCGGCGGGTATTCATCGTTGGCCGGGAAAGGGGGCGGCGGATGACGCCATTGACGCCGGGGATGAGGGTTTTCTTCATGACAGAGGCAGTGCCGGGGTTCCAGAATTGCGTTGATCTGATGGCCGTACGGGGATGGCACCAGCACCAAACCCTCTAATTCTACCGCGAGGAGCCGCCGCGCCGCACCCGGCAAACAGGCGGCGGTCATCCCCGGCGCCGGTTCACCCGGCGCTTTCGATGATCAATGCGGCGGCCACGTCACGCCCTTCGGCCATAAGGATGTTGTAGGTGCGGCAGGCGGCATGGCTGTCCATCACTTCGACACCGACGCGGCGTTCAATCAGTTGGCGCATCAGGGCAGGGGCGGGGAAGCGCTGGCGCGTTCCGGTGCCGAGCAGGACAATGGGGCAGTCGAGATTTGCGACGGCCAGCAGGTCGGCTTCGCTCATGCTGTCGAATGAAGCCGGGGGCCAGTCCTCGATCAGCCGCTGCGGCGTCAGAAGGAAGCTTCTCGTCAGCCGGCGGCCATTGACGGCGATGTGCCCGGCATCGTAGGAGGTGATTGAGAGGAGGCTGGCGGTAACGGAGGAATGCAGCTTCATTCGGGGCGGCAAATTCGACAACTGGGCGGGCGAGGGACAACCACGGGAAGGAGTGGCCGGAAGCCGCATCAAATCTGGATTTGCGGTGCAGCATGGGCTTGGGTAACATTATACATTTGCCGACAGCGCCTGCCTTGGTCGGCATCTTGCAGAAAGGACGGTTGCCCATGCAGCCCGTGAACAAATCCGCCAAACTCAACAACGTCTGCTACGACATTCGCGGGCCTGTGCTCGCCCGCGCCCGGCAGATGGAGGAGGAAGGCCACAAGATCATCAAGCTGAACATCGGCAATCTCGCCGCATTCGGCTTCGATTCGCCCGAGGAAATCCAGCAGGACATGATCCGCAACCTGCCCAATGCAGCCGGCTATGTTGATTCGAAAGGAATTTTTTCGGCGCGCAAGGCGGTGATGCATTACACGCAGCAGAAGCACATCAAGGGCGTGACGATCGAGGATATTTACATCGGCAACGGTGCATCCGAACTGATCGTCATGGCCATGAATGCCCTGCTCGATACCGGCGACGAAGTTCTGGTGCCGGCACCCGACTATCCGCTATGGACGGCGGCAGTGAGTCTTTCCGGCGGTACGCCGCGTCACTACCTGTGCGATGAGGGCGCCGGCTGGCTGCCCGACCTGGCCGACATTCGCGCCAAGATCACGCCCAAGACGCGGGCAATTGTCATCATCAACCCCAACAATCCGACCGGAGCCCTGTACCCTGATGACGTACTGAAGGAAATTGTCGAAATCGCCCGGCAGAACGACCTGATCATCTATGCCGACGAGGTCTATGACCAAGTGCTCTACGACGGCGTGACCCACACCTCGATCGCGGCCCTGTCCGAGGACGTGCTGACCATTACCTTCAACGGCCTGTCGAAGAACTATCGTTCCTGCGGTTACCGCGCCGGCTGGATGATCGTTTCGGGTGAAAAGAAACATGCGCGCGACTATATCGACGGTCTCGACATGCTGGCTTCGATGCGCCTGTGCGCCAATGTTCCCGGGCAATGGGGCATACAGACGGCGCTGGGCGGCTATCAGAGCATCGATGACCTGGTGGCGCCGGGCGGCCGCCTGTGTCGCCAGCGGGACATCGCCCACGAACTCATCACGGCCATCCCCGGCGTCAGCTGCGTCAAGCCCAAGGCCGCGCTGTACATGTTCCCGCGCCTGGATCCGAAGCTGTACCCGATTGCCGACGACCAGGAATTCATCTCCGAGCTGCTGACCTCGGAAAAGGTGCTGTTGGTCCAGGGCACGGGCTTCAACTGGCCGCATCCGGATCATTTCCGCCTGGTCTTCCTGCCGCATGAGGACGATCTGCGCGAGGCCATCGGCCGTATCGCGCGCTTTCTTGACGGCTATCGCAAGCGGCATGGCACCTGAGTTTTTGGTTGTCGATGTAACAGGGAGCGATGGCGGGGTATTGGAACCGGCCTGGCTCGGCCGTGCCGAGGGGGTGCACCGTCAGTTGCGTACCGGCCTGGCGGCCGATTACGCCGGACGTCTGCGCGCGGTGTTCGCCAACGGTGCGCGCATGAGCGTGGCGACCGAACACGAGGCGGTGCGGGGCGTCGCGCTGTGGCGAGTGGTCGAGAACACCTATGAGGGTCGCCGCCTCTATGTCGATGATCTGGTCACCGATCAGGCGCATCGCTCGCGCGGCATCGGCAGGATTCTGCTGCATCATATGGAACAGAAGGCGCGAGAACTCAAGTGTGAT
>JBIJDJ010000081.1:0-12773 GCA_044344175.1 Sulfuritalea sp.
ACGGGGCTCGGTGGGGTGGTATTTTCAGTCATGGCGGGATTGTAACGTGAGCGGCAAGATCGAGAGCAAACAGAAGGTCAAGAAGAACAAGACCACCAAGGCCTGGATCACCGAGCACGTCAATGACGCCTACGTGCAGCGGGCCCGGGTCGAGGGCTGGCGTTCGCGCGCCGCGTTCAAGCTGACCGAAATCGACGACAAGGACAAACTGCTGAAGCCGGGCATGACCGTGGTCGACCTCGGATCGGCTCCCGGCAGTTGGTCGCAGGTTGCGGCGAAGCGCGCGGCCCCCGGCGGACGCTTGATCGCGCTCGACCTGCTGCCAATGGAGCCCGTGCATGGCGTCGAGTTCATTCAGGGCGATTTCCATGACGACGGTGTGTTGCAGGCGCTCTCCGATGCCCTCGCTGGCCGCCAGGTAGACCTTGTATTGTCGGATATGGCCCCCAATATGTCGGGAATCGGCATGGTCGATCAGGCGCGGGTGATGGTTCTGGCCGAACTGACCCTGGAGTTTTGCGGCCTGCATTTGAAACCGGGCGGCGACATGCTGGTCAAAGTTTTTCAGGGGGACGGCTTCATGGAGTTGCGCCGGGCCCTGCAGCAGCAGTTTCAGACCTTGCAGATGAGAAAGCCGGCAGCTTCGCGCAACCGTAGCGCCGAGATCTACCTGCTGGCACGCGGCAAAAAGGCTTGATGGCAAGTCCTTGCGGTTTGCAGGGCAGGGCGATCGGCACTAGAATGACTTGGTTCCTAATCCCGACTGAGGGAAAGAGAGGCTAGACCTTGAATAACATGTTCAAAAATATGGCGATCTGGCTGGTGATCGGCATCGTCCTGATGACGGTGTTCAACCAGTTCAACACACGCCAGGGCACGGCGCTCGGATCGCTGGAGTACTCCCAGTTCCTCGAGGAGGTGAAAGCCGGTCGCGTCACCAAGGTCGTCATCCAGGGCCGCACCCTGGAAGCCACGACCAACGACGGCAAGCGGATTACCACCTATGCCCCGCCGGACCTGTGGATGGTCTCCGACCTGCTGAAGAACAACGTCAAGGTCGTCGCCAAGCCGGAAGAAGAGCAGTCCTTCCTCACCAGCATTTTCGTTTCATGGTTCCCGATGCTGCTGCTGATCGGCGTCTGGGTTTTCTTTATGCGCCAGATGCAGGGCGGCGGCAAGGGCGGGGCTTTCTCCTTCGGCAAGAGCCGCGCGCGGATGATGGATGAATCGTCGAACACCATCACCTTTGCCGATGTCGCCGGTTGCGACGAGGCCAAGGAGGAAGTCTTCGAGATGGTCGACTTCCTGCGCGATCCGTCGAAATTCCAGAAACTCGGTGGCCGCATTCCGCGCGGCGTGCTGCTGGTCGGCTCGCCGGGTACTGGCAAGACCCTGCTGGCCAAGGCGATTGCCGGCGAGGCCAAGGTGCCCTTCTTCTCGATTTCCGGTTCCGACTTCGTCGAAATGTTCGTCGGTGTCGGCGCCGCGCGCGTGCGCGACATGTTCGAGCAGGCAAAAAAGCAATCGCCCTGCATCATCTTCATCGACGAACTCGATGCCGTCGGCCGTCAACGCGGCGCCGGCCTCGGCGGCGGCAACGATGAGCGCGAACAGACTCTGAACCAGATGCTGGTCGAGATGGACGGCTTCGAGCCCTCGGTGGGCGTGATCGTGGTGGCGGCCACCAACCGTCCCGACGTACTTGACCCCGCGCTGTTGCGTCCCGGTCGCTTCGACCGCCAGGTGGTGGTGCCGTTGCCGGACATTCGTGGCCGCGAACAGATCCTCAAGGTGCATATGCGCAAGGTGCCGGTGGCGCCGGACATCGATGCCTCGATCCTGGCCCGCGGCTGCCCGGGTTTTTCCGGCGCCGATCTGGCCAACCTGGTCAATGAAGCGGCATTGTTCGCCGCGCGCAGCAACAAGCGCCTGGTGGACATGGAAGACTTCGAGCGTGCCAAGGACAAGATCATGATGGGCGCCGAGCGCCGCTCGATGGTCATGCCCGAAGAGGAACGCCGCAACACCGCGTATCACGAATCCGGCCACGCCGTGGTGGCGAAACTGCTGCCGAAGACCGACCCGGTGCACAAGGTGACCGTCATTCCGCGTGGCCGGGCACTCGGCCTGACCATGCAACTGCCCGACCAGGAGCGCTACAGCCAGGACCGTGATCGTCTGCTGTGCACCATTTGCGTCCTGTTCGGCGGCCGCATCGCCGAAGAACTGTTCATGCAGCAAATGACCACCGGCGCCTCCAACGATTTCCAGCGCGCCACCGATCTGGCGCGGCGCATGGTGACGCAGTGGGGCATGTCCGACAGCCTGGGTACGATGGTGTACGGTGAAGAAGAAGGCGAGATTTTCCTCGGCCGTTCCGTCACCACGCACAAGAACATGTCGGAAGCCACCATGCAGAAGGTGGATGTCGAGATCCGTCGCGTGCTCGACGAACAGTACGCGCGTGCGCGCAAGCTGCTTGAAGACAACCGCGACAAGGTCGAAGCCATGACGGCGGCCCTGCTCGAACTGGAAACCATCGACGCCGACCAGATCAACGACATCATGGCCGGCCTGCCGCCGCGCCCGCCCAAGCCTTCCAGCGCGCCGCCGGCACCCAGGGCCGACAGCACACCGGGCCCCGAGCCGACCGCGCCGGCGCCCGCCTGACCCCCGCGTTATCCCGCTGACGGACCGCCAGAGACTTGTCGATCCGGCGGCCCGCTCTCCTATGACACAGCATTTTCATTGCGGCCGCTATGTTCTCAACGCCGAACGCCCGCTGATCATGGGCATCGTCAATCTTTCCGACGATTCCTTTTCCGGTGACGGCCTGCGCGGGGATATTGAAGCGGCCATCGCGCAGGGACGGCGGTTCATCGAGGAGGGTGCGCACATCCTCGATCTCGGCGCCGACTCCTCGCGACCGGGTGCGGCACCGGTGCCGGCGCAGATGGAAATCGATCGTCTGTTGCCGGTGATCGAAGCCCTGCGCGACTGCGGTACGGCACTCTCGATCGATACCGTCAAACCCGAAGTGATGCGCGTCGCGCTCAAAGCCGGCGCCGACATGATCAACGACATCAACGCCCTGCGCGCGCCCGGCGCCCTCGAACTGGTTGCTGCCAGCAAGGCCGGGGTCTGCCTGATGCACATGCAGGGCGATCCGGGCACCATGCAGGATGCTCCCCACTATGCCGATATCGTGACCGAGGTTGCGGAGTTTCTCGCCGAGCGTGTGGCGGCGGCGGAAGCTGCGGGCATCGCCCTGGACCGCATTGCGGTCGACCCGGGTTTCGGCTTCGGCAAGACGCTGGAGCACAACATCGCATTGTTACGCCACTTGGGGGAACTGGTGGTGCCGGGCTTGCCGTTGATGGTGGGCTTGTCGCGCAAGTCGATGCTGGGCCTGCTCACCGGGCGCGCCGCAGCGGACCGGATCCATGCCGGCGTGGCGGCACATGTGCTGGCGGTCGAACGCGGCGCGCGCATTGTGCGGGTGCATGATGTCGCCGCAACGCGCGATGCGCTGGCGGTCCTGGAAGCTGTGGAGGATTACTGATGGGACGCAAGTATTTCGGTACGGACGGAATCCGCGGCCGTGTCGGGCAGATGCCCATCACCCCGGACTTCATCATGCGCCTGGGCTTTGCCGCAGGCGCCGCCCTGGTGGCACGCGAAGGCCTGCGCGCCGGGGAACGGCCGGCAGTGCTGATCGGCAAGGACACGCGTATCTCGGGCTATATGCTGGAGGCCGCGCTCGAAGCCGGTTTTTCCGCGGCGGGTGTCGACGTCATGCTCTGCGGGCCGATGCCGACGCCGGCCGTGGCCTACCTCACGCGCGCGCTGCGCCTGCAGGCCGGCGTGGTGATTTCCGCCTCGCACAATCCGTTCGACGACAACGGCATCAAGTTCTTTTCGGCGCAGGGCACCAAGCTGCCCGACGCCGTGGAGCTCGACATCGAGGCGCGGCTGGAGCAGCCGATGACCTGCATGGAGTCGGCGAAACTTGGCAAGGCGCGCCGCATCGATGACGCCGCCGGTCGCTACATCGAATTCTGCAAGAGTACCTTCCCCAACGACCTCGACCTGCGCGGGCTCAAGATCGTGGTGGACAGCGCCCACGGCGCGGCCTATCACGTTGCCCCCAATGTCTTCCATGAACTCGGCGCCGAAATAGTCGGCGTTGGCGGTACGCCGAATGGCTTGAACATCAACAAGGAAGTGGGCGCCACCGCGCCCGCTGCGCTGCGCCGAACCGTGCTCGACACCCATGCCGACTGCGGCATTGCGCTGGACGGTGACGGCGACCGGCTGGTGATGGTCGATGCGGCCGGGACGCTCTACGACGGCGATCAACTGCTTTACGTCATCGCCCGCCATCGCGCGCAAAACCAGCCTGTGCCGGGTGTGGCCGGCACGCTGATGAGCAACCTCGGCTTCGAGCACGCCATGGCGCGGCTGGGCATCGCCGTCGGCCGCGCCAGGGTGGGCGACCGCTACGTACTGGAAATGATGCAGGAGAAAGGCTGGCTGCTGGGCGGAGAAAATTCCGGGCACATCATCTGCCTTGACCGCCACACCACCGGCGACGGCATCATCGCCGCGCTGCAGGTGCTGGCCGCGCTGCGCGCTACCGGCGAGACCTTGGCCGAGGCCTGTGCCGATCTGACGCTGTATCCGCAGAAGCTTATTAACGTGAAGATGCCGGCAGGTTTCGACTGGGCCACAGATGCCGGCATCAAGGCCGCGGTCAAAACGGCCGAGACCACGCTCGATGGCGGTGGGCGGGTGCTGCTTCGTCCCTCGGGCACCGAGCCATTGTTGCGGGTGATGGTGGAAGGCCGCGAAAGCGCGGTCGTGCTCGGGCAGGCCGAAGCCATTGCCGGCGCCGTGCGGCAGGCTTTCGGCGCGTAATCCGGAGACGGCCTGCGGCAAGCGCGCATCAGGGGTTATGCACCGCGCGCAGGATCGTTTGCGTTTCGTCGTGGCGCACGCGGTTGGTGAACCACCAGATACCGGCCTTCTTGATGCTCCAGTCGGCCTCGGCGCCGGCCAGCAGCAGTGCGGCCAAGCGCCCCAGCGCAGGCTGATGACTGACCAGGATGATCGTGCCGGGGTGATCCGGCCAGTCCGCGGCGCCGAGCAGGTCGGCAACGCCGGCGCCAATACCGAGTTGGGATTTGACCTTGACGGGCAGACGGAGCGTTTCCGCAGTCTGCAGCGCCCGCTTGGCCGGACTCGACAACACCACTACTTTTCTTAATGGCTGCAGGCGCAGCCATTCGGCCATCTGCTCGGCCTGGTGCAGTCCGCGGGTCGTAAGCTCCCGATCGGCGTCGGCGATCGGACCGGCCGCATCCTTTGCATCGGCATGGCGCCAAAGTATCAGATCCACATTATTGTCCGCTTGAGTGAGGCCGGCAGATTAACGCTTGTGTGTGACGGCACCATGACAACCGGGAGGTCTGGCCCGGCCTGTCGGTCGAGGCCGCAGACAAAAACCGCCACTTTGATCGGAACCGGCTCGACCGTTTGCGGCGGCCGGTCAAAGTTCAGCTTTGGCCTCTCCGGGTATCGCCAGAATCGCTCAGTCGCGAGCGAAGCAGAGCTACCAACTCGATGACGCCCCAGAGCAGGGCACTGACCAGAGCCAGTGTGGAGATGGCGCTCAAGCGGCGCGGCATGATGTTCCGGAGATGTCCGTGTTTTGGAATGGCTGGAGCGGAGGGCCGCCGTTCAGAAATCGTCCAGCAGCCAGATCGCCAGCCATTCGTCGTCGAACAGGCGGTCGATGTCGCGGAAGAGTCGGTCAATCAGGGTTTTCATGATGGATTCCGTCGCTGGTGGTGTCAGAGACCCCAAAGATAGAGGGCCCGTGTTGCAGGCAGTTTTCATCTGGATGACAAATCCGGTACAGCTCGAAAAATGCAGGCAGGACAGGAAATAATCAGTTGCTGCTTGCGCTATCCTCTCGCCGGCACGTACACGGCGTGCGCCAGGAACATCGCAATGGAACACACGGGTATCGACGCACTCGACGAGCTGGAACGGATTGTCGCTGCCGGCGGCAGCGCGCTTGAAGTGCGAACCCTGTGCGAGATCGACTGCGGTGGACGACAGTTGCCGCTCCTTGCCTTCGGCCTCGGCAACCGCGATCCCGAGGTCCCGGCGATCGGCATTTTCGGCGGCGTCCATGGCCTGGAGAGGATTGGCGCGCAGGTCGTGATTGCCTACCTGCAAAGCATCCTCAGCCGGTTGCGCTGGGACACCACCCTGCAGCGTCAGTTGGAACGTCTGCGCCTGGTGTTCGTGCCGGTGGTCAATCCCGGTGGCATGTGGCGGCGCACGCGCGCCAATCCGCAGGGTGTTGACCTGATGCGCAATGCGCCGCTGGAGGCGCGGGAGAGGACGCCTTTCCTGATCGGCGGGCATCGCTTTGGTCCGCGGTTGCCGTGGTATCGCGGCCCGGTCGCCGGGCCGATGGAGGCGGAAGCCGCCGCAGTATGCCGGATCGTCGACGAAGAATTGCTCGGACATCGCTTCAGCATGGCCGTCGATTGCCATTCCGGTTTCGGCTTCAGCGACCGCATCTGGTTTCCCTACGCCCATACCGCCCTGCCGATTCCCCATCTGGCCGAAATGCATGCCCTCAAGGAAATTCTCGACCAGACGCACAGCCATCACCGTTATGTTTTCGAACCGCAGAGCCGCCAATATCTGGCGCACGGCGACCTGTGGGACTACCTTTACCTGCGGGCGTTGGAGCAGAAGGAGCGAATCTTTCTGCCGCTGACGCTGGAAATGGGGTCCTGGCTGTGGGTAAAGAAGAATCCGCGGCAACTGTTTTCGCGCCACGGCATGTTCAACCCGCTGACCGAGCATCGCCGCCAGCGGGTATTGCGCCGTCATCTGGCCTGGCTCGATTTCATGACCCGTGCCGCCAGCGGCAATGCCCTCTGGCTACCGCAGGGGGAACTGCGCGAGGCACACCGGAGATCCGCCATGCAGCGCTGGTTTGGCGGCGTGCAGGCGTGAGTGCCGCCGCGCCCTGGGTGTTGCTGCGCGGCTTGACGCGGGAAGCCCGTCACTGGGGCCGTTTCCCACAACAGCTTGGCGCGGCCTTTCCCGGTGTGCCGGTGATCTGCCTTGATCTGCCGGGCAACGGCAAACTCAACGCACAGGAAAGCCTGCCCGGCGTTGAAGCCATGGCCGACTATTGCCACGCCGAAATCGCCAGGCTGGGCATTGCCGGGCCTTGCCGGGTACTGGCAATGTCGCTGGGCGCCATGGTCGCCGTCGCCTGGGCGCAGCGACATCCCGGCGACCTTGCCGCCGCCGTGTTGATCAATACCAGCCTGCGGCCGTTCAGTCCCTTCCATAATCGTCTGCGGCCGTCAAACTACTGGCGCCTGCTGCGCTTGTTCGGTTTTCCCGCCAGCGGCCGCCGGATCGAGACGGCGATTCTGCAGATGACCACGCGGCTGCAATTGAATCCGGCGCCGACGATCGACGAATGGCTGCAATGGCGCAAGGAAAACCCGGTATCGCGGCGTAATGCCCTGAAGCAGTTGCTGACGGCCGCGCGCTATCGCGCACCGTACCAGCGGCCGTTGGCAAGGCTGCTGTTGCTTGCCGGAGCAGGGGATCAACTGGTGGATTCGCGTTGCTCGCTGCGACTGGCCGCGCAATGGGCGGCGCCCGTCATGCTGCATCCAGCGGCGGGCCATGATCTCCCCCTCGACGACGCAACCTGGGTGCTGGCGCAGATAGGGTGCTGGCTTGGGCAGCCCGACGCCGAATCATGACGGATCCTGATATTTTCCTGTAACCGGGGCGCAACGAAAACGTAACAGGCGAACAAGATAATGCAGTGGATATTTATCCATCACTATCGGAGTTAACCATGCGAACCGTCCTCGTTCTTGCTTCCGTTGCCCTTCTTTCCGCCTGTGCCAGTCAGAGCGCTCCTCCCGAAAAAGTCGCGATGGCGCCGGCTGCCAAGCCTGGCGCGCAATGCTATTCGGGCGACCACGGCAAATTCTTTGATGTCGACGAGAAGACAACCATCGCCGGCGTCGCCGTGACCTGCAAGGCGACTGCGGACGGCAAGTCCGGTCAATGGATGGGCAGCAAGCACTGACCAAGGCGCACGGGGACGGAACGCTTGCCGGCTTTTGGCAGAGCGTTCCGGGCACCGTGCCGACGCCGGCATGAATCCGGATCAATATCGGCAGAAGAAGATATGGCGGTCGCCGCCGGTGGTCCGGCTCGAGCAACGTGCGCCGCAGGTGATGCAGGATGAGCGGACGCCGATTGCGCCACAGCTCAGCCATCCGCCAGCCGCGCCTGCTGTCGTGCCCGCGTCCGCACCGAGATCGGCAACGACACCAACATCAACATCAACACCGAAACTATGCGGGTGACAAGCCCCGGATTCCCATTTCAGACATCGTAGTGCCAATCGCCCTGACCGCCCGGGCGATCACCCGGGCATCGATGGCGCCGATGCAGCCGACACGGAAGGTATCGATCGTGGTCAGTTTGCCCGGATAGAGGATGAATCCCTTGTCGCGCACGCGGCGGTAGAACTCGGCAAAGTCGTAGGCCGCATCCGCGGGTGCGTGGAAGGTGACAATGATCGGCGCCTGGATGGCGTCGTCGAGAAAACTGCGAAATCCCAGTCCGCGCATGCCGCTCAACAGCGTTGCACAGTTTTCCGCATAGCGCGCGAGGCGTCCCGGCTGGCCGCCTTCTTCTCCGTATTGGTCGAGCGCCTGGCGCAGGGCGGCGACCACATGGGTGGGTGGCGTGAAGCGCCATTGCCCGGTTTTCTGCATGTAGGCCCACTGGTCGTGCAGATCCATGGCCAGCGAGTGACAGTTGTTCTTCGCCGACTCAAGGGCGCTGCGGCGGGCGATGACGAAGCCCATGCCAGGGACCCCCTCCAGGCATTTGCCCGAGGCCGCGATCAGGGCATCGAAAGGGATGCCGGCGACGTCGATCGGAATCACGCCATAGGAACTCATGGCATCGACGATCAGGCGACGTCCGCGGCGGTCGACCACCGCCGCGATTTCCTGCAGCGGATTGAGGATGCCGGTGCCGGTTTCGCAATGCACCTGGGCGACATGGGTGATTGCGGCATCGGCCGCCAGCGCGGCCTCGATGCGCGCCGGATCGGCCGGCTCGTCTTCGCGGTGGTCGATGACGACAGCATCGCGTCCGAGGTAGCCGAGGATGCGCACGATGCGCTTGCAATAGGCGCCGTTGTTCGCCACAAGAACCTTGCCGTGACGCGGCACCAGGGTGCCGAGCGCCGCCTCCACGGCAAAGGTGCCGCTGCCCTGCAGGGGCACGCAGACATGGCTGTCGGCGGCATTGACGATCTGCACCAGATCGTTGCATACCGACGCGGTCAGGGCATTGAAGGCGCCATCCCACGAACCCCAGTCGCGCAGCATGGCCGCCTTGGTCGCGGCCGTGGTGGTCAGGGGGCCGGGGGTAAGGAGTATCGGTTCGCTCATGTTTTCTCCGTTGCCGGTCACGGCACGATGGCCGCGCGCAGGACGCGCCGGGCCGCGGCGTCGGCGATCGCGTCGTTGATCCGGTCGAGCGGATACTTGCCGTCGACCAGGTCATGGAAGGGAAAGCGCCGGCGGTTGGCGGTGACGAAATCGAGCGCCTCGATCAGGTTGCGCGGGTGGTAGTTGTGCACTCCGCGCAACGTCAGCATTTTGCGCAGCAGCAGGTTGGCGTCGAGCGTCACCATGGCCTGCGGGTTGACCACCCCGCCCAGCACATAGGTGCCGCCGACGCGCAGCAGGTCGATGCCGAGCGGTATCGCGTCCGGCATGCCGCAGACTTCGATGACGACATCGGCGCCGGCGGGCCGGCAAAGCTCCTTAACCGCTTTCAGCAAATCGGATCGGTCTGTGTTGGCCGGGTCAAGCGCAAGGTCGACGCCGAACAGGAGGGACTGCTCGCGCCGCTTGGCAATGGTATCGAGGCCGATCACGGTGCGCGCGCCGCGCGCCTTGGCGATGGCTGCACCATAGAGTCCGAGCAGGCCCAGTCCCTGGATCACCACGGTCTGCCCCATGCGGATATTGGCGGCCTCGGTGACCGCGATCATGGTGGCGACACCGCAATTGATCGGCGTGGCTTCCTCGTCGCTCAGTTCGTCCGGCAGCCGCAGAATCCACGAGTTCGGCAGGATGTAGCAGTACTCGCCAAACCCGCCATGGTGATGCGGCAGGGTCGCCACTGCCATGTGGCCGTATTTGTCCACGCCCGGAGACTTTTGCGGCAGGTCCAGCACTTCAGTGAAGTAGTTGTGGCCGGGAATAAAGTACTCGCTCCAGGTAATGCGGTCGCCCGCGGCGAGCGGATCGCCGCGCATATCCTGTGTCACCTTGGCGCCCAGGGTTTCGATGACACCGATGATTTCATGGCCAAGCACGCCCGGACAGGGATTCGGCCGCTGCCCCTGCCAGGAATGGATATCGGAGCGGCAGATCGTCGACATGCGGATGCGCACCAATACTTCCTCAGGCCCAGGGGCGCGCAAGGGATAGGCCTCGATGCGGAAGGGCGCGTTCGGCGCCGCGTACACCGCCAGGCGGCCCGTGGCGGGCACATTGGCGGGCAGGCTCATGCGTCGTTTCCCGTGCCGTTGAGCGCGTATTCGAATATCTGGTGGCTCTTGAGCGGCCCGGCGGCGGCGCGCTGCCGAAAGTCGGCGCTGACGGGACGGCTCAGGATGAATGGCACGCGCGCTTCGGTCACCGCGCCGTGGCTGCGCAGACGCGCGTCGGCCAGGTTCGACAGATCGTGTTCCGCCTCCGCCGCGCCGATCACGGTAGCAATGTCGGCAATTACCGCGACGTCACCTTCGCGGTCGGGCGGCAGTTCGAAGCGGCGGCAGACCTCGTCCCTGGCGAGCGCCATGGCGATGCCGGGCATATCCTTCACCAGTTCGATGATCGCCTGCGGCGTCGCCTTGCCGGCCAGGCACCAGACGCGGACGAAGCCGCCCAGCGCGCCATGATGCTTGACGAAGGCGTCGGTGATGGGGCAGATGACCCGCGTATCGCCCTTGCCGAATTTCCGGTCGAGGATGTCCTGCAGGAAAATCACTTTGGGTCGACCGTCCGGCGTCGACTTGTCGTTCATGCCGTGGTCGGCGGTGAGCGCCACTACCGCGCCCAGGTCGGCCAGGCGGCCGAAGGCGGCGTCGAGACGGCGATAGAACTCGTTGGCCACCGGGTCACCCGGCGCATGCTTGTGCTGGATGTAGTCGGTGAGCGAAAGGAACAGCAGGTCGGGACGGTCGCGTTCAAGCAGTTTGATGCCGGCTTCCAGGACAAAGAGGGAGAGGTCCATCGAGTACATGTCCGGCTGCGGCATGCCGACAAGTTCGAGCACGTTCGTGATGCCGTTTTCCGCCAGAGTGCAGCGGTTGGCATATTCGGACGAAAAGCTGATATTGCCTTTTGTCAGGTTCAGTCCCTTGCCCAGTTGCTTGCGCAACTTGTCCTTGGCGGTAATTGACACTACCCTGGCTCCCGCATCGGCAAACTCGGCGATGATGGTGCGGCTGCGGAGCAGTTCGGGCCCGGTCATCACCACCGCCTCGCCATGCTCGTTCAGGTAGTAGTTGCCGGAAATGCCATGCACCGCAGGGGGCGCACCCGTGATGAGCGACATGTTGTTGGGGCAGGTGAAGCTCGGTACCGTACCGTCGGCGATGGCGAAGAAGCCATCGCGGATGAACCGGGAAATGTTGGGAATGATACCGTCCTTGATGCCCTGCTCGATGTACGCGGGGTCGCCGCCGTCGATGCAGACGACCACGACGGGTTGTACGGGCCAGCGGTAAGTGACGCCATTGAGTTGAATGGTTTTCATGTGTGTATGGGAATCAGATGACCCACTGACGAATGCGGGCGGAGACAAGGTCGAGGAGAGTGACTGAGATGATGATGATGATGAGTACCGCGGCGGTCTCGGCATAGTCGAAGCCGCGTATCACCTCGTGCAGGATGACGCCGATGCCACCCGCGCCGACGATGCCAAGCACCGACGCGGAGCGCACGTTGGATTCGAAGCGATACAGCGAATAGGAAATCCAGAGCGGGAGCACTTGCGGAATCACGCCGTACAGAATCTCTTCCAGTGCATTGGCTCCTGTGGCGCGTACGCCCTCCATGGGGCGCGGGTCGATGGCCTCGACCGCCTCGGCAAACAGCTTGGCGAGCACGCCGGTGGTATGCACCCAAAGTGCCATCACACCCGCAAACGGTCCCAGACCCACGGCGACGATGAACAGCATCGCGAACACCATCTCGTTGATCGCGCGGCAGGCATCCATGACACGGCGCACCGGTTGGTAGATCCAGCCCGGCACAAGATTTTCAGAGGAGAGCAGCCCACATGGAATCGCGCAAATAATCGCCAGGATCGTACCCCAGGCCGCGATGTGTACAGTGACCACCATTTCTTCAAGGTATACGCGCCAATCGTGGAAGTTCGGTGGAAAGAACTCCCGCAGAAACACGTTCATGTTGCCCGAGTATTTGATCAGGTCGAGCGGGCGCATGTCCGCTCCGCCCCACGACCACATCAAAAGCACGAACAGGAAACCCCAGGCAATGGTGGTGGTCAGGTTTCCTGGTGGCGGCTTCAGGGGCACGTCACGGATGCTGGGGATGTTCTTCATGACAGGTTGCGATCCGGAAACGAACGGCGTCGGGCGGGCGGTTCGCCCCACG
>JBIJDJ010000250.1:0-3634 GCA_044344175.1 Sulfuritalea sp.
AACCGGCGCGTCCGTCAAGGCGGATATCACCCTCACGCAGCAGGACTTGCTGCGCGTCGGTGGCGAATATCAGAGCTATCGGCTCGACGACTGGTGGACCGCGTCCGGCGCAATGATGCGTCCGGGTACCTTCCAGAACATCAACGACGGTCAGCGCGACCGCACGGCGCTCTTTGGCGAATGGGAAAAGCAGTTGAGCCCGCAGTGGATGACACTCGCCGGCCTGCGCTACGAGCAGGTGAAGATGGATGCCGGCAATGTACGGGGCTATGACCCGACCACGAATGCCATGAGTTCGTTCCAGAAACGCGATGGCGATGCCTTCAACGCCCGTAACCATGACAAAACCGACAACAACTGGGACATGACAGTTCTCGCGCGCCACACCCCCGGCGCCACGCAAGACTACGAATTCGGCTTCGCCCGCAAAGTACGTTCGCCGAACCTGTACGAACGCTACACCTGGTCGACCTGGCAGATGGCGGCGTTGATGAACAACTTCGTCGGCGACGGCAACGGCTACTTCGGCAACCCGGATCTCAAGCCGGAAAAGGCGCATACCCTTTCCGCCACCTTCGACTGGCACGCCGCCGACCGCAGTTGGGAGTTCAAGGCCACGCCCTACTACACGCGGGTCACCGACTACATTGATGCCGTGCAATGGAATGGCACGACGAATGTCCAACGCACCACACCCCTCCTGAATCAATTCACGGTGCTGCGCTATACCAACCAGTCGGCGCGGCTCTACGGCATTGATCTTTCGGGGCACATGCCGTTGGCGAAAACCGGCGTCGGCGAATTCGGGCTCAAGGGTTTGCTCAACTACACCAACGGCGAAAACCGTGATACCGGTGACGATCTCTATAACATCATGCCGCTCAACGCCAAGCTGACACTGACGCACCAATATGGCGGCTGGGAGAATGGTGTCGAGCTCGTGATGGTGAAATCAAAGAACGACACCTCAGCCGTGCGCAATGAAATCGAGGCTTCCGGCTACAGCCTGCTCAACCTGCGCGGCAGCTATTCCTGGAAGCAGGCGCGTGTCGATTTCGGCGTCGAGAACCTGTTTGACAAGCGCTACGACCTGCCATTGGGCGGCGCCTATACCGGGCAGGGCACGACCATGACGAATCCGGCGCTGCCCAACTACCCTCAGTGGGGTACGGCAGTTCCCGGCATGGGTCGTTCGCTGTACGCGGGAGTCAGCTACAAGTTCTAAGCTGCTGCATTTGCATGGTCCTGACGCCGGTTTCGCACCGGCGTTTTTTCTGATGCGCCCGCGAGAAGTCGGCGCTGGCGAGACGGCGGCAAGGCCATCGCATGCGACGGCCTGAGAATGAGGTAATTCCGGCGTCGAAATCGCGGCGGCTGCCCGCCGCTTTTCCATCGGGCGCGGATCATTGAGAAACGAATGTCGCCGTCCCGCCAGCGCCGAGTTTTGGGTTTACGCTGCCATCGCCAGCGGGGTGACCTCCGCCTCGATCCGCTTGTGCATGTCGCGATAGGTGGTTTCAAGATCGTACTGCGCTTGCAGGTTGATCCAGAAGGCGGCATCCGTGGCGAACAGTCGGGCCAGGCGCAGGGCGGTATCGCCGGTAACCGACCTGTTGCCGGCGCAGATCTCGTCGATGCGGCGCTGCTGCACTCCTGCCAGCTTCGCCACCTTGTAGCGGGTGATCCCCAACGGTTCGATGAAATCCTTCATCAGGACTTCCCCGGGATGCACGGGCGCCAGCCGGCGGCCGGTGGCGACATCCCGGAAATCCATGTCCTTCAGTTGCTCGCGTGCGATAGTCATGGCCCGATTCCTCTCAGTGATAGTCCGCGATCTCAACATCCGTCGCATCGCCATCGCGCCAGCGGAAGCAGATGCGCCACTGGTCATTGATGCGGATGCTCCATTGCCCGGCCCGATCCTTCTTCAACAGTTCCAGCCGATTTCCGGGCGGAACCCGCAGACTCTGGATACTCGCCGTCGCGTCGATCTGCTTCAGTTTGCGCCGCGCCGTTTCCTGGATTTCCTTCGGCAATCGCCTGACCTGAAAGCCCTCGAAGATGGCGGCAGTGCGCTTGTCGGCGAATGTCTTGATCACGGGCGGATAGTATTGCAATGCAATAGCATTGTCAATCGGTAGTACAGGAGGAACCGGGTGCACGGCCCGGTTGGTCGCCGTCGCTCCAGCGCCGACTATTGTGCGGGCCGCCGGACGGTGATCCGGCTCAGGCGGTGACCTTCGCGCCCTGAATGGTGCCGGGGAGCGGATCTTTCGGGGCGGGGTAAACGCTCATGTACTTGACGTTGTCGAACGGGATCAGGTGCATTGCGCCCTCGGCCTCGATGGTCAGGACCCGCTTTGCGATGATCTCCTCGACCAGCATTTTGCGTTTGTCGGGATCGTCGGTCTGCTGCGGAAAGGCGACCTTGAGCGAACTGCCGTCGATGAAGAAAATGTTGAGACCACGTTCCAGCGCTTCCATGATGGATGACTCCCTGCGGTTGATCGGCCAAATCGCAGCCTACCAGAACATTGAGTTTCCCTCTGCCTTCACCTTCCAAGCCATTGGCATTATGCCGCCGCTTTCCGTGCCTGTGCGCTGCCTGGAGGTCCGGCGCGGCAGGCAAGTTTCAGGTCCGCTTGACAGAGCGGGGTTCCTCACTCCAGATTCTGGACTTGCTCGCGCATCTGCTCGATCAGCAGCTTGAGGTCCAGTGCGATCGCAGTGACTTCGGCCGAGACCGACTTGGACGACAGGGTATTGGCTTCGCGGTTGAGTTCCTGCATCAGGAAATCCAGGCGCTTGCCGACCGCGCCGCCCTTTTTCAGGACCCGGTCGAGTTCGTCCATGTGCGTGACCAGCCGCGCAATTTCCTCGGCGACGTCGATCTTGGCCGCAAACACCCCGACTTCCTGGCGGATGCGGTCTTCGTCGAGATTCGCCACGGCCTCGCGCAGCTTGGTCGCCAGGCGTTCGCGGTAGGCGGCCAGCGCCGCCGGCAGCAGTGGTTCGGCGGTGGCGATGCGCTCGCGCATGCGCGCCGCGCGGTCGCGCAAAACGTCGGCCAGCTTGGCGCCTTCGCGCTCGCGACTGGCGATGAACTCGTCGAGCAGGCCGGCGAAGAGTTCCTGCGCCGCCGCCTGCAACTGCTCGGCCCCGATTGAATCGTCGCCCAGCACGCCGGGCCAGCGCAGCACTTCGGCCACCGACAGCGGGGCGGCCAGAGGCAGCGCGCCGCGTACGGCGGCGTCGAGCTTGCCCAGTTCGGCCAGCAGCGCCGCGTCGGGCGTTCGTTGATGTGTCGCCGCGCCCTGCGCCGGTTGCGCCAGCAGGTAACCGCGCATTTCGATCTTGCCGCGCGCGAGGCGTTCGGTAATTTTTTCGCGCAGCGGCATCTCAAGAAAGCGCAGGTCTTCGCTGAGGCGAAAGCCGATATCGAGGTAGCGCGAATTGACACTCTTGAGTTCGAGGTTCAGCACTGCGCTGCCCAGGTCGCGGCTGGCGGCGGCATATCCGGTCATGCTGTGGATCATGATTTTGTGGAGTCTCCGTTCCCGCCGCCCAAACGAAAGGTTTACAGCAAGAGGGCGAACAAGGAAAATCGAGGGAGTATATAACCCGTTCCGACATC
>JBIJDJ010000082.1:0-12466 GCA_044344175.1 Sulfuritalea sp.
ACGGCGAACTGCCCACCGGCGGTTTCGGCATGCTGCTGGAGTTTTTCCGCGATACCCCGCACGAGGCACTGATTGCCGCCATCGCGACCAACATGGTGGAAGAGGTCGATCTGGGTGCGCTCGAAGGTGTTTTCAACGATTCCATCCTGCGCTTGCGCCATTCGGCCATCACCGCCGAGATCGAACAGCTTACCGCCCGCGCCAGGCAGGGTTTGAGCCAGGAAGAGCGGCAGCGGTTGGCAGAACTCCTGGCAAAGAAGCATCCCGGATCATCCTCGACGGCCGGCACCCCGATGTGATATAATTTGCGGTTCTCCAGCGCTTTCACGGCGCGCTGAGTCGGCCTGTCCGCGCGCGTTGCGGCGTTGCAAGGGCCGACAGCGCCGCGCCGCCATCGTGCTCCAGCCGAGGATCGTCATGCCGAAGGAAATCGCCAAGCACAGCAAATCAAGGGCCGCCGCCAAACCGGCCGCCAAGAAACCTGCGCCAAAAAACCCGGTGCCGGCGAAAAAACCTGCTCCAGCCAAAGCTCCTGTCAAAAAAACCCCTGCCAAGGCTCCGGCCAAGGCCCCCGCAGCCAAGACAGCCGCCAAAAGCACCCCCGTAAAAGTTCCGGCCAAGGTCATTGCGGCCAAAGCGCCGGCAAAGACCGCTGCCGCAAAAACTGCCAAGCTTATGGCGCCGGCAGCCGTCGCCTCTGCGGCCGCCAAGCCCGCAGCCCAGCCGATACCCGCCAAATCGGTGGCCAAGGCCATTGCCGAGTCGCGCGGCCGCAAGAGCCGGGAAAAGCTGATCGCCCCCGAAGCCAAGCTGGTCGACCTGGACACCAAGCGCACGCGCCTGAAGACCCTGATCGCACTGGGCAAGGAACGCGGCTACCTGACGTATGCCGAGATCAACGATCACCTGCCCGACGATCTGGTGGATGCGGAGCAGATCGAATCGATCATCTCCACCTTCAACGACATGGCGATCCAGGTCTTCGACGAAGCGCCCGCCGTCGATGACCTGCTGCTCAACGAGTCCGCGCCGGCGCCCGTGGATACGACCGAAGTCGAGGAAGAAGCCGAACAGGCGCTGTCCACGGTCGATTCGGAATTTGGCCGCACCACCGACCCGGTGCGCATGTACATGCGCGAGATGGGCTCGGTGGAACTCCTGACGCGCGAAGGCGAAATCGAAATCGCCAAGCGCATCGAGGATGGCCTGAAGCACATGATCATGGCGATTTCCGCCTGCCCCACCACGATTGCCGAGATGCTGGAAACCGCCGGCAAGGTGGCGCGCGACGAGATGCGCATCGACGAGCTGGTGGATGGCCTGATCGACCCCAACGCCACCGACGAGGACATCGAGGCACTGGCCGAAGACGAAGAACTCGAAGTCGAAGATGATACTGAGGACGAGGACGACGACGGCAGCGCGCGGATTTCCGCCTCGCTGTTGCAGCTCAAGCAGGATGCCCTCGAGCGTTTCTCGGTGATCCATGCCGTGTTTGCCAAACTGCAGCCGACGCTGGCGCGGAAGGGCTCGCAGGACAAGGGCTACCTGCGCCTGCAGAAGCAGATTTCCGACGAACTGATGAACATCCGCTTCACCGCCAAGTCGATCGAGCGCCTGTGCGACTCGGTGCGCGGCATGGTCGAGGCGGTGCGCAGCCACGAACGCAAGATCCTGCATCTTTGCGTGGACAAGGCGCACATGCCGCGCGCGCAATTCATCAAGACCTTTCCCGGTCACGAGACGGACATGGAGTGGCTCAAACACGAAGTCCAGTCGGGCAAGCCCTATTGCTCGCAACTGATGCGTGCCGCGCCGAACATCCTCGAGGAACAGCAGCGCCTGATCGACCTGCAGAACCGCATCGGCATCCCGCTCAAGGAACTCAAGGACATCAACAAGCAGATGTCCACCGGCGAAGCCAAGGCGCGTCGCGCCAAGCGCGAAATGACCGAGGCCAACCTGCGCCTGGTGATCTCGATCGCCAAGAAATACACCAACCGCGGCCTGCAGTTCCTCGACCTGATCCAGGAAGGCAACATCGGCCTGATGAAGGCGGTGGACAAGTTCGAATACCGCCGCGGCTACAAGTTCTCGACTTACGCCACGTGGTGGATCCGCCAGGCCATCACGCGTTCGATTGCCGACCAGGCACGCACCATCCGCATCCCGGTGCACATGATCGAGACCATCAACAAGATGAACCGCATCAGCCGCCAGATCCTGCAGGAAACCGGCCTCGAGCCCGATCCCGCAACACTGGCGATCAAGATGGAAATGCCCGAGGAGAAGATCCGCAAGATCCTCAAGATTTCCAAGGAACCGATTTCCATGGAAACGCCGATCGGCGACGACGACGATTCCCATCTCGGCGATTTCATCGAGGATCAGGCCACGCTGTCGCCGGACGACGCCGCGCTGTTCGCCAGCTTGCGCGACGTGACCAAGGAGGTGCTGGACAGCCTCACGCCGCGCGAAGCCAAGGTGCTACGCATGCGCTTCGGCATCGAGATGAATACCGATCACACGCTGGAAGAAGTCGGCAAGCAGTTCGATGTCACCCGCGAACGCATCCGCCAGATTGAAGCAAAGGCATTGCGCAAGTTGCGTCATCCGACCCGCTCGGAAAAACTTCGCAGCTTCCTCGATTCCGAGACCTGATTGCGCATCACCAACGGCTCAAGCAACGCGAGCCGTTGCTGTTCCACGAAGGGCCTGTAGCTCAATGGTTAGAGCAGAGGACTCATAATCCTTTGGTTGCGAGTTCGAGTCTCGCTGGGCCCACCAGCAATTCAAGGGGTGGCAGGCGGAAAGCGACGGATGTTCCCGTTCCGTAACTTTCGCAGGCAGGCACTGGGTAGGTTGTTTTAATGAATGGAGGCGGTGGATTCTATGATTTCACCTTCAAGCGGAGCATTTGACATGCAAGAAATCATGCAATACCTGAAAGACAACGGCCAGCGCTTCGACTCGGAAATTGCTGCCGCGACGGGGATCTCGCTGGCAAAAGTGCGCCGCTCGATCACCGACCTGTCGGCACGCGGCGAGATATCCAAGTGCAGCGTGACCCGATTCAACAATGGCGAAAAAATCGAAGCCGTGCTCTGCCGGGTGGCCGGATACATTCCGCCCAAGAGCCCGGGCCGCAAACCCGGCGCATCGAGCTAGGTTTCTGCCGGGAGTCCCTCACCCGGGTGCGGCGCCCATGTTTTCTGGCGGCCATGCTCGCTGATATTCGCCTCCTGCCGGCCGTCCTGGCCGTCGCCTTGCTGGCCGGCTGCACCTTGCCGGGCGAAAAGCCCGTGCCGCCGGCGCCTGTTCCCGTCGCCGTCCCCGTCAAGATCGGCCTGGCACTCGGCGGCGGCGCAGCGCGCGGCTTCGCGCATATCGGCGTGATCAAGGTGCTTGAAGCGCAGGGTATCGTGCCGGACATCATCGTCGGCACCAGCGCCGGTGCAGTCGTCGGCGCACTGTATGCCAACGGCCTCAATGGCTTCGAATTGCAGAGAGCCGCCCTCGACATGGACAAGGACAACGTCTTCGACTGGAATGTCTCCCTGCGTGGTCCGCTGAAGGGCGAGCCGCTGCGCCGTTTCGTCAACGATGCCGTGCTTAACCGCCCGCTGGACAAGCTCAAGCGCGGTTTCGCAGTGGTCGCCACCGACCTCGGCAGCGGCGAGATGGCCCTGTTTCGCAGCGGCGACACGGGGCGGGCGGTGCAAGCCTCGGCTGCCGTGCCCGGCATATTCCAGCCGGTTACGATCAACGGACGCGAATATGTCGACGGCGGGCTGACGAGCCCGGTACCCGTCCGCGCCGCACGCCGGCTGGGCGTCGATTTCGTGATTGCCGTTGATATTTCGGCCAAGCCGCACGACGGCCGCGCCGGCAACACCTTCGACCTGCTGCTGCAGACCTTTGCCATCATGGGGCAATCGATCAGCCGCAACGAACTTGCCGAGGCCAACATCGTGATTCGGCCGGCAACCGGAGACCTTTCCGCCACGAGCCTGGAAGATCGTCATCGCGCAGTGCTTGAGGGCGAAAAGGCGGCCGCGGCCATGATGGCGGAAATAAAGGAGAAACTGGCGCGGCTGCGCAATCCGCCGCCGGCGGCTATAGCGCGCTAGCCCTTCCGCGCCAGCGGCGTCATGCGGTCGAGGGCCTTGTGCAGGATCCGGTAGGTATCACGATCGAAAGCCGGTGGCGGCACATCAAGCAACTGATGCAGGTCTGCCTCGCTTTGCGCCGTACCGAGATGGCGCCAGTGATCGATCAGGTGCACTTCTTCGCCCTCCCTGATCCATGCCGGCCCGGCGAAGGGCCAGGGTGAAAGTCGGTGGCGGCCCAACGCCGCCATCAGGCGCGCGCTGTGGAATGACATCGGCTCCTTGCCGGCGCAGGCGCCCTTGCATTGCTGCAACTGGTGCGCAAAACACGGCTTGCCGGGCTTGACCTGCTCCAACCCGAGCAGGGAGTGACAGAGATGGTGCTCTTTCGCCAGTTCGGTCAGGGTGCGCCTGGCTTCCCGCGCGCTCTTGAACGGCCCGTACAAATGATCCTTCTGCCGGTGATCGAGGTCGCTCGCGAGCATCAGCGCCGGCCGCCACTCGCCGGCGCGCAGTTCGATCAACTGCCAGAAACAGAGTTCTTCATTACGGCGCAAGAACCGGTTATGAGTCGGCTGCAACTCCTTGATCAGGGCCGCCTCCTTGAGCAGCGCGCCGATCTCGCCGCCGGTTTCGATGCACTCGATGCGCCGCACCTGCTGCGCCAGGTTCATTTCCCTGGCGGCCGCATGATCGGCGGCGAAGTGCGCCAGCACGCGTTTCTTCAATTCCTTGCTCTTGCCGACATACAGCGGCAGGTCGTTCCCGCCATAGAACAGATACACGCCGACGCCCTCCGGCAGATCATCGATCGCCGCCGGGTCGAGACCGGCCGGCAGGCTCGGCCGCGCCGTCAGTGCCTTGACGGTTTGCGCCAGCAGTTCCGGCTCCACCTCGGCCTGCAAGCGGCCCCAAAACTGATGGATCAGCCGGGCGTCGCCCAGCGCCCGGTGCCGGCCGCTAACCGTGAGGCCGTGCCGCTCGATCAGGCTGTCCAGATTATGCCGCGCGTGCTGCGGAAACAGCTTGCGCGAAAGCTTCACGGTACATAACACCGTGGCGCGAAAATCATGGCCGGCACGCTTGAATTCGTTCTTCAGGAAACCGTAGTCGAAGCGCGCGTTGTGGGCGATGAAAAGCCGCCCTTCGAGACGCGCCCTGACTTCCGCGGCAACCTCGGCGAACGCCGGCGCAGCGGCCACCATCGCGTTGGAAATGCCCGTCAGGCGCTCGATGAAGCCGGAAATCGGGGTGCCCGGATTGACCAGGCAGGACCACTCGCGCACGCCCTGCTCATCGACCTCGACAATGCCGATTTCGGTAATGCGATCGGACGTCGCCGTGGCACCGGTGGTTTCGAGGTCGACAAAGGCCAAAGCCGGAAAGGACATGAAGTAGAGCGCGCGATTTCAGGGAGATGGATCATAGCCTGCGCCCGCCTGCCATAATCATCAACATGAACCCCGGCTTTCCGATCCGCTACGTCGATCCCGTCTTTCGCCCGCCCAGCGAGGCGGAATCGCTGATTCTACCGGTGACCGACGGCTGCTCGTGGAACCAATGCAGCTTCTGCGAGATGTACACCGCGCCGCAGAAGAAGTTCCGCGCGCGCGATGCCGCGGAAACCCTGGAGACCCTGCGCCGCTGCGGCGAACGATTAGGCGGCGACATCCGCCGCGTGTTTCTCGCCGACGGCGATGCCCTGGTGCTGCCGACCCGGCGCCTGCTCGAAGTCCTCGGTGCGATCCGCAAACATTTGCCGGCGGTGCGCCGCATCTCCAGCTACTGCCTGCCGCGTAACCTGCGCAAAAAATCGGTGGACGAGCTCACGGAACTGGCCGCCGCCGGCCTGACCATGGCCTACGTCGGCGCCGAGTCGGGCGATGACGAGGTACTGGCGAAGGTGCACAAGGGCGAAACCTTTGGCAGCACCTGCGAAGCCCTCGACAAGCTGCAGCAGGCCGGCATCAAGCGCTCGGTCATGATCCTCAACGGCCTCGGCGGCAAAACGCTGTCACGGCAGCACGCCGCGAATTCCGCGCGCCTGGCCAACGCCACGCAACCCGAATACCTGGCCACGCTGGTGGTGAGTTTTCCGCAGGGCGAAGAACGCTTCCGCGCCGGATTCCCGGAATGGCAGCCTTGCAGTCAGCGCGAACTGTTCGTGGAAATGGAAGCCTTCATCTCGGCGCTGGAACTGCGGCGCACGGTATTCCGCAGCGACCACGTCTCCAACCGCCTGGTTCTGAAAGCAAGCCTGGGTGCCGAAAAGCCGCGCCTGCTCGACGAAATCCGGACCGCCATCGCGGCGCCGGAAGCGGCCCGGCTGCGCCCGGTGTGGGGGCAGGGCCTTTAGCAGTCCGCCGGGCTCCCCGTGATCGGGAACCGGAAACGGAACACCCGATGCATGGCTGCTATGATCGCCGAAAAAGCGGCGCGCGTTCGACCCGGGATCGGTCGTCGAGCAGGCAATGCGGAGGAGACACACGATGACCGCAACGGTGGCTGTGCCGCTCTGGGCATTTGTCATACTGGCCGGCTTTGCCGGCTGGGCAGTGCTGGTGCTGCTGCTGGTACCCGGCATGCGCTGGTTTTTCCGCCGCCGCATCAAGCTGGTGCTCCACCAGATCGGCGCGCGCCTGAACATCGAGCTGCCTTCCTTCAAGCTGACCCGGCGCCGGGTGCTGATCGACCGGCTGTTCCACGACCACAAGGTGCAGGCCGCGGCCGCGGCCCATGCCGTGGTCAGCCACGAGGCGCTGGGCGAGATATGGCGGCGCATCGATCGCTATGCGCGGGAAATCGTGCCCTCGTTCAATGCCTATATTTATTACCGCGTCGGCTATTCCCTGGCGCGCGCGGCAGCGCGGGCGCTCTACCGCGTACGCATCGGTTTCGTGGACGAAGCGGCACTGGCAGGGATCGATCCGAAGTCGACCATCGTTTTCGTCATCAATCATCGCAGCAACATGGATTATGTGCTGGTGGCCTTCCTCGCCGCGGAGCGTGCCGCGCTTTCCTTTGCCGTCGGCGAATGGGCGCGCATCTGGCCGCTGCAGCAGCTGATCCGCGCCATGGGCGCCTATTTCGTCCGGCGCAACTCGGGCGATCCGCTTTACCGCACGGTACTCTCGCGCTACGTGCAGATGGCCTCCGAGGCCGGGGTCACCCAGGCCGTGTTCCCTGAAGGCGGGCTGACTGTCGATGGCCGCCTGCGACCGCCGAAATTCGGCCTGCTCGACTACATGCTGAAAACCTTCGATGAACGAAAGGAGGACGGCCGCCGCGACCTGGTCTTCATTCCCGTCGGCCTCAACTACGACCGCGTGCTGGAAGACCGCAGCCAGTTGCTCAAACTGCATCCCCAGGCGCCACGCCCGGGGCGGCTGCGCGGGCTGCTGATCACCGCAGGGTTTTCCCTGCGCAATCTGTCGCAGATGGCGGGCGGCGGCTGGCACCGCTTCGGCTATGCCTGCGTAAATTTCGGCACGCCGCTTTCAATGCGCGCCTACGCGCGCCAACGCGGCCTGCATTTTCCCGCGCTGAACGACGCAGAGCGGCGGGTCGAGGTCGGCATCGTCGCCGCGCGGCTGATGGACGCCATCGGCCGGATCATTCCGGTGCTGCCGGTTTCCCTGGTGTCCAGCATCCTGGCACGGGACCCCTCGCGCGCCCTGAGCGAACTCGAACTGAAGGCGGCGGCCCACAGCCACATGCGTGAACTCGAGGCCGGCGGCGCGCATATCTACATCCCGCGCCATGATCAGGACTACGCCTTCGGCGTCGGTCTGCGCATGCTGATTCTGCGCCGCATCGTGCTGGAGGAGGACGGCCTGTTCCGCCCGGCGCCGGAGCAGATCGAAACGCTCAACTACTATGCGAATGCCATTGCACATCTGGGCGGCAAGGCCTGATCTCCGACGCCGGCCGGCAATGCAGTCCTCACCGCAACAAGAATCCCGGCCGGCCGGTTACGCCTCCGGCTATGCGCCCAGCGCGGATGCGCCTTGCGCCGCGACAATGCCGTCCTCGGACGACTTGACGCCGGACACGCCGATCGCGCCGACATAAACGCCGTCGCGGATCAGGGGCAGGCCACCCTCCAGACAGATCATGTCCGGCATCGTCATCATCACCGGACGCCCCTGCAATACGGCGTCCTCGAAGGCCTTTGTCGGTCGCTTGAACATGATGGCGGTCCTGGCCTTCTGCTCGGCGACACGCACGGAACCTTTCTGGGTGCCGTCCATCCGCTCCAGTGAAATCAGGTGGCCGCCGTCATCGACGACGGCAATGACCACGTTCCAGTTGTTTTCGGCAGCCGCGCGCTGGGCGGCTAAGGTGATGCGATGTGCGTCTTCGAGCGTAAGCATGGTGGAGTCCCGGGTTCGTGAGTGACTGCGTGAATGATACACACTGGAGGCAGTCCTCGCGCCGGTATGCGAAACCCGCTGTTTGCGGACGTTTGCGGCGCCGGTGCCGGCTCGGTCCCGGGCCCCGCGGGTACGCCAAATGAAAAAGCCAATCACCGGCAAGGGATTGGCTTCGTTCGTTTTGATGGTTGCGGGGGCAGGATTTGAACCTGCGACCTTCGGGTTATGAGCCCGTACAAGTACATATTCCTGCCTGTTGCTCAACATTCCCAATAACTAGCTAATCATTGATAAACAGCAAGTTGTCTGTGTAAGCAATTCGCGCGAAGGTTGATTCGTGTTCCGCAATGTTCCATAATAGTGCTTACATGGCTGCTTACATGGAAAAGGGCAATATCATGGGACGGGTCAATTTCACCGCTGGCCGCATATCAGGCTTCACCTTGCCGGAGGGAGCCGAGCAGGCGTTCTTGTGGGATAGCGACACCAAGACACTCGCAGTAAGGGCAACCGCCAGAGCAAAGGCTTACATCTTCCAAAGCCGATTCAATGGCAAGAGCCTGCGCGTCACGATTGGGAGCCTTAAGGACTGGAGCATCGAGCGCGCCCGCGCAGAAGCCCGTCGGCTGCAAACGCTGATAGACCAAAACCAAGACCCTCGCCAAGTCGCCGCCGCATCCATTGCCGCGGCGGAGGAAACCCGCGAAACAGCCGCAGCCGAATCGCGCCGCAAGGTTGTGACCGTAGCCGAAGCATGGGCGGCCTATCTTGCGCACCACGAAAAACGCTGGGGGGCTCGCCACCTTCAAGACCATCAAAATCTTTCACAAACTGGCGGGAAGACGAAGAAGCGCGGCGACGGGCTCACGGTAGCAGGGGTGCTATGGCCGCTCCTAAACATGCGCATGGCCGACATTAACGCCGCCGTACTGATCGAATGGCAAGCCAAGGAAGCCGAATCCCGCGCCAACAATGCCCGGCAAGGATTTGAAATGTTCCGTGCCTTCTGGCGCTGGTGCGCGACCAGAGACGAATACAAGGCCATTGTCGATGCTGACGTGGTCGAGGATACTGATGTGCGCGCAGAGGTTCCAAGCCGCAAAAGCAAGAGATTCGACGTATTGGAACGCGCCCAGTTGAAGGCATGGTTTGCCGCCGTGCGTGGCCTCAGCAATCCGGTAATCAGCACCTACCTTCAAGGGCTCATTCTGACGGGGGCTCGGCGTGAGGAACTTGCCGGCCTGCGTTGGGCTGACGTCGACTTTAAGTGGAGCAGCATCTGGGTGAAAGATAAGGTCGCCGAGGAAGGCCGAAAAATACCGCTGACACCCTACCTCGCGTCGCTCCTGCTTGACCTAAAGCGGCGGAATGACACCCCGCCACCAAAGGATCGGATTCTTCACGGCAAGAGGGTAGAAAACGACCTCACGAAATGGCAACCCTCGCCTTGGGTTTTCGCAAGCAAGGGAGCGGCCGCTGGACATATTGCGGAACCGCGCATCACTCACAAACGGGCCTTGTCTGTTGCTGGCCTCTCGCATGTCACCCTCCATGGTCTGCGCAGAACCTTCGCCAGCCTCGCCGAATGGGTTGAAATGCCCCGTGGCGTCGTCGCTCAAATCATGGGCCATGCGCCGAATGCGACCGCTGAAAAGCATTACATCAATCGACCGCTCGAATTGCTGGCCGTATGGCATGGAAAGTACGAAGCATGGACGCTGGAGCAGGCCGGGATCGAATTCAAACAGGCCGACAAGCAAGAGGAATCCGGCTTGCGTGAGGTGGCGTAACTGACAAAGTAAGCGCCGGACTATCTCGACGGAGAAGAAAAGCGGGAAACCTTAGCCCGCCTGCCTGGCGCCCCATAATTGAGGGTACATCACGAAGGAATGCGGGGATGAATGGCAGGAAACTTACACTCACCATCAGTGGGCGCGAAGCATTGCCTGTGCGCGCAATACCCTACATTGCAGAATGGAAAGAGGTAAAAGCATCGCCAGGGTGGATAGATTGGATAGCTGACCACTTGGCGCAAGGGAAGAAGGCTCCGCGAGGAACTACTCCACTCACTGCTTATAAGTGGCTCAAGGATAAGTCGCCTGTAACAGTTAGTCCGTCTGATTGGAAATTGACGGTGGAGAGCTTGCGCGCGCGCGTGGCTTCATTGGGTAAGAAAACCAACGAACTACCCACCCCCACTACTTCCTTTATCGTCGCCGCAAAACTAGAAAGTTTGGTAGACGCGCTCCCGCGTGGCGCGTTTGTTTGGCTTGATGAGTTCAAGGTACCTTATCACAATCACCGCGAAAGAAATCCTCTAGGCCGGGTCACGCTGAACATTACTCCAACTGCATGCGATAACTTCAACACAAGAGCACTTGTGCTGTTCGGATTTGAAGAGCACGAGGATTACGCAGACAATCAACCGACTGAGTCAATGAAGGGCAGCGGCAAAGCCTTCCTTGACGAAAGAAAGAGACCCCAAAAGATTGACATAGACTATTGGTTGGCAAGGTCTGGGCTCTCTGCCCGTGAGGCGGCAATGCTGTTATGTCAGTTCAGTCCATTCGACGAAACCTGCGAAACCGGCGGAACCAACGACCCGGACAAAACCGCCACCGACGAAACCGGACCGGAAGATTTCAAGCGATTACTACGCGCGTTCGAGGAATCGGCGCCGGTAGAGAAGAAGATCAGGCTGTGCGAGTGGCACACAATCGCTAAGAATGAGGGCCAGAAACACCATTCCTGGATTGATAGGCACATGATTGCCCCACCAATGCCAGATAAGGAAGTCGGCGCTGGCGAGACGGCGGCAAAGGAAGCGAAACTGAAACAGGATACCGATATGCCATGGCTAATCCCAGACCCGACAGACCCGGCGCCTGAGCAATCTTGGTACGTACCGGCGCGGTATTTTGCGCGGCAACTTGTCAAGGACGATTCAACACTACTAACCAAGCGCCGCCTACTGGCCGAAAAAGTTGTTCAGTCGTTAAAAAGCGTAGGAATCAAAAAGCGGGGCGGAACGAAATCGTTTGAACTGGGCACAGTGCTAAAAGCCTTCTCAAACGTGAATTTGGGATAAAACTCTCAAACTTTCGCCGAAAGTTTTGGGCACTCTTAGCCATTCCGCCCAGTCGTGGCAAGGGTTCCTACAAACTCTCACCTCCTCTAGTAAGCGTTTAACACTCCGGAATAATTCAACCATCAACACGCCGACATAGGCAATCCCGCCAAGGCGTATTTCTCCCAAAGGAGGAATGATGGTTTCCGAGCTTTCCAAGAACTTCCCCGAATTGGCCGCAGTCGCCAAGGGGCGCGACACACTGCCGACACACGATGCCGCTGTCGCAATCAATCGATCCGACCAGACCATGCGGAAATGGGCCTGCCTCGAAAATGGCCCAATCAGACCTGTTCGCATAAACGGCAGGCTGGCCTGGAAGGTGTCGGACCTACAAGCCCTGCTGACGGGGGGCGTGTAATGAACGCCACCTCTAGAAAGGCGAAAACCCCGCAAGGCTGGCAGGCCAAGGGGGCTTTCAATATTGCATCTGACAATGCGAATAATACCTCGATCAGCAAAAACATTCTTGCTGAGCATTTTTGCTTCTGCCGTCCCGGCGTCCCGTGCATTCTGTGTGTCGAATGGAACCGAATCACTCGTCATCTTGAAGCACCGCGCATTCTGTCAACGACTCAATCGCTTTTCCGCCCGGCCCACGGCCAGATTGGGGGGGCATGATGACGGTCCTATACCGCTCGATCTCGCGCGACTTTTTCAGCAATGCCTACATTGCAGAACTATCGCCACTCGCCCGCCTGCTGTACATCGCCACCTGGCTCGAAGCAGATCGAGAGGGCCGTCTCGTCTGGCATCCCAAGACTCTGCGACTCAGGTACTTACCGCTTGATGCGTGCGACATCGACTCGCTTGCCGATGAACTGGCGTCAGGCGGATTCGTGGTGCCCTACGTTGCC
>JBIJDJ010000007.1:0-39704 GCA_044344175.1 Sulfuritalea sp.
CAAGCCGCCGGCAGGCATTGCCACCCAGTTGCAGGCCGACCAGCTGGCGGGAGTCAAGTTTCCCGCGGACGGCAAATTGATGGGCGACTGGAAAGAGGGCGAGAAAATTGCCCAGAGCGGACGCGGCTTCACCTGGACCGACAATCCGGGACTTCCGGTGGGCGGCAACTGCTACAACTGCCACAAGATCGCGCCCAAGGAAACCTCCTACGGTACGATCGGCCCGACCCTGTATCAGTTCGGCAAGATTCGCGGCAACACAGCCGACATCCAGAAATACACCTACAGCAAGATCTGGAATGCCAAGGCCTTCAACCTGTGCTCGGAAATGCCGCGCTTCGGCCATGCCGGCGCACTGACCGAGAAGCAGGTCATGGACCTGGTTGCGCTGCTGCTCGATCCCGAGTCGCCGGTCAACAAGTAAGTCCCGTCACCCCAAAAAGCCTGGCCTCGGCCAGGCTTTTTGTATCCCCCTTGCAATCAATGCCGGCATCCCGTCACGGGACGCCCCAAGGAGTCCGTCATGTCTTCGATGAATCGTCGCGAGTTCCTCCAGATCCTCGCCGCCGCCTCGGCCGCCGGCTTCGCGCTCGATGCCCGCTCGGTCTGGGCCGCCGGCAAGGGTGACAGCCTTTACGAACTGAAGAAGTTCGGCAATGTCCATCTGCTGCATTTCACCGATTGCCACGCGCAGTTGCTGCCCATCCATTTCCGCGAACCGAGCGTCAATATCGGCATCGGCGGAGCCTCCGGCAAGGCGCCGCACCTGGTCGGCGAGCATTTGCTCAAGGCCTTCGGCATCAAGCCCGGCAGTATCGAAGCGCACGCCTTCAGCTACCTGAACTTCGAAAAGGCGGCGAAGACCTACGGCAAGGTCGGCGGTTTCGCCCACCTCGCCACGCTCGTCAAGCGCCTGCGCGCCGAACGTCCGAACGCGTTGCTGCTCGACGGCGGCGATACCTGGCAGGGCTCGGCCACGGCCTTGTGGAGCAAAGGGCAGGACATGGTCGACGCCTGCAAGCTGCTCGGTGTGGACATCATGGCCGGCCACTGGGAATTCACCCTGGGCGACAAGCGCGTCCTGGAAATCGTGGAGAAAGACTTCAAGGGAAAGATCGACTTCGTCGCGCAGAACATCAAGACCAGCGATTTCGGCGACAAGGTCTTCGAGCCCTACAGCATGCGCGAGATGAACGGAGTCAAGGTCGCCGTGATCGGCCAGGCCTTTCCCTACACGCCGATCGCCAATCCGCGCTGGATGGTGCCGGAATGGACCTTCGGCATCCAGGACGACAACATGCAGAAGACGGTCGATGATGCCCGTGCCAAAGGCGCGCAGGTCGTCGTCGTGCTGTCGCACAACGGCATGGACGTCGACCTCAAGATGGCGAGCCGCGTTACCGGCATCGACGCCATCATGGGCGGCCACACCCATGATGGCGTGCCGCAACCCGCCGTGATCAAGAATGCCGGCGGCCAGACCCTGGTCACCAATGCCGGCTCCAACGGCAAGTTCCTCGGCGTACTCGATTTCGACGTGAAGAACGGGAAGATTTCAGACTTCCGCTACAAGCTGCTGCCGGTATTTTCCAACCTGCTGCCGGCCGATGCCGAGATGGCGGCGCTGATCGACAAGGTGCGCGCGCCGCACCAGGCGCAGCTCGAAGAAAAGCTCGCGATCTCGGAAGGCCTGCTCTACCGCCGCGGCAACTTCAACGGCAGCTGGGACCAGTTGATCCTCGACGCCATCATGGAAGTACAGGGGGCCGACATCGGCTTCTCGCCGGGCTTCCGCTGGGGCACCACGATCCTGCCGGGCCAGGCGATCACCTTCGAGCACCTGATGGACCAGACCGCGATCACCTATCCGAGCGCGACGCTGACCGAAATGAAGGGCGAACAGATAAAGAGCATCCTCGAGGACGTCGGCGACAACCTGTTCAATCCCGACCCCTACTACCAGCAGGGCGGCGACATGGTGCGTGTCGGCGGCCTGCAATACACCTGCGCACCGAACGCCGCGATGGGCAGCCGCATCACCGACATGCGCCTCAAGGACAAGGCAATCGAGGCCGGCAAGACATACAAGGTGGCCGGCTGGGCGCCGGTCGCCGAAGGCGCCAAGGGAGAACCGGTATGGGATGTCGTGGCGCGCTATCTGCGCGACAAGAAAACCATTGCGCCGCGTCAGCTCAACCAGCCCAAACTATTGGGCATGAAGGGCAATCCCGGACTCGCCGGCTAATGCCATCAGCACAATCGCGGAACGTCACGAGGCTCAAGCGACACGCGTCGCTTGAGCCATCTGTCGCGGAGCGTCAGTTCAAGGCTTGATGTAGGCGTAGCCGCCGCGTGCCTGCAGCTTGGCGAGTTCGGCGACGCCCGAGGGCACGAATACAGACTCGGGAATGAACTGCTTGCGATCCAGCTTGCGGTTCCTCAGGGTTATCTCGCAGACGTCGAAGGTCACGCCCTGCTGCGCCAGCGTCTCGACCAGAACGTTGTACGGGTTTCCGTTCTTGTCCTTGGCCTTGTGCCATACATGATAGTTATGCCGTACTTTGCTTTGGCTATGTCGGCCGCCATATTTGGCCGGCATCGGCAACATTTGCTTGCAAGACCGCACACGGCGCACACGCCCGTGTCGGCTAGAATTGCCGCATGAACAAGCGTTCGCTCATCATTTTCCTGGCCTTACTTTCCGTCGCCGGCGCCGGCGGCTATGCCGCATGGAGGACATGGGACCGCGCCGGCGATGCGCCGAAATACAAGCTGGCCAAGACCGAGTCCGGCCCGCTCACGGCCGCGGTCTCCGCCACCGGCACGCTGAATCCCGTGGTCTCGGTTCAGGTCGGATCGCAGGTCTCGGGGCAGATCAAGGAAATCCTGGTCGACTTCAACTCACCGGTGAAGTCCGGCCAGTTGATCGCCCGCCTCGACCCGGAAACCTATCAGCATCGTGTAAGTCAGGCCGAGGCGGATGTGGACGCGGCCCGCGCCGCCCAAGGAGTGCAACAGGCGGAAGTGTCCCGCGCCCGGGCCAACCTGGCTAACGCCCAACGCGACTACGAGCGCAAGAAGACCCTGGTGGAGAAGAACTTCATCTCCCCGGCCGAGCGCGACACGGCGCAGAACACCCTGGACGCGGCCCGTGCCTCCCTGGCCTCGGCCGAAGCGCAGGTGAAGAATGGCGAAGCCATCGTCCGCCAGCGCGAGGCCCAGTTGGCCGCGGCACGCGTCGACCTGGAGCGCACCTCGATCAAGGCGCCGGTGGATGGCATCGTGGTCAAGCGCAGCATCGAGCCGGGGCAGACGGTGGCCGCCAGCCTGCAGGCGCCGGAACTGTTCGTCATTGCCAAGAACCTGAGCGACATGCAGGTGGAAACCTCGATCGACGAAGCCGACGTGGGTCGCGTCCGCGTCGGGCAGAAAGCCGGCTTTACGGTAGACGCATTTGCCGGCCGAAATTTCGAGGGCGAGGTGCGCCAGGTGCGCAAGGCCGCCACCGTGGTGTCGAATGTCGTGACCTACACCGTGGTGATTTCGGCAGCGAACCCCGATCTCAGCTTGCTGCCGGGAATGACCGCCAACGTGCGGATCATCACTGCGCAGAAGGACAAGGCGCTCAAAGTGCCCAACGCAGCATTGCGCTTCCGCCCGGCGGGCAGCAGCGACGAAAAGAAGGCCGCAGTCGCCGTGTCGCCAGCGCCGACTTCTGCTGCCGCCGCATCGAGCGGTGGCGGTGCCGGTGGCGGCCTCGCCCAGCAGCGCGAGCGCCTGGTTGCCGAACTCAAGCTCGATGCCGATCAGACGGCCAAGGTCGACGCCATCTTCGACAGCATGCGCGACAAATTCAAGGCAGCGCGCGATCTTCCGGAAACGGAAAAAGGCAAGGCGCAGGAACGCAATCGCGCCGAAATCCGCGAACGGGTTTCAGCGTTTCTCGTGCCGGAGCAGAAGAAACGCTACGATGAAATGGCCGGCGAAGCGCAGGCCGCCCGTGCCACTGGCGGCGGCGGCAGCGGCAAGGTCTGGATCGTCGGCGAGGACGGCAACCCGAAGGCGATCAGCGTCCGGCTCGGCCTGACCGACGGCAGCATGACCGAGATCGTCTCGGGCGACATCAAGGAAGACAGCGAAGTGATCGTCGGTCAACAGACCGCAACTGGCGCCAAACCCTCCGGCATTCCCGGCCCACGGTTGTTCTAGGGATTCTCCGCATGAGCGCGCCGCACGGCCGCCCGAAGGGGCGCCAGCCACAACCCGGAGCCGCGCAGCGGCGAATCGCCGTCACCCCCTCGCCTGGCGAGGGGGGCGCAGGCGGGGTTGCGCAAAGCACTGCTTTGCGCCGCCGAAGCCGGGCCACCGTGCAAAGCAGCCCGTGGAACGGGGGGAGTGTAGTCCAGTGAACGCGCCGCTGATCCGGGTCGAGGAGCTGACCAAGGATTACGTCATGGGCAGCAACGTGGTGGCTGCCCTGTGCGGCGTCAGCCTGGAAATCGCAGCCGGCGAATTTGTTGCCGTCATGGGCCCGTCAGGCTCCGGCAAGTCGACTTTCATGAATCTCCTGGGCTGCCTCGATCACCCCAGCGGCGGCCGCTACTGGCTGGGCGAACAGGAAGTTTCACAGCTCACGGGCGACGAACTGGCGCGCGTGCGCAACCGCAAGCTGGGCTTTGTCTTCCAGCATTTCAACCTGCTGGCCCGCACTTCAGCCTTGGACAATGTCGCCTTGCCCCTGCTCTACAGCGCGATGCCGCCGTCCGAGCGAAAACGGCATGCCGAACAACGCCTCACCCAGGTCGGCCTGGCGGAACGCATGGACCACCACCCGGCGCAGCTCTCCGGCGGCCAGCAGCAGCGCGTGGCGATTGCCCGCGCGCTGGTGAATGATCCGCAGCTGGTGCTCGCCGACGAGCCGACCGGCGCACTGGATTCACGCACCAGCGTCGAGATCATGGCCCTCCTGCAGCAGCTCAACCGCGAGGGCATTACCATTGTGCTGGTGACCCACGAGCACGACGTCGCCCACTTCGCCGGACGCATCATCAGCTTTCGCGACGGCAAGGTCATCGAAGACAAGGCCAACGCCGCCAATGACGCGGCGGCGCTGCTCGCATGAATTTTTCCGCAACGCTACGCATCGCCCTGCTCGCCCTGCGCATCAACAAGCTGCGCTCGGCGCTGACCATGCTCGGCATCATCATCGGCGTCGCCGCCGTGATTGTCATGATCGCCGTCGGCAACGGCGCCCAGGCGCGCGTCGAAGATCAGATCCGCAGCCTCGGCTCCAACATCATCATGGTGCTCTCCGGCTCGATGACCTCCGGCGGCGCCCGCGGCGGCAGCGGCTCGCAGCCGACCATTACCGAGGACGACGCTTACGCGCTGAATCGCGAGATCGATGCAATCCACGCCGCCGCCCCCACACTGAGGGGCACCGGCCAGATCGTGGTGGGCAATGCCAACTGGTCCACGGTGTACTACGGCACGTCGCCCGAGTATCTCGAGGTGCGCGAGTGGGCAGTGATCGAAGGCCGCGGTTTCGAGCAAGCGGAAATCAACGGCTCGGGCAAGGTGGTACTGCTGGGACAAACGGTGGCAAAGAATCTCTTCGGTGACGCCAGCCCGATCGACCAGGTGGTCCGCGTGCGCAAGGTGCCGCTCACCGTGATTGGCCTGCTCGACCGCAAGGGTCAGAACATGATGGGCCAGGATCAGGACGACATCATCCTGATGCCGATCAGTACCGCCAGGAAGCGTGTGCTCGGCTCGGCCCAGCAGGCCAAGAGCCGCAGCGTCGGATCGATCATGGTCAAGGTCAAGGATGGCGCCGACATGACGGCGGCGGAGGCGCGCATGCGCGAACTGCTGCGTCAGCGCCATCGCCTGCAGCCGGGGCAGGATGACGACTTTTTCGTGCGCAACCTGTCGGAGATTCTCCAGGCGCAGGAAGCCTCCTCGAAGGTGATGTCGCTGCTGCTGGCGGCCGTTGCCTCGGTCTCGCTGCTGGTGGGCGGTATCGGCATCATGAACATCATGCTGGTCTCGGTCACCGAGCGCACGCGCGAGATCGGGCTGCGCATGGCCGTCGGCGCGCGCGGGCGGGACATCCTGACCCAGTTCCTGGTCGAGGCGGTCACCCTGTCGCTGATCGGCGGCGCCATCGGCATCCTGCTCGGCGTCGGCGGCGCCATGGCGATTGCCGAACTGGCCGGCTGGCGCACCGAGCTTTCGGGCAGCTCGATCGTCCTCGCCGCAGGCTTTGCCGGCGCGATCGGAATATTTTTCGGCTACTACCCGGCGAAAAAGGCCTCGCGCCTGCTGCCCATCGAAGCACTGCGTTACGAGTAGAGCTTATCCGGATTGCGCGAATCGAGGCCTTCCGCGCGGTCCCCCCGCGAGGATTTACCGTTGCGTGAATGAAACCAGTTCGACGCGTTTGTTCTCCAGCACTTTCCCCTTGGAGTGCTTTTGCCAGAAATGCGCCTCGATAAATCGCCTCACAGCGGGCGTTACCCAATATCGGGATTTCAGAGCGATGCTGCCTGAAGGTCCCCGCGTCCACCCGGTACCCTCGACGCGAAACGCATCGAATGTTCCCGCCGGCACTGTTTTGCTTTCGCGCGCGACCACCTTGAAATCGTACACCGTATCGTACGGTTCACCCTTGGCATTGGTCACGCGATGCCGGGAGGTCCAGCGCTTGCCGATGCTGTAATCAGGGACAAAATACTGTGCGCCGGTAAACACCCTTCCATCGCTCAGCTTGATCCAGTTTCCTATCAAATCCGTAACAAAACTCCCCTTCCCGTAGATCACCTCGGTATCCGTGATGTCGCTGACCAGAAGCGTGTATTTGCGAAGTTCCAGATCGGTCTCCATGTCGACCTCCCGATAACTGTAGCGGTCGCCAATCCTGACCCGGGTATCGATGAGCAAGGTGCCTTTGGAATAGGGGTTCTGGTCGTCCGAGAGTACGTGAATCCTGCGCTCTCCACTGCGGTCCAGCACCTGGTCGAGCCGCAACACGGCCAGTTCCGAAAATAGCCCGCTCGGGTAGCGCCGCAGATAGTCCTCCAGCGGGCCCGGCGTGGTTGCCGACTTGATCCGTTCCCAAATCGCCAGTTCTTCTTCAAAACGCCTGGTCGCCACATCCTCGCTCGGCTTTACGCTGTCCCGCGGCGGATGAAAGTAGAAATCCTCTTCCAGCGAGGTGCTTTCCCAGGGTATCTGTCCCCCGTTTGAGCGTCTCCGTACCGCCAGCCGAACCCGCTTGAACACGTCCTCGATCTTGGCCTCAGGAGTCCTCAGTTCGCGCAGCAGGTGCTCCGTGTACAGGCCGTTGATACCCTGGCCATCGCTTGCCACATTGCCCGGCGATGTGGCATAGGCAAGCAATGAACCCGGTGGCGCATCGAATTGGCTAAGGCCCTTGTGTCCCGGGGGGAGTTCGTCCCCAAAGGGGTTATCGCGGCAGGCATCGAGCACAATCACGTTCATCGGATTTTTTGCCTTGCCCAAACCTGACAGCAGCGTATTGAGTTCCACGGCGCGGGTCGGTACGTCATCCAGCGATCTGATCGCCGCATCCACGGGTATCAGGTAGTTGCGCCACGCCAGTTGGACGCCATGGCCGGCAAAATAAAACAAACCCACGGCGTTGCTCGAAGCCAGTTGGTCGACATAATCGTCGATCGCACCGAGCATCGCCTGACGCCCTGCATCCAGATGCAGCTTGACCTCGAAGCCTGATGCCTTGAGCTCGCCGGCAATCGCCTTGGCATCGTTGCCGGGATTTTCCAGCGGAGCACTGGTGTATCGGCTATTGCCGATCACCAGAGCATTGCGTGGCATCCGATATAGCGCCAGCGACGATTGAGCAAACGCCAGCGAAGGGGCCAGCGACACCATCCCGGCAACGGCTGCGCCTCGCAGAACAGTGCGACGCCGAGGATCGAAAGCCGGGTTGTACCCGGAACGCGCATGATGCTTTGCCATAGGAAGCCTCTTCGTCCAGCAGATTGCACAAAAATTAGGCCGACGACCATAACGCAGACATCGGGACAGAAAAATCGAGGTCCATCAACAACAAAGCCGCTCAGCCGGTGCAGGCGGGACTATCGCACAGTCCAACCGCCCGTTGGTGACTCCATTCAGAGGCACTGTTGCTCGGAGAATTCGTCGCGCGGAGGCCGATCACAAAAACCGGTTAGTCCGAATCCGGTCCGCTGTGACAAGCCCGTCGTTTCTACGCGGATCATGGATAATGAAATCTTTCCGTCGCGCAAACAATCATGGCTGAAGAGGTCGAACTCAAGCTGGCACTCGCAGAGGCCCATCAGACGCGGTTTCTGCGCCATCCGCTGCTGAAGCAGGCCGTTGAACGTCACGTCGACACGCTCGACAACATTTATTACGATACGGCGGAGCTTTCGCTGCGTCGCCGCGGCATTGCCCTGCGCCTGCGCCGCAAGGGGCGCGACTGGCTGCAAACCGTCAAGCTGGCTGGAAGTTCGGCCGCCGGCCTTTCCAGCCGACCTGAATGGGAAGGACCCTATACCGGGCATTTCGATTTCTCGGACATCGAGGATTCATCCCTGCGCGAGTGGCTGCGGCGGCCCAAACTGCTGGCACGCATCGTCCCCATTTGCGAAACACGCTTTCGGCGCATCACCTGGAAATTTCCTGCCGCGCCGGGTGTGGTCCTGCTGACTCTGGATAGCGGATGGATCATCGCCAATGGTCGCCGCGAAGCCATTTCCGAAGTGGAACTGGAGCTTGCCGGCGCGCCGGTGCGGGCGATCTTTGGCCTAGCCAGCCAACTCGCGCAGCGGGCAGCCCTGACGCCATCGGTATTGTCCAAGGCAGAGCGCGGCTATCGCCTGCACGTCGGGGCGCCGCCAACTCCGTTCAAGGCACAACCCGTCGCACTGTCCGCGGCAATGACCCCGTTCGAGGCCTTTCGCTGCATTTCCATGTCGTGCCTCGAACACCTGCAACAGAATCATTCCGGCGCATTGAGCAGCGGGGATCCGGAATACATCCATCAGATGCGTGTCGCCACGCGCCGCCTGCGCGCCGCCTTGCGGCTTTTCGCCCCCGTACTGCCGGAGAATCTTGCCGAGCGATTGCGCGCGCCGCTGTTCGCCTTGATGCGGCAATTGGGCCGCGCACGCGATCTCGATGTATTGCTGACTGAAATCGCCAATCCGGTGCTGGCCGCTCTGCCCAATGAGCCGCGGCTGCCCGCGCTGGCAAGCGACATCACCAACCGCTGCTACGCGGCGCGGGCGCAGGCGATTGCCATGCTCGCCGCGCCTGACTACGGACGCACGCTGCTGACCGCGCTCGAATCGCTGCACGCCGGACCGGCCGATGGGCAGACGCTGGTCACCCTGAACAGCTTCGCCGGTCGACGCCTGCAACGCTTGTGCAAGAAGATGCGACGACTGGCCCTGGCGGCAACTATCGACGACCCCGCCTCGCTGCATGCTCTGCGGATCGGCGTCAAGCGCCTGCGCTATGCGCTGGAATTCTTTGCACCCCTGGCAGCAGAAGCCGCCTCGCGACGCGTGCTGAAACAGCTCGCGTCTGTGCAGGACGCGCTGGGGCAGCTCAATGACCTGGCCAATGCCGGCGCCATGCTGATGGACTGTGCCGGTGATGATCCCAGGCTGCGGGAAGCAGTGACGCTGATCGGCGGCTGGCATGGCCCGCATTATGCAAGTCTGCTTTCCGGTGTGGCGCACGACCTGGTCCGCCTGCCGCGACTGCGGCTGCCGAAAATCGGCGACAAGCCAACGTAATACCGCTGTCACAGCTCGAACCTACTATCGATACGTCAAAGGGAGACGGAGAACATGGACTTGATACTCTGGCGGCATGCCGAGGCCGAAGAAGGTGACGGTACGATGGCCGATCACAAACGCCGCCTGACGGAACGCGGCGGAAAGCAGGCGAAGCAGATCGCGCGCTGGCTGCACCGGCACTTGCCGCGCAAGCGGAAAATCCTGGTCAGCCCCGCCGAGCGCACCCAGCAAACTGCGCACGCACTCGAACTGCCCTACGAGATCGAGCCCAGGCTAGGCATCAGCGGTTCCGTGACGGATGTTCTGGCAGTCGCCGGCTGGCCCGATCAGAGCGGCGCGGTGCTGGTCATCGGGCACCAGCCCGCCCTGGGACGAGTCGCCGCACTGCTGCTCGGGGGAGAGGAAGCGGACTGGTCGGTCAAGAAAGGCGGGGTCTGGTGGTTTTCCAGTCGCGTTCGCGACGGCCAGACGCAAACCGTTCTGCGCACCGTACTCAATCCCGATTTCATCTGAGTTCGCCGGGTCGAAGGCAGGACCAGGCTTCATAATGGTTGCGGAAACCGGCATCTTTTGATATTTTAGACATAGATATATTAACCGGGCCGCTCACAGCAGCGACATATTCCCATGTCAAAGAAATCCGCTTCCGCCGCTTCCGACACCGAAACGCGTGCCACCTCGGAACATGCGCCCGACTTGCGGCTATGGTTGCGCACGCTGGCCTGCACCAACCTGATCGAGAACCACATCCGCTCGCGCCTGCGCTCCGAGTTCGGCATCACGCTGCCGCGCTTCGACCTGATGGCCCAACTGGAGCGCTCTCCGCAAGGCCTCAAGATGGGAGAGCTGTCCAAGCGCATGATGGTAACCGGCGGCAATGTGACCGGGATTACCGATCAGCTGGTCGCCGAAAAGCTGGTGGTGCGTGAAGACAGTCCGAAGGACCGCCGCGCCTACATCGTCAAGCTGACAACCGAAGGTCGCCGCAGCTTCCGCAAGATGGCCGAGGCCCACGAGACCTGGGTGGTCGACCTGTTCGCCGGGATGGATGAGAAGCAGCGCAGCCAGCTGTATGACTTGATGGCGGCACTTAAGGCAAGCGCTGCCAAGGTGGCGGCGAAGAAATAGTCAGCAACCTGCAGTTCAGGGCGCCGGATTGCTGTAACGCAGATGCAGCGCCTCGAGTTGCCGATGGGCATCCGTCTCGCTGTTCTGGGTGCCGAAGGTCACGGTGCCGAGGCAAACCCGGGAGACCTTGAGATCGCTGCCGCCAAGCATCGCGTACTGCATCGCACCGGCCGACGGCAAGGGCATCATCAGGACAGCAAGAAGGACGGCAAGAAACTCATCGTCGAAGAACTCACCATCCGTGGCGCCAAAGCCGAGGCCAGCGCCGCCTTCATGAATGGCAAGACGGTGACCGTGCCGCTGCCTGACATTACCATGAGGAACCTCGGCAAAACTAGGGGCGGCATCACACCCGGCGAGTTGGGGCAGGAAGTGGCCAAGGCGTTGATCGCAAAGCTGGGCAGCGCGGTGAACTTCGAGGGGCTGCTGAAATCCACCGAAGGCACTGCCGGCAAGGCCGGCGCTGCCGTCAAGGGCCTGTTCAAATGAGGGGCCGCCTGTAATACAATACGGGGCTTGCGCGCCCTGCCGGTTGGCGCCCGATCCGGCATTTCGCCGCATTTCCCTCAAGCGCCTCGCCGCCTGAACCGGTTCCCCGCAAGGGGCAGGCCGATTCAGGAGTTCCATTGAACGCGACCACACCAGACCTCACCCCTTCCGCCGACGCCACACCAGAATCCGCCCCGGCCGTCGTCCCGCCAGCGCCGACTTTCGACGAACTCGGCCTCCTCCCCGAACTGCTACGCGCCGTCAAAGACAACGGCTACACGCATCCGACACCGATCCAGACGCAAGCCATTCCGATCATTCTGGCCGGCAAGGACGTCATGGGCGGCGCCCAGACCGGCACCGGCAAGACCGCCGGATTCACCCTGCCGCTGCTGCAACGTCTGGCCCGCCATGCCAGCAGTTCACCCTCACCGGCCCGCCATCCCGTTCGCGCGCTGATCCTGGCGCCGACGCGCGAGCTGGCAATGCAGGTGCATCAGAGCGTGGTCACCTACAGCAAGCACCTGCCGCTGCGCTCCGTCTGCATCTACGGCGGCGTCGATATCCGGCCGCAGATCGCCGAACTGCGCGAAGGCCGCGAGATCGTCGTCGCCACGCCGGGCCGGCTGCTCGATCACGTGCAGCAAAAAAGCGTGACCTTCAACTTCGTCGAGGTGCTGGTGCTCGATGAAGCCGACCGCATGCTGGACATGGGCTTCATCCCGGATATCAAGCGCATCCTCGCCATGCTGCCGAAGGAACGCCAGAGCCTGCTGTTCTCGGCCACCTTCTCCAACGAGATCAAGAATCTGGCTGACAGCATGCTGAAGGCCCCGCAACTCATTGAGGTGGCACGCCGCAATACCGTCATCGAAACCATCACCCACCGTGTTTATCCGGTGGCGTCCGACCTCAAACGCAGCCTGCTGGTGCATCTGCTGACCCACGACGAGGAAAACACCAAACAGGTGCTGGTCTTCGTCGGTACCAAGTTCGGTGCCAGCCGCCTGGCGGTTTACCTCGAACGCCAGGGCATCGCCGCAGACGCGATTCACGGCGACAAGAGCCAGCAGCAGCGCACCGAAGCGCTCGAAGCCTTCAAGTCGGGCAAGATTCGCGTGCTGGTCGCCACCGATGTCGCCGCGCGCGGCCTCGACATCGACGACCTGCCGCACGTCATCAACTACGAACTGCCGCACACCGCCGAAGACTACATCCACCGCATCGGCCGCACCGGCCGTGCCGGCAAGCACGGCGACGCGACGTCGCTCTTCGCGCCCGAGGAAAGCCAGCGCCTGGCCGACATCGAAAAGCTTATCAAACGCAAGATCGACCGCGTCGAGATCACCGGCTTCGCTGAACTGGCGCCGGTGCGCGAAAGCGCGCCGAGCAATCGCGGCCACAAGCGCGAGCACCTCGAGCGTGCCCGCGAGAAGGCTCGCGAGCGCGATCGCTCGCTGACGCTGGAAGGCGCCAAGCCGGCCGGACGCGAGCTACCCAGCCCCGTCGCCCACGTGCCACGACTCGACCCGCGCCTGCCCAAGCTCGACTTCGACCCCAACAAACCCTACGTCAGCAAATCCGCAATCGCCGAAACCGTCAGCGAGAAGCCGCCCGCAATGCGCCCGCAAAAACCTGTGGCCGCGCTGCTCGGTGGATTCGGCAAGAAGTAGGCAGGTCCGGCCATGCGCGGCGCGGCAGCATGGCAGCTCGATGTGCGGCCGGCCGCGGTCGACCGCGCGGAGACCCTGCTCATCGTCCTCGGCGGGCGCTGGCGCATCGACCAGGATCTGCCCTCCGCCGACACCCTGAACGCCAGGCTGGCGGTACCGGTGCGCCGCCTTGGTTTCGAAACGAGCGAAGTCACCGATTGGGATTCCGGCCTGCTGACCTTCGTCGCCGGCATCAGCAAGTCCTGCGCCGATTGCGGCATCGCGGTCGATCGCAGCGGGCTGCCGCCCGGCGCGCAACGCCTGCTGGCGATGGCATCGGCCGTACCGGAACAGAAGCTCGCCGGGCGTCCTGCCGGTCCGCAGGGGCCGTTCGCGCAGGTCGGCGAGGCGACCCTGGAGTTCATTCGCGGCGCGCCGCAGATGCTGGGCTTTCTCGGCGAGGTCGTGCTGTCGCTGCTGCGGCTATTTTCCGGCCGCGCCCGTTTCCGCGCCCGCGACCTGTGGCTGGAAATCGAGGAAGTCGGGCCGCGCGCGCTGCCGATTGTCTCGGTGATCAGCTTCCTCGTCGGGCTCATCCTCGCCTACCTCGGGGCCGACCAGCTGAAACTGGTCGGCGCGCAGATATTCATCGCCGACCTGGTCGCCATCGGCATGGTGCGCGAGGTAGGCGCCTTGATGACCGGCATCATCATCGCCGGCCGCACCGGCGCCGCTTTTGCCGCCCAGCTCGGTACCATGCAGGTCAATGAAGAAATCGATGCCTACAAGGTGCTGGGAATCTCCGCCATCGATTTCCTGGTGCTGCCGCGCATGCTGGCGCTGATGCTGATGGTGCCGCTCTTGACGCTCTACTCGGGCTTCATCGGCATGCTGGCGGGATTGCTGGTGTCGGTCACCATCTTCGACATCGGCGTCTTCGAGTACTACACCGAAACCCTGCGCGCGCTGGAATTCAAGCAGTTCGCGGTGGGCCTGTCGAAGGGCACGGTGTATGGCGCGATGATCGCCTTCGCCGGCTGCCTGCGCGGCATGCAATGCGGCCGCAGTGCCGAGGCGGTCGGCCATGCGGCAACTTCCGCCGTGGTCACCGCGATCCTGCTGATCACGATTGCAGCCTCGATCATGACCGTCATGTACTACCAGCTGGGCATCTGAAAGTAATGGCCCCCACCGCTCGCAAACCCGGCTCGCTGCCCCCCACGAGGGCGCGGATGTTTCCTTGGGGCGGCCCGGCGAAAACATGATGAACGGCCCGGCCCACATCGAAGTTCGCGATCTGTCCATGGCCTATGGCGACTTTGTCGTCCAGCGCGGCCTCGATTTCACGGTGAACAAGGGCGACATCTTCGTCGTCATGGGCGGCAACGGCTGCGGCAAGACCACGCTGATGCGCGCCCTGGTCGGCCTGCAGCGACCGGCGGCCGGCTCGGTGCTATACAGCGGCGAGGATTTCTGGAATGCCGGGCCCGAGGCGCAGCAGCGGCTCAAGCGCCGGCTCGGCATCCTGTTCCAGGGCGGCGCGCTGTGGAGTTCGCTGACGCTGGCGGAGAACGTCGCGCTGCCGATCGCCGAATACACCGGCCTGCCGCCGGCCCGGGTGGACGAGATCGTCGCCTTCAAGCTGGCCCTGGTAGGCCTCGCCGGATTCGAAGACTTCTACCCGTCCGAGCTTAGCGGCGGCATGAAAAAGCGCGCCGGGCTGGCACGGGCCATGGCGCTCGATCCGGACATCCTGGTCATCGACGAACCCTCATCCGGCCTCGATCCGCTGACGGCACGGCGCCTTGACGAGCTGATCATGGAACTGCGCGATAGCCTTGGCACCACCATCGTCGTCGTCACCCACGAACTGGCCAGCATCCTCAGTATCGGCAACAATTCGATCTACCTCGATTCAGAAAGCCATACCATGATCGCCACCGGACATCCGCAGGACGCGCTGAAAAACGGCCATCCCAAGGTGCGTCACTTCCTGACCCGCGGGGGCACTTTATGACCCCCCACCCCCCGACCCCCGCCCCAGGGCGGGGGAGCCTACGTGCTCGCTGCGCTCGATCATCACGGGCGACTCCGATCCGGGTCATGGCGCGGTTTGCGCCTCCGGCGCGTACCGTCCGGGCTTGGGACGGCCCGGCGCCCGGACTGCGTTGGTCCAGGAGGGAAGCATGAGCCGCAAGGCCAACCCGACGCTGATCGGCGCATTTGTGCTCGGCGCCGTGGCGCTGGCGATCGTCGCCACGCTGCTGCTGGCCGGTGGCGGCTGGTTCGGCGAGCGCCGCCAGCACGTGCTGTATTTCGAGGGCGCGGCGCAGGGCCTGCAGGTCGGCGCGCCGGTAGTGTTCCTAGGCGTCAAGGTCGGCACCGTCAAGCAGATCCAGCTCGGACTCGATCCGCAGAGTCGACGCTTCCTGGTGCCGGTCACGATCGAGGTGCAGCCCCATGTCGTGCAAACGCATGGTGGCGAAAATATCGATCTGCGCGACCGCGCCACCGTCCGCCAACTGGTCGAACGCGGCCTGCGCGGACGTCTGCGGCTGCAAAGCCTGCTCACCGGTCAACTTTATGTCGACCTCGATTTTCATCCGGACAAAGCGGCGACCTTCGCCGCGCTCGATCCCGAGCTCAGCGAGATTCCGACCATCCGCACCGCGGTGCAGGAGTTGACCAGCAAGTTGGAGGGCTTCCCGATGGACCAGTTCCTCGCCGACGTGGCGGCGATCAGCAGTTCCGTCAAGCAACTGATGTCGGCACAGGCGACACAGCAACTGCCGCAGCGTCTGGACGCCACGCTGCGCCACCTCGAATCGCTCGCCAGGCGCTTCGATGCGCAGGGCGGCCCGATCCTTGCCGACGTGCGTGACAACCTGGCCGAGATGCACAAGGCGCTGCTGGCGGCGCAGGCCGCGCTGGCCAAGCTCGATACCGCGGCCGATCGCGTCGCCGATCTGGCACGCGCCGACTCGCGCATGGTCGCCGGCATGACCCAGGCCAGCGAGGAACTGGCCCGCGCCGCCGGCGCGGTGCGCAAGCTGGCCGAACAGGAATCGCCCACGGTAAGCAACGTCAATGCCGCGCTCAAGGAAATCGCCCGCGCCGCCGACGCCCTGCGCCTGCTGGCGGAAACCCTCGAGCAGCAACCCGACGCGATCTGGCGCGGCAAGAAACAAAAGTCCGCACCCTGAAAAGGAGACACCATGAAACTTGTTCGCTACGGCCCCAGGGGGCGCGAAAAACCCGGCCTGATCGCCGCCGACGGCACTCTGCGCGATCTGTCCGCCCATGTCGCCGACATCGGCTGGAGCGAACTCTCTATCGCCGGGCAAAAGCGCCTGCGCGCGCTGAATCCTGACGGCCTGCCGCAAGTGCGCGGCAAGCCGCGTTACGGCGTACCCCTCACCGGGATTTCCAAGATCATCGGCATCGGCCTCAACTACCGCGCCCACGCCCTCGAGACGAAAATGCCGATACCGGCCGAACCTGTGATGTTCATGAAGGCCACCACCTGCATCAGTGGCCCCAATGATCCGATCCTGATGCCGGTCGGCAGCACCAAGCTCGACTGGGAAGCCGAACTCGGCATCGTCATCGGCCGCGAAACGCGGCAGGTCAGCGAGGCCAGGGCGCTCGATCAGGTTGCCGGCTACTGCGTGTTCCATGACGTCTCGGAGCGCGCCTTCCAGTTCGAGTGCGGCAGCCAGTGGGACAAGGGCAAGGGTTGCGACAGCTTTGGCCCCATTGGTCCCTGGCTGGTGACCCGGGACGAAATCGCCGACCCGCAGCGGCTCCACCTGTGGCTCGATGTCAATGGCGAACGCATGCAGGATTCGACCACCGCCGACATGATCTTTTCCTGCGCCGAGATCGTCAGCTATGTCTCGCGCTTCATGACGCTCCTGCCCGGCGATGTGATCTGCACCGGTACGCCGCAGGGCGTCGGCATGGGCCGCGGCCTCTACCTCAAGCTTGGCGACAGGGTCAGGCTCGGCGTCGAGGGTCTGGGCGAACAGGAACAAACGGTGATCGCCTCCCGGCAAGCTTAGGCAAAAAGTCGGCGCTGGCGAGACGGCGATTCGACTCAATGCCCGGCTGAAGCCGGCCCCACAAACCCCTTTCCTAACTCAGATAGTCCAGCCGCAGTCGCTGCTGCAGCGTGCGCGCCTGGCGAAAAGCCTCCTTGAGAATTTGCCGGTCGAGCTGATGCAGACGGTCCGGATTCAGCCGGTTGGCGGCCGCCGGAAACTCGCCGGACACCTGGTTCTGCAGGCGCAGGCGCTGGATCTGGTAGAAGGCGGCAACCATCGCCGCCGCCTCCTCGACCGGCATGCCCAGCGCCTGGCGCACGCCGCGCAGGCGTTCGATTGTGTTGGTGCGCGCCACGCCATGCGCCAGCGACAATATCCTGACGGCATCGACAAAGATGCGGATGCCCTGGCCCTTGAGGTCCAGCGTATGCGGAAACTCCTTGCCGCCACCGAGACGGAAGTCGCGCCACCAGGAGAGCGGCGGTTCCTGCCCGAGCGCGTTGACCGTCATCGCGCGGAAGAAGGCGGCATTGCCCTTGACCTTGCCCAACAGCCAGTGCTGCAGTTCCGCCACCAGTTCCTCTCGCCCGTAGAGCGGGCGGAAATCGAAAAATATGCTGGCATTGAGCAGGGCTTCCGGTTCCGGCACAGAAATCCAGTTGCCGAACTGTCGCTTCCACTCATCCAGCGAAAGGCACCAGGCCGGGTTGCCCGCCATGACCTGCCCGCTGCATAGCGCAAAGCCGCAGGCGTCGAGCGCGACATTCACGGCCCGGGCGAAGGGCAGGAACCGCCGGCGCAGCTCTTCCGCCTCGCCGTTCGCTGCCGCCGCAAACACGATGCCATTGTCCTGATCGGTAAACAGCGTCTGCTCGAGGCGGCCCTCCGAACCGAAGACGATCCAGCACCAGGGCACATAGGGCAGCTCGAATTCGCCTTCGACCAGCTCGATGGCCTGCAGGGCGATCAGGTCGTTGAGCGCCGAGATCCATTCGCACAGGGTCTCGGCGCCGCTGCCTTCCGCCAGACGGCGCGCGGCAAAACGGCGCACCGCCGTCGTCTGTGCCGCCAGTTCGGCGATGCTGCGCGTTGCCAGGATGGCATTGGCCAGGCTGGCCGAATCGGCCGCCTGCATGCCATAGAGATCGCCCTGCGAGACCACGTTGAAGAGTTGCCCGTCGGCGCCGGTCAGAATCAGGTGGCGCATGCCGCGGCGAAACATCAGCACCGTGGCCTGATGCACCGTGGCGTCGGCCGACAGGCAGGCCAGCCCGCCGGTCATGATGCCGGCGATCGGCCCGGCGAGTTCACAGTCCTCATCGACAATGCAGCGCAAGGCATCGCGCAGGGTGACGATGCCCAGCGGCACCGAACTGGCGCCATCGACAATCACCGCCGCCTCGGCGCCCCGCAGGTCTATGGCGCGCAGCGCGTCGCGCACCGAAGTCGCCGGATCCAGCACCACCGGCGGCGTCAGCGGCAGGTTGCACAGCGTCGTATTGAGATTGACCGGCGCGGCGTCGAACGGGCGGGGCTCAGTAGGTGATGCGGGCATGGTAGGTCTTCTCGCTGGCCTCGCGCGCCTGACCCAGAGTACGGATGCCTTTGTCGGCCAGCAGCGGCAACATCTTGAGGAAGACTTCGGCGGTGACGATGGCATCGCCGACCGCCGTGTGACGCCCCATCACCGAAACGCCGAGACGTTCGGCAATCGCTTCGAGGCGATGCGTTTCCTGGTTCGGAAACAGCACGGCGGAAAGCAGGAAGGTGTCCAGTACCGGGCGATCGAAGCGAATGCCGGTGGCGGCCTCCTTGAGTTCCAGAAAGCGCATGTCGAAGGCCGCGTTGTGCGCCACCAGCACGGTGTCGGCGACGAAGGCGCGGAAAACCGGCAGCACCTGTGCGATCGGCGGCTGGCCGGCCAGCATCTCGGCCGTGATGCCGTGGATCTTCACCGATTGCGGTGGCAGGCTGCGCTGCGGATCGATCAGCTGCTCGTAAGCTTCGTGCCGCAGCAGTCGGCGGTTGACGATGCGCACCGCGCCGATCTGGATGATCTCGTCACCCGCCGATGGCTCGAGGCCGGTGGTTTCGGTGTCGAACACGGTGAATGCGAGTTGCGCAAGAACGCGGTCATCCAGCGCCAGGTCAGTCTCTTCGCTCTTGAACAGATCGAAGTCATAGAACTCGGGGCGGCTGTCCGCCAGCGCCACACCGGCTGCGGTGACCACGGCATCCTGGGCGCTGATGGCGGGCAGCAGGAAGCGGAAGAATGCGCGGTAGGCGGCGTGATCGCGCTGGAACCACACCTCGCCGCCATTGCGCTCGACGATATCGCGCACCGTCAGCGGCGACGATTCCCCCGCCACCGTCAGCGCATCGAGCTCCCACTGCATCACGGTCTCGGTGCTCATGAATACGCCGGACCAGATCAGGTCGATATGCGCCATCGCACCGTCACGGCTCAGGCGCAGTTTCACGTCGCGGATCTGGTACTCGTCGCGCAGCCGCGCGGCGAAATAGGTCATCGCCTGCAGCATGGAAAACCCGTCGACCTTGACCCATACCCCGGCATCCACATCCTCGATGCTTACCTGCAGGCCACAGCGATCGGTGATGCGGCGGCGGGCCGCCGTCAGCAGGTCGGCGCCGAGCATTTCCTCCAGTGGCCAGCGCGACTTGAGCACCGCCGCGAAGGTCCGCGCGGCGGACTCGATCCGCGTCGCCAGCCCCTCGGCTTCGTCGCGCACCACGGCGAGGAAGCGTTGATGATCCTCGACGCTCATGTCGGTGTAGTCGTAGAGAGTCTCCGCCGCGGCGCGCAGATTGCCCACCGGCCCGCGGCTGCTCTCGGTCAGATCCTGCAGCAACCGGTCGCGCATGGATTCGCTGTCGAAGGTCTCGGTCATGTCCTCGATCATCGTCATGTAGCCGGAGAACCCGCTCGCCGCTTCCGGCGCGCCCTCCGTTGCCGCCGTTGCGCCGGCCTCGGGGATCGGGGCGACCAGCACGCGCAGCAGGCGGCCCGCCGCGGTGGCCGCGACGAAGTGGCGGTGCGCGCTGCGCCGCGCATCGAAGTTCTCCAGCGCATAGGCGATCAGGTGCCGGTCGAAGATGCCGTAGATCGAACGACCCAGGCCCAGCGCCGCCATGCCCTGGCCCGCCCCGCCGGCGAACAGGGCGCGGGCGCGCCGGTTGTAGAGCAGCACGCGACCGTCCATGTTGCAGACGATGACGCCCTGCGCGAGTTCCGACATGAGTACGGCGAAACGGTTGCGGTCCGCTTCGGCGGCGGCATTGGCGGCGCGGATGCGCGCGTCGATCTCCTCATCGCGCGCCTGATGCTGCCCGGCCAGGCGATTCACGGCGCCAATCAGTGTCTGCAGTTCTGCGCTGCCCTGCATGCTGAGGCGGGCCGCAGGTTCTTCCAGCATGGCCCCTGCCTCCTCGGCCGCCCGTGCCGGCGGCAGCACCAGGAATTCATGCACGCCACGCAGGATAAGGAAAAGGAAGACGCAGGCGAAAAAGACGGTCATCAGCACAGCGCCCAGGCGGCGATCCAGCACGGCCTCCATCACGACCTGTTCCTGCCCCTCCAGTCCGGAACCGGTGACGACGAACGCCGCTGCCAGCACGGCCGCGAGATACGCGCAGGCGACGGCGACGGCGGCGACCAGCTTGATGCGGGAATTCACCATGCGATCAACTCGCCAGGCCGCCGGTCTGCGCTCAGGGCCTGTCGAGCAAGGCCTTGACCTTGGCGATCAGGTCGCGCGTCGCGAACGGCTTGGTCATATACACGTCGGCCCCCAGCGCGAGGCCCTTCGACACCTCGGTATCACGCCCCTTGGCGGTCAGCATCATGATCCGCAGGGTCTTGAACTCGGGATCCTGACGCAGATCCTGGCAGACCTCGAAGCCGTTCCGGTGCGGCATCATGACATCGAGAATCGCCATATCGGGCCGCTCGCTGCGGATTCGCTCGAGTGCCTGTGCGCCATCATGGGCGACGACGACCTCGTAGCCTTCGCGCTTGAGCAGGAACTCGAGCGAAATGACGATGTTTGGCTCATCGTCGGCGATCAGGATCTTTGTGGCCATGGCTCCCCTCCGGCATCAGTGTGTTGTTCTTCTGGTCAGAAGAATACACCGCGCGGGGGAACTTGCGACAAACCATGCTGACAGCACACGGCGACTCTGCTGCGCCAGAAAAAAGCCCACCGCAAGGGTGGGCTCGATGCGCGGCACGGCGGGAAATCAGGCGGCCGCTTGTGCCGGTATCTGCCGGCTGTGGTGCGTAATGCGATTCCTGGCATCGACATACACCAGATCGGGCTCGAAATTCTGCAACTCGATTTCATTCATCATGGCGTAGGTGGCGATGATCAACAAATCGCCCGTGGCGGCCTTGCGTGCAGCGGCGCCGTTGACCGAAATCGTTCCCGTGCCGCGTTCGGCGCGAATGGCGTAGGTGGTGAAACGCTCGCCGTTATTTACGTTGTAAATGTCGATCTGCTGGTATTCCTTGATGTCGGCCGCTTCGAGCAGCGCTTCATCGATGGCGCAGGAACCCTCGTAGTGCAGTTCGGCATGGGTGACGGTCACCCGGTGAAGCTTGGATTTAAGCATCGTGCGTTGCATTGTCAGACCTTTCTCATGCAAAGGCGGCAATCAATCGGAAGTCCTCCCGCAGGATCCGGACTTCCATCCCTTTAGTTTCGGCCGCGACGCTTAACGCCGATGATGCCGGCGTTAGCCTCCACTGAAACAAGAAGTTTTAGTTCTGGCATAACGCCGATGATGCCGGCGTTAGCCTCCACTGAAACAAGAAGTTTTAGTTCTGGCATAACGCCGATGATGCCGGCGTTAGCCTCCACTGAAACTTCGTTTTCGCTACTGGCACACCGCCGGCATGAGCGCATCGCAGTGACCTAAACTTCCAGATTGTCGATGAGGCGCGTGCTTCCCAAACGCGCCGCCGCCAACACCACCAACCCGGAATCGTGAGCGGACGGCAATTGTAGATCAAGTTTTTTGCGCAAGGCAACATAATCCGCTGTCCAGCCATTTGAACCTAATATATTCATGGCCTTGCGTTCGAGTTCGGCGAAGCTGCGAGCGCCGTTTCTGACCTCCGCCGCCAGTTCGGAGATCACCCGGTACAGCCGCGGCGCTTCCACCCTTTCGGCCGCTGACAGGTAGCCGTTGCGCGAGGATAGCGCGAGGCCGTCGTCGGCCCGCACCGTCTCGCCACCGATGATCTCGATGGGCAGGTTGAACTCGCGCACCATGTTGCGAATCACCATCAACTGCTGGTAATCCTTCTTGCCGAACAGCGCCACATCGGCCTGGGCGATCTGAAACAGCTTCATGACCACCGTGGCAACACCGCGAAAATGTCCGAGGCGGAACTCGCCGTCGAGAATGCCGGCCTGCTCGGGCGGTGGCTCGACGTGATAGGACTGCGGCTGCGGATACATTTGCGCTTCGTCCGGCGCAAACAGGTGCTCGACGCCCGCTGCCGCCAGCTTTTCACAATCCGCGGCGAAGCTGCGCGGGTAGCGCTCGAAGTCCTCGCCGGGACGAAACTGCAGGCGATTGACGAAGATCGTCGCGATCACCCGGTCGGCATGGTCCCGCGCCGCGGTCATCAGGGCGATGTGGCCTGCGTGCAGGTTGCCCATGGTCGGCACCAGCGCCACTCGGCCCGCAGCAGCGCGCGCAGCGCGCAGGCCGGCAATGGTTTCGTGAATCTGCATCGACTAACGCTTATAAAGAAATCGTAGCGAGCGGGCTGCAGCGGGGTGCGGCCGGAGCGCAGCTACCGGAACGTATGTCGTTATACGTGAGGATAGCGAGCACCGCCCAAGCCCCGATCCGGCACGCGCAGTAGATTTATTCATAAGCGTTCAGTAAGTGTGCTCGGGGGCCGGGTATGTGCCATCCTTGACGGCCTTGACGTAGGCGATCACGGCGGCGTCGATGCTCGTTGCGCCGTCCATGAAATTCTTCACGAAGCGCCCCTTCTTGCCCGGATAGACGCCCAACATGTCGTGCAGCACCAGCACCTGCCCGTCGCAGTCCTTGCCCGCGCCGATGCCGATGGTGGCGCAGACCTTGAGCAGCTGGGTGATCTCGCCGGCGAGCAACGCCGGGACCATTTCCAGCACCATCAGCGCCGCCCCGGCCTGCTCCAGTGCCGCGGCCTCGCGCTTCATGCGTGCCGCACCCTCCTCGCTGCGTCCCTGCACATGGTAGCCGCCCAGGGCATGCACCGATTGCGGCGTGAGGCCGATGTGTGCGCAGACCGGCACGCCGCGCTCGACGAGAAAATGCACCGTCTCCGCCATGACCTCGCCGCCTTCCAGCTTGACCATCTCGGCCCCGGCGGCCAGCAGGCGCGCGGCACTGCGCATGGCCAGTTCCTTCGATTCCTGATAGCTGCCGAAAGGCATGTCGGCGACGCACATCGCGCGCTGCGCCATGTGGCCGACGCACTCGGTGTGATAGACCATCTGCTCCATGGTCACCGGCAGCGTCGAGGTCTTGCCCTGCAGCACGTTGCCCAGGGAATCACCGACCAGAATCACGTCTACGCCGCAGCGGTCCTCCAGCGCGGCAAAGCTGGCATCGTAGCCGGTGAGCATGGCGATCTTCTGGCCGTCGTGCTTCATGCGCCCCAGTTCCGGCATGGTGATCGGCTTGTTGCTGGCGAGATAGGTCATGGCGATCGAAATATGAAGTGAACGGCCGTTAGGATACACAAACTCGTTCGCATGGTTCAGGCGACCTGCGGCAACAGTTTCTCGATCTTCTGGGCAGCGCATCTCAACAGCAGTTCGCTGACCGTTCCGTGACCATGAATGATCAACTGCGGCGCGATTTCGGCCAGAGGCGCCAGCACGAACGCACGCTCATGCAGCCGCGGGTGCGGGAGGGTGAGTTGCGGGTCGTCGCGGATCTCGTCGCCGTAGAGCAGCAAATCAAGATCCAGTGTGCGCGGTGCATTTTTCACACTGCGCAGGCGGCCGAAATGCGCTTCGATCGCGAACAGCGATTCCAGAAAAGTCGGCGCCGGCGACACGGCGATCAGTTCGACCACGGCGTTGATGAAGTCGGGCTGATGCCGGAGACCGACGGGTGCCGTGCGATACAGCGAGGAGGCGGCGATGAATTCGGTCTGCGGCAACTCGCGCAGGGCAAGAATCGCCGCCCGCACCGTCAGGACCGGGTCTCCCAGATTGGCGCCCAGCGCGATGAAACAACGCTGGCCCACGTCAGGTTTCGCTGCTTGCGCCGCCGGCCACGTCACCGCCGCCACTGTCGCCCTCGCCCGCCGGCTTCTTGCCACGCACGCGGCGCCTGCGCTTCTTGGGGCCGCTGTCGGGAATCAGCAGGGCCTCGCGTCCCTCATGCTCGGCATTCTGGAAGTCGTGCCACCACGTCGCGATTTCCATGTCGATCTCGCCGCTCTCGGCGCGCAGCGCGAGGAAATCATAGCCGGCGCGAAAACGCGGAAGTTCGATCAAACGGTAGGGCGATTTTCCGGCCCGCTTCTCGAAGCGCGGCTGCAGCGCCCAGATATCCTTGATGTCGCCGGCGATGCGACGCGTGATGGCAAGCTTTTCGCCCTGCACGTTCAACACCTCGTCCATCGCCTCGTACAGCGCGGGAATGGGCACTTCGCCGCGCGCCTTGCGCAAGTCCCAGGCGGCCAGGACTTCATGCCACAACAGGGTGGCGAACAGGTAGCCGGGCGACAAGGACTTCCCGGCCTTGACGCGCGCATCGGTGCTGGCCAGCGAGAGCATGACGAACTTCTCGCCCAGCGGTTGTTCCAGAATTACATCCAGCAGCGGGAGCAGGCCGTGATGCAGGCCGTCGTCGCGCAGGCGATGGACAGCCTCGACCGAGTGCCCGGAAAACAGCAGCTTCAACATCTCGTCGAACAGACGCGCCGCCGGCACGTTCTCCATCAACTCCGCCATTTCGCGGATCGGCGCCCGAACCGCCGGATCGAGCACCAGACCCAGCTTCGCGGACAGGCGCACGGCGCGCAGCATGCGCACCGGATCTTCGCGATAACGCTGCCTGGGGTCGCCGATCATGCGCAGCGTCTTCTGCTGCAGGTCGGCCACGCCGTGGTGATAGTCGATCACCGTCTCGGAGGACGGTTCGTAATACAGGGCATTGACCGTGAAGTCGCGCCGCGCGGCATCTTCGGCGATGGAACCGAAAACGTTGTCGCGCAGCACGCGGCCATGCTCGTCCTTGACGGTATGGGCATCGTGCGCGGCGCGAAAGGTGGACACTTCGAGCGTCTCGCCGCCCTGCATCACATGCACGATCTGGAAGCGGCGGCCGATGATGCGGGCGCGACGGAACAGGGCGCGCACCTGCTCGGGCGTGGCATCGGTGGCGATGTCGTAGTCCTTGGGTTCGATTCCCGCTATCAGGTCGCGCACCGCGCCGCCGACGATATAGGCCTTGTGGCCCGCCTGCTGCAGGGTTTCGCAGGTACGCCGGGCACCCAGCGAGACGCGCTCGCGGCGGATGCCATGGCGCGCCACGGGAATCATGGCCGGGCCGTGGGTTGCCGGGGATTCGCCGCGACGAAACACGTGACGGAGGAACTTGCGGATCATGAGAGGGGAATGGGAACCATGCAGGGTCTACTTCGGGAGGCGGCAATGATAGCCCAAACAGCCTTGCAGCCGCAGATTTAGGGTAGCCGGAGCACCTGCTTCCGTTAAAATCAGTCGTTTTAAGCCATCGCAATACCTATGGAACTCGCCAAAAGCTTCGAACCCGCCGAAATCGAGCGACGCTGGTACCCGATCTGGGAGTCACGCGGCTACTTTGCCGCCGGGCTCGACACCGCCAAGACAGACAACTTCTGCATCCTGCTGCCGCCACCGAATGTCACCGGCACCCTGCACATGGGCCACGGCTTCAACCAGGCCATCATGGATTCGCTGACGCGCTACCACCGCATGCGCGGCGACAACACGCTGTGGCAACCCGGCACCGATCACGCCGGCATCGCCACGCAGATCGTGGTCGAGCGCCAACTCGACGCGCAGGGCGTCTCGCGCCACGATCTCGGCCGCGAGAAATTCCTCGAAAAAGTCTGGGAATGGAAGAAATACTCGGGCGACACCATCACGCGCCAGATGCGCCGCCTCGGCACCTCGCCCGACTGGTCGCGCGAGCGCTTCACCATGGACTCCGGGCTGTCGAAGATCGTCACCGAGACCTTCGTCCGCCTGCACAGGGAAGGCCTGATCTACCGCGGCAAGCGACTGGTGAACTGGGATCCGAAACTGCTCACCGCCGTGTCCGACCTCGAAGTGGTGAACGAGGAAGAGGACGGCTTTCTTTGGCACATCCGCTATCCGCTGGCCGACGCAAATGGGAAAGATGCGGGCAGCCTTACAGTGGCCACGACGCGGCCGGAAACCATGCTCGGCGACGTCGCCGTGATGGTGCATCCCGAGGACGAACGCTACGCCCATCTGGTGGGAAAAAACGTCATCCTGCCGCTGTGCGATCGGGAGATTCCCGTCATCGCCGACAGCTATGTCGACAAGGAATTCGGCACCGGCGTGGTCAAGGTGACGCCGGCCCACGACTTCAACGACTGGCAGGTCGGCCATCGCCACGGCTTTGTGCCGATCGGCATCCTCACGCTGGACGCGCGGATCAACGAGCACGGCCCCGAGAAATACCGCGGCATGGACCGCTTCGAGGCGCGCAAGGCTATCGTAGCCGACCTGGAAGCCGCCGGACTGCTGGACAGCGTCAAGCCGCACAAACTGGTGGTGCCGCGTGGCGACCGCACCGGTGTCATCATCGAACCGATGCTGACCGACCAGTGGTTCGTCGCCATGACCAAGCCGGGACGCAATAGTGACGGAACCGATGGCACCAGCATTGCCGGCAAGGCCCTGGAATGCGTGGCCTCGGGCGAGATCCGCTTCGTGCCGGAAAACTGGGTCAATACCTACAACCAGTGGCTCAACAACATCCAGGACTGGTGCATCTCGCGCCAGCTCTGGTGGGGCCACCAGATTCCCGCCTGGTACTCGGACGACGGCCGCTTCTATGTCGCCCACGACGAGGCCGAAGCATACGAGCAGGCGAAGCGCGACGGCTACAGCGGCGGCCTGGAACGCGACCCCGACGTGCTCGACACCTGGTACTCCTCCGCCTTGTGGCCCTTCTCGACGCTGGACTGGACCCCGGAGTGGCCCGCCAAGTCGAACACCGCACTCGACCTTTACCTGCCCTCGACGGTGCTGGTTACCGGCTTCGACATCATCTTCTTCTGGGTGGCGCGCATGGTGATGATGACCAAGCACATCACCGGCAAAATCCCGTTCAAGGATGTCTATGTCCACGGCCTGATCCGCGACGCCGAAGGCCAGAAGATGAGCAAGTCCAAGGGCAACGTACTCGACCCGATCGACCTGATCGACGGCATTGCGCTCGACGAACTGGTGAAGAAACGCACCACCGGGCTGATGTACCCGAAGGACGCCGCCAAGATCGAGAAGCGCACCCGCCGCGAATACCCGAACGGCATCCCCGGATTCGGCACCGACGCGCTGCGCTTCACCTTCCTCTCGCTGGCCTCGCCGGGGCGCGACATCAAGTTCGACATGCAGCGCTGCGAGGGCTATCGCAACTTCTGCAACAAGCTGTGGAACGCCTCGCGCTTCGTGCTGATGAACTGCCAGGATCAGGACTGCGGGCTGGCCGAGCACGGCTCGGCTGCCTGCACCGGCAGCTACCTCGACTTCTCGCCGGCCGACCGCTGGATCGTCAGCCGCCTGCAGAAGGTCGAACAGGAAGTGGCGCAGCATTTCGCTGACTACCGCTTCGACCTGCTGTCACGAGCGATCTATGAATTCATCTGGGACGAATATTGCGACTGGTATCTGGAACTCGCCAAGGTCCAGATCCAGAATGGCAGCGAGGCGCAGCAGCGCGCCACACGCCGCACCCTGGTGCGCGTGCTGGAGACCGTGCTGCGCCTGACGCATCCGCTGATCCCCTTCATCACCGAGGAACTTTGGCAGACTGTGGCACCCCTGGCCGGCCGCGCGGATGCGACCGACGACGCGCGGTCGCTGATGCTGCAGGCCTACCCGAAGGCCGACCTGTCGCGCTGCGATGCGGCGGCCGAAGCCTGGGTCGCACGGCTGAAGGACATGATCAACGCCTGCCGCAGCCTGCGCGGCGAAATGAATATCTCGCCGGCACAGAAAGTGCCATTAGTCGGCGCTGGCGACACGGCGATCCTGAACGCCTATGCACCCTATCTGGCAGCGCTGGCCAAGCTCTCCGAAGTCACGACAGCGGAAACGCTGCCTGATTCCGACGCCCCGGTGCAGATCGTCGGCGAATTCCGCCTGATGCTCAAGATCGAGATCGACGTCGCGGCCGAGAAGGAGCGCATCGCCAAGGAAATCGCCCGTGTAACCGGCGAAATAGAAAAGGCCGAGAAAAAGCTCACCACCGAAAGCTTCGTCTCCCGGGCGCCGGCGGCCGTCGTGGAACAGGAGCGGCAGCGCCTGCAGGGCTTCATTGCCCTGCGCGACAAGCTTGGTACGCAAATCACCCGCTTCTAAGGACCAGCAAAAAGCCCGGCTCGAGCCGGGCTTTTTGCGTGGCCAGGCTGCGCTGGATTAACGCGCATCTTTCTTGCCGCCTACCGTCAGCGACAAAGCCTCGCGAATCGCTTCGGGCGACTTCATGATGTTCATAAAGCTGTTGGCACCCATCATCGACAAATCGGGGAAACTCACCGCGATGCGGAAGCGCGCGTACTGCGCAAAAACCTTGTTGTCCGAGACGAGGATATCGTAGGGCAGATGCGCCGCCGACTTGATGTCCTTGAAATCGATCTCGCTCATCAGGTAAGTATCGTCCATGATTTTGTGGTCGCCCGTGCCCTTCATCGCGACGCCGAACAGGACTTCCTTCTTGCCGGCGACATCGACGCGATAGACCTTGGTCACGCCCTGCTTGCCCGCCGCCAGGCCGGCCTCGACCGCCTTCACGGCCTCTTCGTGGCTGCCGTACTTGACGAACTCGTTCGGCTCGTTGAAGTACTCCATGCCGAAGGCGTAGTGGTACTTGCGCAACTGCTCAGCGGTCAGGCCCTTGGCGCCGAACTCCTCGACCTTGCCCAGCGCCGCCTGCAGCTTGACGGCGGTATCCTTGAGGTCGCCGTTCATGCGATAGACGTTGGCCCAGTAGGGTGGATTGGTATACGAAACCTGGATGTCGTTGCCGGCCTTGACCACGGCCACGCGCATCGCCGCACCAAAGCCGCCATGCTCCGACTTCGCGGCGGTGCTGCGCAGTTCGTCGTTGGTGACGCCGATGACAGTGGTGTCCGCATACGGCGAATAGCTGCCGGCGACGGTAAAGCCCGCCTTGGTCAAGGCGGCCTTGGTCGCGTCGACCTTCTGCGCCACATCGCCGGCTCCTTTCGAAGCCAGCACGAAAGGTTTCAGCATGACATCCTGTGCAAAAGCCAACGTCGCGCTGAGCGCGAGGACCAGCAAACTCAGTTTTTTCCAGATCCTGGACATATCTCTCTCCTTGGGATTCGTGTGTTCTTGTAATTCGATAAGGCGTGGAAGCAAACGCCGAAGCTTTGTCCCTGCGGGAGCGGGAACCGTATCCCTGCGGATAGCGGCGTCAAGCGTTGCGGTGGTGATTCAAACAACAAGGGCTGAAAGCGCTGCCGCTTCCAGCCCGTTGCCGTTTGATTGCTGCAGATGTGGCTTGCTTAGAACTTGATGCCGTAGGCTATGCCAAGCGAGTCTTCCGACATCTTCAGGTTGGCCTCGCCACCACCTAGCATGGCAGGAATTGAACCCGAACCCTTGACCTTCTTCTCGAAGGCGTGCATGTAACCGACCGTCAGTTCATTCTTGTTGGCCAGGGTCCAGGTGCCGCCCAGGGTCACGTGATCCTCGACCACGGCCGGCGCCAGGATGTTGAAAAATGTCTGGCTCTTCGGAATGGGCTGGTCGGTGGTACTAAAGCCGGCGCGGAATGTCAGTTGCGGGCTGTATTCATAGCTGGCACCGAACTTGTAGGCGGTTACATCGTCCCAGCCGAAACCGGCGCCGTTGTTATTGCCAAGCTGGCAGGCTCCGACAAACAGGCAGTCCACCTTGTTGCCAACCGAATTGGTCTTGCTGAAATTGATCTGCTGTATGTCCGCCGCCAGGGTCAGTTTCGGCGTTGCCTTGTAGGCGATGCCAATACCATAGTTCTCGGGGATGTCGAACCCGCCTTTCCCCGCAAACAGCCCCTTATATTCACTGAATTGGCCATCAATCTTGGAAGCATATGTCGCGCCGAGCGTCAGGGCCTCATTGACCTGCCAGTTCCAACCCAGGCGCAGGCCCACATTGGTGTCCTTTGCATAGCCTCCGCGATTAGTCACTTTGCCCGGATATGCGGTGAAACCTGGGTTATCGAATGCCTGCAGGCCGTCGGCCGCAAACCTCTGGTGGGCTATCACGATCGAAACACCGAGGGAGTGCTGCTTGTTTATCCTCATGGCAAATGTCGGCGTAATGAACAATTGCGAAAGGTTCACACCGCCGGGATTCGTCCCACCAAAAAACCCAAGGCCGGCCGCCGCAAAGGGGCTGCGGTTGTAATGCGTGTTCATGCCGCCGTTGCCATACATGCTGATACCCACCGCCATGTCCCAGCCGAGCATCTTGTTGTAGCCGAATTCGGGAATCAGGAAGTTGTCCATGCCATTGCCCTTATAGCGCCCGTCGAGGCTGCCGGCTGGTCCCATGTTGTTGCCGACAATCTCGGCATGCCGGTCTGGCGAGAACCAGTCGATGCCGACATCGAGCCTGTCGCCCACCAGAACCATCCCTGCCGGGTTGGTGCCGGCAGCCAGCGAATCCTGCGGCAGGGCGATACCGACACCCGCCATTCCCTTGGCCTTGATGCCGACGCCATGGGAGAAGTAGCCGTTGGTGGCGAACGCCGAGCCTGACAGACCGGCGAGGGCGATGAGTGCTGCGATTTTTTTCAGTTTCATTGTGAAGCCTCCATTGAATCGATTGATTTCAATACGTTACATATTTAAGCTAAAGTCATTTAGGAAGTCCAGACAAACCGCTTGATCATCCGGACTTTTGTTGCGTTCCGGCTACATGAACAGGCTGACGTCGGCTTTCTGCGCGACCGGCAGAAAGGTCGCCGCTCCGGCGTAATCGACACCGGATATGAAATCGTCGTGGCTGAAGCCGAACAGTTCAACAGTCATCTGGCAGGCGATGAACTTGACATCGGCCTCCTGCGACAGGCCGCGCAATTCATCGATGGTGGCTACGCCGTTGTTTTTGATCGTCTGTTGCATCAGCATGGTGGCGACAGTCTCGAAACCGGGCACGCCGGCCTGCACGATATTGGGAATGTTCCAGTTGATGCCCTTGAACCACTCGGGGCCGAAAGGCATTTTCATGGGCATGCCGGGGTTGCCGAGCGGGCTCACCTTGAGGTCCGAGACGTCCTTCTTCAGCAGGTTCAGGCCGTAGAAGGTAAAGAAGATCGACACGTCCCAGCCCAGCGCAGCGGCCGTGGAACCGAGAATGAAGGGGGGATAGGCCCAGTCCAGCGTACCGCGGGTGGCGATGATGGCCATTGATGGCGTCCGCGACTCTTCGCGACTGCGCAACGCCTCTTCGAGTTTCTGCGGCAGCAGTTCTTCGATGCGTCGATTGACGAGCTCATCGATATTGGCAATTTCGGGGGTGGCGCCCATGTGAGTTCTCCTGGTCAGAATGACCGACAACCTTAATGATTAAACAAATCGCACTGCAGCAGCCAGACGATTCTTTCTATACCCCTATAGCAGGCGATGATTTCCATGCATCGGGCCTGACAATTCCCGAGGGGGCGCAACGCACTGAAGCTGATGGCACGGCCTGCCAGCAGGCAGGCCATGTCGCGGAATTACAGTCCTTACTTGCGCTTCATGAAGAATTCGAATTCCTTGTCCTTTTCCGAACTGGCAAGCAGTTCGTTGCCGGTCTGCTTGGCGAACGCGGCGAAGTCCTTCACCGAACCGGGGTCGGTAGAGGTGATTCGCAGTACCTGTCCCGACTGGAGTTCAGCCAGCGCCTTTTTGGCGCGCAGGATGGGGAGCGGGCAGTTAAGGCCGCGGGCGTCGAGTTCCTTGTCGAAGTTCATTTTCTCTTCCTCTCTTATGATCTGCTTATGGTGATACGGATTTGGCATTTCAGAGTTTGATAATATATCTAAAGCCCCTATGGATCAACAGGGTTCAGGCAATGGACTGGTAATACAGATTCTGCGGATGATTGGCCTGGGCGAAGAAATACCAACGCTCGGCCAGCAGGCCTGAATACTGCACCACGAAGGCGGCCACCAGCAGGCCGATGCCTCCGTGCATTCCGGACAACAGCAGCAGCAGCGGCACAGGGAACGCAGCCAGCAGGAAAAACCATTTCACCCCGCGCAGCACCGCCACCGGCTGGCCGTGAAAGAACTCGCGCGTATTGAAACTGCCGCCCATGAAGCCCTGCGTCTTCTGCACAATCTTCGGGTGCTTGATGCCGATCGCGGTCTGCAGCGTCGATTTCGGCTTGAGGCGCGCATTGCGATACAGCGAGGCACCGCGGCTTAGCAGACCAAGCACAGTGATGATCGCTGCCCAGCCGGCCAAGAAACCCACCAGTTCAGGTGCCGTCGCGGCGGCAAAGGCCGCGGCCAGCGTGAATCCGGAAGCTCCGCCGAGCAGGATGTAGTTGATGACGGTCAGCGGCGAGTGCCATTCGGCGAGAAACTTCAGGCAGGCGTAGATCATCGCCGTACAGACGAACAGGGCAAAGGCGAGCAAGGTGCCAGCCACACCGAGAATGGCGCTGGGATCGACGGGCAGCCCGCCGGGCAGGGTCATCAGCACCGGATGCCAGTCCAGCCAGTGCGCCAGACCGTAAAGGAAGACCACGCCCATGAAGGCCGGCAGCACGATCACCTCGCGCGAAAGCCACGAGGTGCGCCACTTGGCCGCGGAGCGCCAGGCACGTTCCGGGTGCCCCAGATGAAAGAAGGAAGCGCCCAGCCCTGCAACCAGCAGCACCAGCGCCAGCAGGCTGCCCTGACCGTAAAACGCGTGGGCGTCCGGTTGCGGCAGCAGTTTGAATGCGGCGTAGGACTGCGCGGTGAACAACGCGAGGAACAGTCCCTGGGCGGCACCGATCAGGGTGGTGAGGAAGATGACGGAGAAAGCCGGATGCATGTCGTGTCCGCTTACCAGGTAGTGACGTCGTCGAGGGTCGGCTCGCTCATGGCCGGCTTGGGCAGCTGGCGATCGACCTTGAGCGGGTTGTCGGCGCGCTCGAGTTCGTCGTCGTGGATCTTGATCCGCGTCTTGCGTCGCGGCAGGTAATGGTTGGCCGGATGGGTGCCCCACTCCGGCATCAGCGCATAACCGCCGCTTTCGCGGATGGCGATCGACACGGCGGACTGGGGATCATGGATGTCGCCGAACAGCCGCGCCGAGGTCGGGCAGGCCTTGACGCAGGACGGCTTGCGATCCTCCGCGACCATCGAGGTGTCGTAGATGCGGTCGACGCACAGGGTGCATTTCTTCATCACCTGCTGCTGCTCGTCCAACTCGCGCGCGCCGTAAGGACAGGCCCAGGAGCAGTACTTGCAGCCGATGCACTTGTCGTAATCGACGAGCACGATGCCGTCTTCCTTGCGCTTGTAGGACGCCCCCGTCGGGCATACCGGCACGCAGGGCGGGTCCTCGCAATGCAAGCAGGATTTGGGGAAATGCACCGTCTCGGTGTTGGGAAACTCGCCAACCTCGAAAGTCTGCACGCGGTTGAAGAAGGTGCCGGTCGGGTCCGCGCCATAGGGATTCTGGTCGCCCATCGGCCCGGCGCTGCCGGAAGTGTTCCACTCCTTGCAGGAGGTCACGCAGGCCTGGCAGCCGACGCAGACATTGAGGTCGATGACCAACGCGAGTTGGGTCATCGCGAGCACTCCTGACCGGCGAGTCGGGTCATTTCGGCTTGACTCCAAGGAAGGCCAGGATGCTGCTTCGCGTCTTCATGCCCGGATAGGGCTTCATTGGCTCGAACTGCGGGGAAGTCACCGCCGTCTCGCCAGCGCCGACTTTATAGATCTTCACCCGCACGTCGTACCATGCCGCCTGCCCGGTGATCGGGTCGGAGTTTGATACCCGTCCGCCGGCGCCCGGCAGTTCTTCCGAGATCAGGTGATTGAGCAGGAAGCCCTTCTGCGATTCGTTGGCGTCCGGTGTCAGGTTCCACGCTCCCGCCGCCTTGCCGATGGCATTCCAGGTCCATACCGTGCCGGGTTCGACGGCCTCGGAATGGCGCGCCATGCAGCGCACCTTGCCCCATTGCGATTCGACCCAGATCCAGTCGCCATCCTCGATGCCCTGCTGGCGCGCGGTCAGCGTGTTCACAAAAAGATAGTTGTGCGTGTGAATCTGGCGCAGCCAGGCGTTCTGCGAATCCCAGGAGTGGTACATCGCCATCGGCCGTTGCGTAATCGCCGCCAGCGGGTACTTGTGCCTGTCGGTGACCTGCGCTTCGAGCGTGTCGTAGAAGAAGGGCAAGGGATCGAAATAGGTGTCGATGCGCTTCCGCAGATGCTCCGGCGGCTTGCGCGTCAGGCCCTTGCCTTGCGCCGCGCAGCGGAAGCGCTGCAGCACCTCGGAATAAATGTGGATCAGGATGGGCTCGGCGTAGCGCGTGATGCGGTTGCGCTGCGACCATTCGAGGTAGCCCTTGTTCCAGTTGCGCATGTACTGGTAGGACTTCGGCAACTCGTAGTGGAAGACGCAGTTGTTCTTCTGGTACATCTCCCACTGGTTCGGGTTCGGTTCGCCGCGCAGCGACTTCTCGCCACCCTTGCCGCGCCAGCCGGCCAGAAAGCCGATGCCGGAACCCGGCTCGGATTCCCAGTTGACGACGAAATCCGGATAGTCGCGGAACTTGCGTGCGCCCTCCTTGGTGACGAAGGCCGGCAGTTTGAGGCGCGTGCCGAGTTCGATCAGCACTTCCTGGAAGGGCTTGCAGTCGCCCGAGACCGGCACCACGGGAATGCGCACGGCATCGACCGGTCCGTCGAACTCGGAAATCGGCCGGTCGAGCATGGACATCACGTCGTGCCGTTCGAGGTAGGTCGTGTCCGGCAGGATCAGGTCGGCGAAGGCCGTCATCTCGGAATGGAAGGCATCGCAGACGACGAGGAAGGGGATCTTGAATTCGCCGGCGTTGGGTCCCTCCGTGTCCTTGTCGTTGAGCATCTGTCGCACTTCGGCCGTGTTCATGGTCGAGTTCCACGCCATGTTGGCCATGAAGATCAGCAGCGTGTCGATGCGGTAGGGATCGCCGCGCCAGGCATTGGTGATGGCGTTGTGCATCAGACCATGCACCGACAGCGGATATTCCCAGGAGAAGGCCTTGTCGATGCGCACCGGGCTGCCGTCGTCATTGACGAAGAGGTCATCCGGGTCCGACGGCCAGCCCAGCGCCATGCCGTCCAGCGGCCGGTTGGGCTGCACAGCGCGCGGATCGTTCGGGGTGCGTGCGCAAGGCGGGATCGGGCGCGGGAAAGGCGCCTTGTGCCTGAAGCCGCCGGGGCGGTCGATGGTGCCAAGAAGCGACATCAGGATCGCCATGGCGCGGATGGTCTGGAAGCCGTTGCTGTGCGCCGCCAGGCCGCGCATGGCATGGAAGGCCACGGGGTTGCCGGTCACGGTTTCGTGTTCCTTGCCCCAGGAATCGGTCCAGGCGATCGGCAGTTCGATCTTCTGGTCGCGCGCCGTGACGCCCATTTCGTGCGCCAGGCGGCGGATGCTCTCGGCGGAAATACCGGTGATCTGGCTGGCCCATTCCGGCGTGTAGTCCTTGACTCGCTCCTGCAGTAACTGGAAAGCCGGCTTCACCGGTGTTCCATCCGACAATTTGAATTCGCCCAGCAGATAAGGATCGGCGCCGGGCTTGTGCGTCACCACCGCGCGGTCGGTGGTGCGATCCCACCAGAGCTTGTCCTGCGGTTCGTAGCAGGCCTCTTCGGTCGGCACTTCGGTGCGCACGAAGAAGCCGAACTCGTCGTTGGCTTCGTTCACATTCACCAGTTGCCCGGCATTGCTGTACTGGACCAGGAATTCGCGGTCGTAGAGGCCGGTGGCGATGATCTCGTGGATGATGGCCAGCAGCAGCGCGCCATCGGTTCCGGGGCGGATCGGCACCCATTCGTCGGCGATCGCCGAATAGCCGGTGCGCACCGGATTGATCGAAATGAAGCGGCCGCCGTCGCGCTTGAACTTCGACAGCGCGATCTTCAGCGGATTCGAGTGATGGTCTTCGGCGGTGCCGATCATCACGAACAACTTGGCGCGATCGAGATCGGGTCCGCCGAATTCCCAGAAGGAACCGCCGATGGTGTAGATCATGCCGGCCGCCATATTGACCGAACAAAAGCCGCCGTGCGCCGCGTAATTCGGCGTGCCGAACTGGCGCGCAAACATTCCGGTCAGCGCCTGCATCTGGTCGCGGCCGGTGAAGAGAGCGAACTTTTTAGGATCGGTCGCGCGGATCTTGCCCAGACGCTCGGCCAGGGTGGCGAAGGCTTCGTCCCACTCGATTTCTTCGAACTCGCCGGCGCCGCGTTCGGCCCCGGCCTTGCGCTTGAGCGGCTTCAACAGGCGCGCCGGGGAGTACTGCTTCATGATGCCCGACGAACCCTTGGCACAGATCACGCCCTTGTTGAGCGGATGATCGGGGTTGCCGTCGATGTAACGCACCACGCCGTCTCGCAAATGCACGCGTATGCCGCAACGGCAGGCGCACATGTAGCAGGTCGTGTTCTTGACTTCCTGAATCGAAGGGGGTAACGCGTTAGCGGCTTGCATGAAGGGAAGTCGTCGCGTGGGCGAAAGGGTACATTAGCAAAGCCGTATATTGTCACGATAAGCACGGCACCGACACAAGGGGATAATTTCTATTTTTGAATAAGCAACAGTGATTGCCCGAGGCCAACCGGCCGCTGTAGAGTATCTGTCCAGTGCATGAAAGCGAAACCCCATGAGCATCCCCGACTTTACCGATAGCGAATTCCAACTGGTCAACCAGATCCTGCTCGAACGTTACAGCCGGCTGGTGCTGTTGCAAGCAGTGGAAGTTGAACTGCTGCTCGACCCCGAGCACAAGGAGCCGACGCCCTGCCCTGCGCTCTACTGGAACGAGTTGGGCGCCGAATTCATCGTCGCCAAGGTCGGTGACCAGCGCTTCCGTTGCCAGTTCTTCTATTCGGCCGACGAACAGTTCGGTACCGGTCGCGACTTCTATGACAACCTCGGCGATTGCGTGACCAACGTGCTGCAGATCCAGGCCGACCACCACGGTACACGCTCCTCTTCATTGACCGAAACCATCGGCAACAAGACCCCGGCACAGGACGAGGACTACCACGGCCCGATCGTGATATGACGCTGGAAAAGGCCCGCCAGTTGCTGGGCACCCAGATCAGTTTCGGCGGCGGCTACAACCGCCAGGGCGCGCGCCTGATCCTCGCCGATGTGGTGAAGGAACATGGCCAGGCCGCGGCCGACGCGCTGATCCGCGAGTTTCGCCTCGATCGGCTCTTTGGCTTTGTACCTGGTCACGTTCCGTGAGAATCTGCATCCTCTCGGACAGCCACGACCGCGGCCCGATGATGGCGGCGGCCGTTAGCGCAGCCATGGCGGAGGGCGCCGAAGCGGTGATTCATTGCGGCGACATCATCGGCGGCAACACCTTGCGCGCCTCGCTCAAACTGGGTCTGCCGATCCATGCCGTGCACGGCAACAACCTCGGCGACCCCGTTTCGATTGCCCGCATCGCCCACAATTCAGACGATCAACTGCACTATTACGGTCAGGACGCGACCCTGACCCTGGGCGGCCGACGCATCTTCCTCACCCACTATCCGCACATCGGCCACGGCATGGCCTGCACCGGCGACTATGACCTGGTCTGCTGCGGCCACAGCCACGAAACCGAAATACGGCAGCAGCCGAATATCCTGGGCGGCCTCACCTGGCTGGTCAATCCCGGCACCGTCGCCGGCCTGGGGGCGCCCGAGGCGACGTGGATTCTCGCCGACCTGGATGCCATGAGTTTCGAACTTCGCCGATTGACCACGGAGCCGACCCGCGCGTAAGCTCCGGTGCCGGATTCACCTGCTTTAGTTGCTGCAGCGCATTCAGCTTTTCTATTACAACATTGGAAGATTGGACAGAATCCGGCGGCTGCAACCGATAAAATCGCAACGCACAAAAACAACTCTTTTAGTTCCGGCATAACGCCCGCTCACGCGGGCATTAGCCTTCTCTGAAACATTGCGTACCTCGTTTTGGGAGCTCGACGTGACGGCTTCAATAGCAACCAACCAGACGATCCTGGTCGTCGGCGGCGGTATCAGCGGCATGACGGCGACGCTCGAAGCCGCGGAATGCGGCAAGCAGGTGATCCTGGTCGAAAAGGCCCCTGTCCTCGGCGGCCGCACGGCGCGGCTCTACCGCTACTTTCCCAAGATGTGCCACCCCACCTGCGGGCTGGAAATCAACCTGCGGCGCCTCAAGCAGAACCGTAACGTGCGCCTGATGACCATGACCGAGGTCACGGCCGTTTACGGCAGCCGCGGCAACTACGAAGTGACGCTGAAGGTCTCCCCGCGCTACGTCAACGAAAACTGCACCGCCTGCGGCAAATGCGGCGAGGCCGTCAGCGCAGAGATTCCGAACCCCTGGAACTACGGCCTGGACAAGATGAAGGCGGCCTACCTGCCGCACAACATGGCCCATCCGCAGCGTTTCGTGATCGACCCCTCCATCGTCGGCACGCCGGAGGGCGAGAAAGCCAGGGCGGCCTGCCCGGTCGGCGCCGTCGATCTGGAGATGAAGGAAGAGTCCGTCACGCTCCAGGTCGGCGCCGTGATCTGGGCTACCGGCTGGCGCCCCTACGATGCCAACAAGATTCAGCCCTACGGTTACGACCGCTTTCCCAATGTGATCACCAGCCTCGAATTCGAGCGCCTGGCCGATCCGCAAGGCCCGACCGGCGGCAAGATCCTGCGCCCGGGCGACGGCAAGGAAGCGAGGAACATCGCCTTCATCCAGTGCGCCGGATCGCGCGACGAGAATCACCTGCGCCACTGCTCGCGCATCTGCTGCATGGCGTCTCTCAAGCAGACCCAGTATGTGCGCGAAGCCTATGGTGATGCCGGCAAGTCGACCATCTACTACATCGACATCCGCGCCATCGACCGCTTCGAGGACTTCTACCAGATGGTGCAGAAGGATGCGACGGTGAGCTTCGTCAAGAGCAAGGTGGCGAAGATCGTCGAGAACCAGGAAAACGGCAATCCGATCCTGCACGGCGTGGATACCGAGGGTTACCACCGCTACGCCACCGAGCATGACCTGGTGGTGCTGGCCGTCGGCATGGAGCCCGAAATCACGGGCGTGAAACTGCCCGACGACA
>JBIJDJ010000083.1:0-12414 GCA_044344175.1 Sulfuritalea sp.
GTTTCGACGAAATCGCAGAGGGCCTCGATCGCGCTGTTGAAGATTTCGGCCACCAGGACAAAAGCGGTCACCACGAGGATCAGCAGGAAATCCACCCAGGCGCGCGCACCGAAGGCCAGGGCCAGCAGCACCACCGACGCCGCCAGTTTGTAGGTGACCGACCAGTCGTAGAGCACGGCGTAGCGCAGCCCCGAAATGACGGTGCGGATCTTGCGCAAGGGATGATAGCCGGCATCGCCGGTGCCGAGAAACTTGTGTCTCATTGCGTATGCTCCCGCCATGCCGGCAAACGACGCACGAGAACCACCCAGAGGGTCGCAAGCATTGCGCCGGCGATGACATCGCTTGGAAAGTGGACTTGCAGATAGAGCCGCGAGGCGAAGACCAGAGCCGTTGCGGCGAGAAGGACGACAATTTCGATCCGGCCCGGCGACGCCCCCGGTCGCAGCAGCCAGGCCAGCGCGAAGGCGGTGACCTGCACGGCATGGGCGCTGGGAAAGCTCCAGTCCTCCGGCATCGGGATCAGCGGCGGAAACAGATCGGGCCGCGGCCGCGCCGCGATGAGCTTCGCCAGATGCCCGAGTGTGGAGGCACCGATCAGCGCCAGTGCGACAAACGCCGCGCTCCTCTCGCCCCGCCGTCGCCACCAGACCAACAGCGCCAGCGGCAGCAGCACCGCCAGCGAACCGAGCCAGGTAGCGGCAGCGAACAGGCTGTCGAACAACGGGGTTCTAGCGGCGTGCGCCAGCGCCAGACCGGCGTGATCCCATGAATGAACGGCTTCCACGACCGCTCTTACTCACCCGTGCGGCTGGCCGCCGTGCGCTCGAGCCTTTCCTTGCGCAGCGACAGCCAGACCGAAATGCCGATGAAGGCGGCGACCACGGCCAGCGAGAAGCCGATCGGGATCGTGTAGAGGTCGATCAGCAGCATTTTGATGCCGATGAAGACCAGCACTGCGGCCAGGCCGTACTTCAGCAGCGAGAAGCGGTCGGCCATGTCGGCCAGGAGGAAATACATCGCACGCAAGCCGAGGATGGCGAAGACGTTGGAGGTCAGCACGATGAAGGGATCCGCGGTGATGGCGAAGATGGCCGGGATCGAATCGACGGCGAAGATCAGGTCCGAGATCTCGACCAGGATCAAGGCGACCAACAGCGGCGTTGCGTAACGCACGCCATCCTTCCAGACGAAGAATTTCTCGCCGTGGAGTTCGTCGCTGATCTTCATGTGGCCGCGCAGCCAGCGGATCAGCGGATTGTTCGCCATGTCGGGCTTTTCCTCGGCGAACCACCACATCTTGATACCGGTGACCAGCAGGAAGCCGCCGAAAATGTAGAGCATCCAGTGGAACTGGGTGATCAGCCAGGCGCCGGCGAAGATCATCAACGTGCGCATGACGATGGCGCCTAGCACGCCGAGCGCGAGTACGCGCTTCTGCAACTCCAGCGGGATGCGGAAGAAGGAGAACAGCATCAGCCAGACGAAGACGTTGTCGATCGCCAGCGATTTTTCGATCAGGTAGCCGGTGATGAATTCGAGCGACTTCCGGTTCGCCACCTCGCGACCGGCGCTGCCGTCGAGCTGCCACCACAGGGCTGCGGCGAAGAGGAAGGATACGGAGACCCAGATCGCCGACCAGGTGGCGGCCTCCCTGAACGACACCTTGTGCTGCTTGCCGCCGCCGACCACGAACAGGTCGATCGCCAGCATCACCAGGACGATGGCGAGGAAGCCCGCCCACATCCACCACGTACCGATTGTTTCCATTGCATGCTCTCCTTGTCAGACCCGGTTCGCCGTTGTGTCAGTGTCCGAAGACTGCAAACACAGCGGCCCTTTATCCAGCGAGGACGAAGGGCCGTTTTTCTGACAAGGGCACCTCCGCCATCGCGGCAAAGGTCTTGCTCGTACCTGCCTTGCGACAAGCACCCGGGGCGCCGGAAAACCCTTTAGTGAACAGGATTTCCGTATTGACGACGCCGCGGCGGAGAGCTACTCCCCCTTGGGACAGGCGAACCTTACAGAACTTGAGAAAAACAGTCAAGTACTAATATTCGAAGGGTGGGGTACCTCTGCACCCATTGCCGCACCGACAGGCGCGGAAAAACGTGATCGGCCAGATGCGCCGCCGTGCTTTGCACTACCCTCGGGGTATGATGAAAAAATCTCCCGTCGTTGGTGGGCCTCCGCTGCATGGAGGCCAATCCCCGTTTAATCAAAGGAGCAACCCTTGTTACGAGCCCTGGATAAATTTGAAGATGTTGTGCATCACGCCCTGCTCTTCATGCTGGCATGTGTGGTGCTGCTGGCTACCTTTGAACTGGGGTGGCTCATAGTCAAGGACGCGCTGACTCCACCTCTGTTCCTGCTTGAAATCGATGAGTTGCTTGAACTGTTTGGGCAGTTCCTGCTGGTCTTGATCGGACTTGAATTGATGCACTCGGTGAAAATCTACATCGAGCAAAGGGAGTACCACCTCGAAGCGGTGCTCGCGGTGGCGTTGATTGCAGTGGCCCGCAAGATCATCACCTTGGACGCGAAGGCACTGCCGGAAGGAACTCTGTTGGGAATCGCGGCGATAGTCGTCGCGCTCGTTCTTGGCTATTACGCGATGCAGCGAAGTCGCCGAGAGGCCGGTCATTCCAGCGCGCAGAACTCGGGGTGAACTTGGGCGCCAAGCTGTTCGTTATCCGTTTTGTGATCCCGCGCGGCCTGGGAGCTTGACGCCGGGCGCGAGGGCTTGACGGTGCCACCTGGCTCCCGCCGGCATGGCGCCGCATTACCATGGAATAGGGATCGCGGATAACGACACTGTCGCAATGTGACCGACAGCAATGCGCCAAGGCCAGGGAACAGCGATTGGTTATGAATAAATCATCAGGTCGGAATCAGTCGTGAAAAGTCGTCCGCCCCGATGCCGTTGGTCGTCCGCTTCGACCGATGAACAGTCGCTCGGGAATATTTCCGACGAAGGAATTACTCCTGATTCGCCACCCCACTAACCACATGCCCCGTCGGCACCAGCCTTGACGCCGGCTCGCAGTGCCGGGTCTGGTCGTCGAAGAAAAAGTCGGGTTGGAATTCGCGCAGGAAGCGTGACTTCTCCAGGCCGCCGAGGAACATCGCTTCGTCGACTTCCACCTTCCATTCCATCAGGGTGCGGATCGCGCGTTCGTGGGCGGGGGCGCTGCGCGCGGTGACCAGCGCGGTGCGGATTTTCATTTTGCATCCGGCGCTGTCGGCGCGCAGGCGGTGCAGGGCTTCGAGCAGGGGCAGGAAGGGACCGGGCGGCAGCGGGTGCAGGGCGTTGCTCTCTTCGTGGCTCTGGAAGGCGGCGAGGCCCTTTTCCTGGAACACGCGCTCGGCCTCGTCGGAGAACAGCACGGCGTCGCCGTCGAAGGCGATGCGCACTTCCTGCGGGTGCTTCTCGGCTTCGGTCAGCGTCGTCGAATACACGCGCGCCGCGGGGAAGCCGCCTTCCAGCGCGGCGCGCACGTCGGCCTCGTTGGCGGAAAGGAACAGGTTGGCGCCCAGCGGCTTGAGGTAGTGGAAGGGCGGTCGCCCGCGCGTGAATACGCCGCGTTCCAGTTGCATGCCGGCGGCGCTGGCGGAACGGAAGATGCGCAGGCCGGAGACCGGGTCGTTGCGCGAGAGGATCACCACGGCCACGCGCTGGCGCTCGGGCGTGTTGAAGGCCAGGAGTTTTTGCACCAGCGGGAAGGCGACGCCGGGCCGCGCCGGCTGGTCCATGCGTTCCTGCTGCAGGCGCATGTAGGCGGAATCGTCCTGATCTTCGAAGACGCGGTTTTCCTCCTCGAAATCGAACAGCGCGCGCGAGGAGAGCGCGACGACGAGCTGGCCTTCGAGGCTGGCGGGCATCAGGGCCTGCCCGGTACGCGGCGCTCGCCGTGTCGTGGGCGCCGACTTTTGCCTGTCAGCAGGCAGCGGATGATGGAGCCGGAGTGCTTTTCAAACGTCATCGGCTTCGGCAAACCAGAGGCCTTCGGGATAGTCGACCTTCTGGCGGCTGTGATAAACGCGGGAGCGCACGAGGCATCGGGTATTGATGTAAAGCGTGCCGTTCGGCGGGTAGGAGGCCATGATCGCGGCCGGGTGGAAGAAGGCTTCGACCAGATTGCTGGTTTTGCTTACCCTGCCTGTCACGTGCAGAAAGATCGACTCACCGCCGCGCATCGACAGTTCGATCAGGGCTTCAAAAAGTTCGCCGTCCTGATTCTTCTTGAAATCCATCCAGCGTGGCCACTGTCGGGCAAGCATCGCCTCGTACTCTTCGCGGCCGGACAGTTTGCGGATCTGGTCAATGTTGTCGGGCAGATTCAGCGGGACCGGAAGGTCCGTTTCGATTTCGATGCAGCAAATTTCGTCCGCATTTATGACGCTGAACGGATTCAGCACGCCGATCACGATGGGGCCGGAGGTGAATATCCGCTGCGGATCGAGGCGCTTTACCAGCGCCGCCGCCCGGCGAGCGACGCCCTGGTGATAAGAGCCGATTTTTCCGTCGGAACGATGAATGCGAAGGCGCATGTTGTTTGAGTTCAGTCAGTGGTTGCCCGATTCACGCGAATGGTATCAGCTTGGCGGGCATGCCTTGCAATCGGCGGGGGCGCCGGCTATCGGGGTGCTGCAAGGGGATTTTGCGCTGCGGTTTGGAAAGCATTGCCGGCGAGTGTACAGTGAAAGCTTGGGATACCCTGGAGGCTGGATGGCATGAAGAGGACGCCGACATTGCAGCTATGCCGGCAGGTTGCCGCACTGCTGGCGGCAGGCTTGCTCGCGGCCTGTGCCGCCGTACTGCCGGCGCCGACTCTTGCGGTGGCGCAGTTGGCACCCAACGGAACGCTGCGCGCCGCGATCAATTTCGGCAACCCGATCCTGGCCGCGCGGGATGTTAACGGCGAAGCGCGCGGTGTTTCGGTCGACCTGGCACGCGAGTTGGCCCGGCGGCTGGGCGTGCCGGTCGAGCTGGTCACCTACACGGCGGCGGGCAAGGTGGTGGAGGGCATCAAGGCCGGCGCCTGGGACGTGGGCTTTTTCGCCATCGACCCGGTGCGCGCGGCGGATACGGATTTCAGCGCGGCCTATCTGCTGATCGAGGGCGCCTACCTGGTGCCGGCGGATTCAGCCATCCGGCGCAACGACGAGGTCGACCGCGAAGGCGTGCGCGTGGTGGTCGGTCGCGGCAGCGCCTACGACCTCTACCTGACGCGCGAACTGAAGCAGGCGAAGCTGCTGCGCGCGCCGACCTCGCAGGCCGTCACCGACATGATGGTGGCGGGGAAGATCGAAGTTGCGGCGGGAGTGAAGCAGCAGATGCAGGCCGATGCCGGACGCCTGTCCGGCTTGCGCCTGCTCGACGGACGCTTCATGGAAATTCGCCAGGCCATGGCCGTGCCCAAGGGGCGCGGGGCGGGCGCGGCCTACCTGAGGGAATTCGTCGAGGAGATGAAGGCCTCGGGCTTCATCTCCGATGCGCTCAGGCGCCACGGCATCGAGGGCGCGGTGGTTGCAAACCCGGTGGCCGGGCCGGCCGCCAAATAAAGAGGGCGGCGCGGTTTCCGGCGCCGCCCCTTGCGCTCATGCGCGGTCCGGCTCAGCAGCCGCCGCCGCACTTGCCGCCGGCATCGAACTCCATGGTCTTGCCGGAAAGCGGTACATGCACCGGCACCTTGACGGCCTTGATGAAGGCTTCCGTGCGCGTGCCCGGCAGCACCTTGCCGTCCCTGGTGCCGACTTCGTTGGCGTGCGAGGCGATCACCGCGGCGGGCTTGACCAGGTCGTTGATGACGTAGGCCGCCTCGGTCGGGCCGGTGGTGAAGGTGTCGCCGATGTTGATCACCGCCAGCCTGGCCGCGTAGTGGCCGCGCACGACTTTCTCCTGCTCGCCGGTGATGCCGGTGTCGCCCGAGAGATAGGCGACCAGGCCGTTGCTGAACTTGAGGACGTAGCCGGTGGCATCGCCGACATAGCCGGCGATGCCGGCGTCCTTCATGTGCTTGCCGAGATCGCCGCCGATGTAGTCGGGGTCGAGTCCGTTGCTGTGTATCGCCTGTACCGTGGCGATGGTGACGCCGCCGACCTTCACGCTGCCGCCGAAGCGGGCGAGGATGGAGTTCTTCGGGTCGCCGCCGGCGGCCTTGAGCTTGCCGGCAAAGAAGGGCGGCATCTCGCTGCCGGTGACGATCTTGGAGTTCTTCGCCACGGCGATGTTGACGGCGTTGGAATTGGGCATGGCCGAAACCGAGGTGTCTGGCTTGTCGCAACTGCCGGCGTTGGGCGCCTTGATGTGCGCGTTGCCGGCGTGGTCGCCGTGCATGTGGCTGACGAGGATGATGTCGATCTTGCCCAGGCGCGGATCGTCGGCGCCGGCGACGGTGCGGCCCGGATCGTAGAGGATGCGCGTGCCGTTCGGATCTTCGAATATCAGGGCGCGGTCCTGCGGGCAGAACTCGCCCTCCTGGCCGCCCAGCGGCGTGACTTTCACGTTTTGCGCGAGGGCAGGGTGCGCGATCAGCGCGCCGACGGCGAGCGCGGGCAGCAATGAAGCGATTTTCATGGTGGGTCTCCTGTTGGGCATTTTTTATTTGTTGCTGCGCCAAAACGGTACCATGTTTTAGGTCTCAACAAATGCACGCTTGCGGAGAATCGCCGTGCCTGGCGCACGGGTATTCCAGCCTCCCGACGGCGGGAAGTTTCTTACGTCGCCGACGGCGATTCGGGAGATCCGGTTTTCCTCGGCCTGGCCGCCCTGGGCGCAGCGGCATACATCTGCGTCATTTTTTCCGCTTCGTCGGCGACGCGCTGGCGCAGGTCGGGCGGGGCCAGCACTTCGACATCAGCGCCGAACTTGAGAATGTCCATGATCAGTTCGCGGTGGTCGGCATAGGGGAATTCCAGCAACCAGGAGCCGTCGGCATCGAAGCTGCCCTTCTGCTTCGGGTGCCAGGTTTCCTGCGCCACCCAGCGCGCGCGCTTGGGCGTGAAGCGAAGTTTGGCGTGCTGAAGACGGTGGCCGGAGAAAATTCCGTAGCCGGCGCCGAGCACTTCGTCGAGGCTGCGGCGCGAGACTTCGCGCGCCTTGCGTTCGATGACATTGCATTCGCGGATGGAATCGAGGGCGAAGTTGCGGATGTCGTTGCGCAGGTGGCACCAGGCGTCGAGGTACCAGTTCTCGCGGTAATACACCAGGCGCTGCGGCGAGACTTCGCGCTCGGTGGTCTCGCCGCTGCCGCGGGCGAAGTAGGTGATGGCCAGGCGCTTGCGGCGCAGGAGCGCGGCGCCGACCTTTTCGAAATGCGCGAGCTTGAGTTCGCGTTTGCCCAGGCCCACGATCAGCACGCGGCGGCGGATTTCCTCGGCGGTGTTCTCGGCGCTGCCGAGCAGGCTGTTCAGGCGCGCGATCAGCGGCTGGATGTGCGGCGTGAGGATGCCGCCGGGATCGAGGTCGGTCAGCAGGTGCTGCATGGTCAGCAACGCATGGACTTCCCCGGAGTTGAACCAGAGGCCGGGCAGTTCGTACTGCGCGCCGCCGTCGGGATGCGGCGTGTCGAAGCGGTAGCCGCCGCCAGTTCCACCATGGCGATCCCAGACGATCGGCGCATTGAGCCGGTTGCGCATGTATTCGAGGTCGCGCTTGAGCGTCGCGCGCGAGACTTCCAGTGCCGCCATGAGATCGACGAAGGGCACGAGCTTGCGGTCGTGGATCATCTGGTCGATCTTGTAGAAGCGCTCAGTGCGATCCATGGTGCCTCCGCAGGGCCGCCCCAAGGAGGCACAGCCGAAAAAGGAGCGGGCGCAGCCCGCGAACCGCGGTCACCCCCCTCCATGGGAAGGGGGACGGGGGGAAGGTGGTCATTGTTCCGAGATGAATTGGCGGAAGTGGTCGAGGCGGCGTGGATGGATTATGCCTTCCGCAAGGGCTTGCTTGATCGCGCAGCCGGGTTCGGCGTCGTGCTGGCAGTCGCGGAAGCGGCACTGGCCGAGGAAGGGGCGGAACTCGGCGAAGCCGAATTCGATCTCCTGCGGCGTCAGGTGCTTCAAGCCGAATTCCTGCAAGCCCGGGCTGTCGATCAGGGTGCCGCCGGGGCAGGTGTCATTGGGCAGCTTGTAGAGGCGGGCGTAGGTGGTGGTGTGCTTGCCGCTATCGAGTGCTGTCGACAGTTCGCGCGTCGGCGCGGCGGCGCCCGGCACCAGGGCGTTGGTCAGCGTCGACTTGCCCATGCCGGACTGGCCGACCAGCACCGAACTTTCGCCGGCCAGCAGCGGCAGCAGCGGCGAGGGGTCGAATTTGGCCGAAAGCTCGACGACGCGGCAACCGAGCGCGATGAAAGGCGCCAGCAACTTTCTTGCGGCGGGGAGGGCCGGCGTCAGGTCCGACTTGTTGAGGATGATGGTGGTGGTGAGGCCTTCGTGCTCGGCGGCGACCAGGGCGCGGCTGAGCAGCATGTCGGAAAACGAGGGATCGGTGGCGACCACCAGCAGCAGTTGCGTGGCGTTGGCGGCGATGAGTTTCTGCCGGTAGGCGTCGCTGCGGTAGAGCAGGCTGCGGCGCGGGCCGTGGCCGGGGATTTGGCCGTCGGGGGTGAGTTCGACTTCGTCGCCGACGGCGAAGGGGCTTTTCTTGCCGCGTGGGTAGCCGGTGGCCAGCGTGCCGTCGGCGAGTTCGATCTCGTAGTGCCGGCCGAAGGCGGCGACGATGGTGCCGTGCCGGTTGGCTGGCTTGCTCAATGCGCGTTACAGCGTGAGCAGCGCATCGATCTTGGCCGCGCAGATGAAGTCGTTTTCGGAGAGGCCGCCGATCGCGTGCGTGGTGTAGCTGACGGTGCACTGGCCCCAGCCGACGGCAAGGTCGGGGTGGTGGTCCTCGCGGTGCGAGACCCAGGCCGTGGCATTGACGAAGGCCATGGTTTCGTAATAGTTCTTGAACGTGTAGGTTTTGCTGATGACGGTACCCTGGCGCTGCCAGCCGGGCAGCGTGGCCAGCATCGCGACGGCTTCGTCGTCGGTGAGCGGCGGCACGCCGCCCTCGCAGGGCTTGCATTTGCCCTTGGCCAGGTCGCAAATCATTGTCATGACATTTCCTTCGTCAGGTGGAATGCAGCCGCGCGATGCGCTGGCTGGCGGGAGGGTGGGAATCGTGGAACAGCGAGTGCAGTGGGTCGGGCGTCAACGTCGCGGCGTTGTCGCGGTAGAGCTTGACCAGCGCGGCGATCAGGTCGGTCGCGGCGGTCTGCTTGGCGGCGTAGGCGTCGGCCTCGTATTCGTGCTTGCGCGAAAGCGCCGAGGTCAGCGGCGCCAGCGGGAAGAGGAAGACCGGCAGCACCATGGAGAACAGCAGCAGGCCCATTGCCGTGCCCATTGTTGACTCCGTGCCGTCGGCGCCGACTCCCAGGCCGGCGAAGAACCAGGGCTGGTCGATCAACTGGCCGAGCAGCCAGAGGAAGGCCAGGCTCAAGGCGCCGGACAGCGAGATGCGCTTGATCACGTGCTTGTGGCGGAAGTGGCCGAGTTCGTGCGCCAGCACCGCTTCGATTTCCTCGGGTGCGAGTTTTTCCAGCAGCGTGTCGAAGAAGACGATGCGCTTGGCGCGGCCGAAGCCGGTGAAGTAGGCATTGCCATGGGCCGAGCGCTTCGAGCCGTCCATGACGAAAAGGCCGGAGGAGGCGAAGCCGCAACGGGTGAGTAGGGCTTCGATGCGGGTTTTCAGCGAAGCGTCGGCTAGCGGCGTGAACTTGTTGAACAGCGGCGCGATGACGGTGGGGTAGAGAAAGAGGATCAGCAGGTTGGTCGCCAGCCACACCAGCCAGACGTAGAACCACCAGTTGCGACCCATGGCGTCCATCAGCCACAGCACGGCGAACAGCAGCGGACCGCCGATCAGCACGGTGAGCGCGGCGCCCCGTGCCAGGTCGGCGAACCACAGCTTCCAGGTCAGCTTGTTGAAGCCGAAGCGCGCTTCGATCACGAAGGTGCGGTAGAGGCTCGCCGGCAGGCCGATGAAGAAACCGAGCAGGCCGACGCCGGCGAACAATGCCAGGCCCTGCAGGTAGCCGCTGCCGAGCGTGGCGCGCAGCGCCTGGTCAATCCAGCCCAGAACCCCGCCCAGCGTCAGCGCCAGCAGGACGAGGACATCGCTGACGATTTCGACGAGGCCGATGCGCACCTTGGCCGCGGTGTAGTCGGCGGCCTTGCGGTGCTCGACGAGTTCGATGCGGCCGAAGAAATCGGCCGGCACCTGCTCGCGATGGGCGATGACATGGTGCAGGTGGCGCAGATCGAGCCAGAGGCGCAGGCCGGTAGACAAGACCAGGGCGGCAAGAAAGAGGACGGTGAAGTGATTTGGGTTCATTGATGGTTGGCCGCTGTGCCAGAATGCGGCAACACGGGAACGGCTACGGGAAAATTATGGCACAAAATAAAATGGCTGATCCGGGGGTGTCCAGGGAGTTCCGCTTTTTGTAAATAAATATAATATAAACAGTGCATTATGTTCCATCGTTGTTCTGTAGCGGCTATTGGCATCCGGATAAAATGTGTGTATCGTTGTGTGTATTCTGGCACTGATACACACTCCCATGCCTCTTTCGGATACAGCAGTAAGAAACGCCAAACCTGCCGGTAGTACCTACACATTATCAGACAGCGGTGCGTTGTACCTCTATGTGATGCCGAACGGCTCAAAGCTCTGGCGGTATCGCTTCCGGTGGTTCGATAAACAGCAGACCTACAGTATCGGCATGTATCCCGCAGTCGGGTTGGCGGCAGCCAGGCAGAAGCGAGATCAGGCAAAGAAGATACTCGCTGACGGCCAGCATCCGACCCAGCAGAGGAAATTGCAGTTATTGGCTCGTCGTGCGGCCAACTCCAATAGCTTCAAGGTGGTTTGCCTCGAATACATCAAGTCGCAGTCCAAGACTTGGGATGCGCGTTATGCCGAGCGCGTGAAGCGCTTCATGGACGTCGACGTGTTCCCAAAAATTGGCCATCTCCCGATTACTGGTGTTTCCTCGCCGGAGGTACTCGCAATCCTGCGCGCGGTAGAGAAGAGAGGATCGCTGACAGTTGCGGAGAAGTTACGCATCTGGATAGGAGGTGTGTTCCGCTATGCCGTTGCGACAGGGCGTGCTGAAAATGACCCGACGTTTTCCTTGCGCAACGCTTTGCATTTGCCGCCGACAAGTCATGCTCCGCCTTTGGATAAACGTCGAATACCGAGTCTGATTAAGGCGCTCAGCGCGTTCGAGAAGAACGAGCCAAGCCTGGCGGTCGGATTAAGGTTACTTCTTCTGACTTTTGTGCGCGGTTCGGAGTTGCGCCTGGCCAAGTGGACAGAAATTGATTGGAAGCATGGAGAATGGCGGATACCGGCCGAACGGATGAAATCGCGGCAGGAGCATATTGTTCCAATGAGCAAGCAAGTTGTGGCTCTGTTTAAGACGTTGAAAGGTCTTTCCGGCGAAAGCGAACTTCTGTTTCCTTCCGCAAGTGGCGTTGCGAAGGCGATTTCTGATCCGATGTGGAACAAAGCACTTTCTCGGATTGGTTTTTCCGGCGAAATTACTCCGCACAGTTTTCGGGCGACCGCAAGTACGCTGCTGAATGAGCTTGGCTATGAGCCTGACTGGATTGAGCGCCAGCTGGCACATGTGCCGCGCAACCGCACACGCGCCAGCTACAACCACGCTCAACACCTTCCCGAGCGCCGGCGCATGATGCAGGAATGGGCGAGCTACATTGACCAACTTTGCGTTGGTGTACCGGTGTAGAAATTTCGTCGGCAGGCTGCGTGACAGGCTTGAAGTCAATCCAAAAAAAATCAAATGGAGGGCATGCCATTCCCGTTTCGCTGGCTGCCTGTTCAGTATTTGGGTCAAATTCGATTTCTGTTCGTCGCCAGTAATGCCGATTCCTGATTCCCGATGCCCGCTATGAACGAGTCCGCGAGGCTGGAGTGATCGCCCTGGCCGGCGACAATTAGCCTGACCGGCGTCAAGATAATTGACACCGGGCATCGCCCATCAGGCCGTCCTGATCGCCATCGGCATCAACTGGGAAGGTCAGCGGCAGGTCCCGGCCGTTGAGATGGCAAAAAAACGCGAGAGCCAAAGCAGTTGGAAGGAATTCCTTCTGCGATTGAAAGAGCGCGGCCTGTCGGGTGTCGAGTTCGTGGTTTCTGATGACCACGCCGGACTCAAGAAGGCAATCTTTGAGGTACTGAAGGGCGGGTGTCGGGCAGTGGAATTTTAACGGCTGCTTTTCGGCGGCGAATCCCGATAGGCGACGGTCTCTTGTGTGCCCTTATGCTGACTACGCGATTATGTGGATTTGGGATACGAAACAAGCGTCAGTCACCGTAGGTGAGCGACTGGCGCACATTTCGTTGTCCGCATA